>CAYTEK010000005.1:0-37174 GCA_964436715.1 uncultured Verrucomicrobiota bacterium | reverse complement strand
CCAGTGGGACGAGACGGAGCCGATGGGTTTCGGCGAATACACTCCGGACAACATCAGCTGGGGCGAAGCCACGGTCGACATCGCCCTGCGGGAGACGGGCGGCGGCTTTGCGCGCATCGGTTGGGATCCGGAGAGCGGCGGTTCGAACGCCACGGAAACCGCGACCTACAACGTGCGCGTGCTGCGCGGCGGCACGATCGTCTACGAGACGACCCGCGGCGGCTGCTCGGCGAACCGCAACTACCTGCATGAATTCGACTTCCGGAACGCCACCGGCGTCAATGCCGCCATGGCCACCGGCGCGATGTACGGCACGTACACCTGGCAGGTCCGCAACTCGTACAACGCGTTGGTCGCTACGGGCACCAACACCGTAGACTATCCGGCAACCTTGGCGGCGCCGGTGATCTCCAGCCCGATGGGCACGGTGCTCTATGCGCATGAAAAACTGCGCATGACGCTCGATCCGGCTACGACCCAGATCCAAATCCAGATCCAGAACGGAACGAACGGCGCGACGATCCTGAACGTCACGAACTTCGCGCCCTACGTGGATCGGGAAGGCATCGCCGAAATGGATCTGCCGCTGCTGGCGGGTTGGGGCGCGCTCACCAACGGACAATATCGCATCCAGGTCCGCGCCTTCAATCCGCGGACCAGCGCGAGCAGCTCGTGGGTGAACTTCACCGTGGATCTGAAGACCCCCGCGTCGGGCGGCGCCGGTCTCATCTCCGGCCGCGCCTACTACTATGGATTCGCCACCAACGCGTCCATCGTGGTCGAGGCGTTTTCCGGCAGCGGGTTCGACCAGCGGCCCGTGGCGCGCGCCAAGATCGACGGCAATTTCCGATACAAATTGCTGGGCTTGCCGATCGGCAACTACTATGTCCGGGCCTACCACGACCTGAATACCAACGGCGTGCAGGATTCGGGCGAGGCGTGGAGCTTGGTCAAGGGCCGGCCGGTGTCGATCAGCGGCATCGTGTGGGTCGAAGCCACGATCGGCCGCCGCGGCGGCATCAGCACGAATGCGGCAACGAGCATCTACGCCGTGGACTATTCGGCGAAGAAGATCCAGCTCAAGAGCACGACCGAAATGTCCGGCAACGATCTGGCCATCCACGACGCCGATGCCGACAACGACGGCCTGCCGGACATCTGGGAGAAGACCTTCGTCGGCAACCTCACCAGCATGAACCAGTACACCGACACGGACGGCGACGGCCTGCTCGACATCGAGGAGTTCCAGCTCGGCACCAAGCCGAACTCCGCGGATTCCGACGCCGACGGCTTGGCCGACGAGTGGGAAGCCACCTACGGCCTGAATGCCATGAGCGCCTCCGGCGCGAACGGCGCCGCGGGCGATCCGGACGGCGATGGCCGCACCAACGTCCAGGAACAGGCGGCCGGCACGAATCCGGTCGTGGCCGACACGGATGCCGACGGGTTGACCGACGGCCAGGAGGCCACGCTGGGCACGAATCCGCTGAATCCGGACTCGGACGGCGATGGGCTGCCGGACGGCTGGGAAGTGACCTACGGCCTGTTGCCGCTGAATGCGACGGGGGCCAACGGCGCCGCCGGAAATCCGGACGCCGACGGATTGACCAACGCGCAGGAACTGGCGGCCGGCAGCAATCCGATCGTGGCCGATACGGATGGCGATGGCATCAACGACGGCACCGAAGTGGCCAACGGCACCAATCCCGCGCTGGCCGACACGGACGGCGACGGCTTGACCGACAGCCAGGAAGCGGCGCGCGTGCCGCCCACCAATCCGCTGGATCCGGATTCCGACGACGATGGCATGAGCGACGGGTGGGAAGCGGCCAACGGCCTCGATCCCATGAGCGCCGCGGATGCCGCGCTGGATCCGGACGGCGACGGTCTGACCAACTATCAGGAATCCCTCTGCGGTTCGAATCCCGCGGTGGCCGACACGGACGGCGATGGCCTGAGCGACGGCTTCGAAGTGACCTACAACTTCAACGGCCTCGACGGCCTGCCGGGCGATTACGATCCCTACAGCGCGGGCGGCGGCGACCTGAATCCGACGAACGCCGACACCGACGGCGATGGGTTTGCGGACGGCGACGAGTACGCCAATCTGGGCACCCACGACCCGCTGAATCCCAATCTGCCGGTCGTGCCCAAGGCGGTGAGCTTCACGCAGAGCCCGCGGACCTCGGGCGTGGACTACTCGTTGGCCTACCAGATGGCGGGCGGCGCCTCGACCAACGTGATGATCGAATCGACGACGGATCTGACCACCGGTTCGTGGAGCAACGAACTCCAGACCAACCTCTCGCTGGCGGGCGCCTACACGAACGTCGTGCCGGCGGAGCCGGGTTCGCGGGTGAAGTTCTACCGGATTCGGTTCAACCCGTAGGCGCCGGCCGACGGGGCTCCCCGACTGCGGGAGCCCCGCCGAATGGCGTTGACGGCGTGCGCGCAAACAGTTTATGGTCGTAAAAGTAGGGCATTCAGCAAGGAGATCGGACAGGATGAAACGATTGGCTTGGATCGGCATTTGGGTGGCGGCGCTGGCCGTTGGCGTCACGGGGGGCAGTTGGGAAACGGGCGACGACGCGGAAAGCTGGAGCTCGGCCTACGACTGGGTCAATTTCAGCGGCGTCTATCGCGGCAGCACCACGATCCCCTTGGATCCGGACTACGTGCCTGGCGCCACGAACGTCTACGGCGAATCCGAGTCCAACTGGACGATGCCGGTTCGCGGCACCCGCCGGTCCGGCGTGGTGAGCCATGGCAACATCGTGCCGGGTTCCGTCACGGTTTCCTGCAACGGCGCCAACCTGTCCGACGCCCAGTCCAACGGCATCCTCACCGGCAACGGCAGCGGCACCATCAACTACGCGTCCGGCGCCTGGTCGATCGAGATCGATGCGGCCTACGCCGACTACGACAACGAGAATCCCATCACGGTTTCCTACGCCTACCAGGTCGTGACCGATGAAAGCGGCTCCGAATTCAGCACCACGCAGGTCGATGCCTACTCGTTCAACGTCCAGCACACCGGCGAAAACCTCACGATCGTCGACAACACCGGCGCTTCCTACGCCGGCCGGATCAAGAAGATGCAATCGACTTCCGGGGCGCAGAACACCGACATCGCGCAGGTGTCCGGCGACGAGGAATCCCAGGGCGCCCACGCCAAGATCACGTATTACGAGAGCGAACTGCCGGCGAACGGCGATCTGGTCATCGCGTCCTTCGAGGTTTCCGGCTCCGGCGGCAAGATTGTCGGCACGCTGTCGGGCCTCGTGAACCAGGGCGTCATCACCGAGCGCTTGCTGGATGGCACCAAGATCACGGCGGGTGCGGCCGACGACATCTATGCGTTCGCCCCGGCGGTCACGATCACGATCATTCCGGCCACCACCGGCACCAACACGACGGAAGGCACGGAAACGTCGACGGGCACCAGCACCTCGACGGCCAGCACGAACTAGACGATCTCGTCTTGGCCCTTGCGGCGCCGCGGAGCAATCCGCGGCGCTTTTTTGCGCGCGTGCGGGGCGGCACGTCGGCGGCGCTCGACTGCGGAGGCGGCGCGGATCAGGGTTCGACGAAGGTGATGCCGGGGTTTTCCCGGTCGGTGCGCTCGGAGTCGCGCAGGGCGGGATGCCGGCGGAGAAAGTCGCGGCCGTCCGGCCGCGCGGGGACGTAGCGGTCGCCGGGCAGGATCGAACGGATGCGCCGGGCGTCGAGTTGGTTCTGAAGCCATTGGCGCACGGCCGGTCGGATCTTGCCGCCGCCGCCTTGGCGGGAACCCCAGCCGTGGACGACGCGGACGACGCGCACGCCGTCGGCGCGCGCGCGGTCGAGTTGCGCGGCAAGCCGGCGCAGGGCTTCCGCCACGGTGGGCAGGCCGGTTTCGACGTCGATGGTGCGGACGGCGGGGCCGGCGGCGCGGTCGTCCGGGTCGGGGCGCTGCGGGGTCTCGCAGTAGGGGCAGACCGTCGAACCGGGGGCGATTTCTTCGCCGCACGTGCCGCACGTCTTCATGCGGCGCCTGGTGCGGCCGGCGGTTCTTCCCGGCGCCGCAGTTCGCGGAGCTGGCGGAGCACGAGGGGGAGGGCGATCAGCGTCGTGAGCACGTCGGAGGCGGGCGCGGCGGCGTAGATGCCGGGCAGGCCCCAGAACAGCGGGAAAACCAGGATGAAGGGAATGAACAGCAGGATCTGGCGGGACAGCGCGATCAGCGTGGCCGGCACCGGCTTGCCGATGGCTTGGAAGAATTGGCCGCCCATGATCGGGAATCCGATGATCGGGAAGGCGAGGGAGAAGATGCGCAGGGCCTGCGTGCCGAGGGGAATCAGGTGCGAGTCGGCGGCGACGAACAGGCGCAGGATGGCCACGGGAAACGACTGGCTGACGATCCACCCGACGACCATCACGCCGGTCGCCGCGGCGGCGGACGTCCAGAAGAGGTGGCGCACGCGGTCGAACTTGCGAGCGCCGTAGTTGTAGCCCATCAGGGGCTGGGCGCCCTGCGAAAGGCCGAACACGGGCATGAAGATGACGCTCATGTAGGCCGACAGAATGCCCATGACGGCGATCGCGGCGTCGCCGCCGTAGTGCCGCAGGCCGCGGTTGAGGACGACGTTGAGCAGGCTGTTGGCGAGGTTCATCGCGAACGGCGCGAACCCGATGCCGAGGAGCGGCCAGACGATGCGCCGGAAGTCCAGGCGCAGGTGTCGGCGCCGGAGGCGGGTGCCGGCCCGCGGCAACAGGAAATAGCCGAAGCACCAGGCAAAGGACAGCGCCTGCGAGATCACGGTGGCCCAAGCGGCGCCTTTCATGCCCCAGTGGAACACGAAGATGAAGAGGGGATCCAGGATCGTGTTGGCGACGGCGCCGATCAGCATGGCGATCATGGAGACGTGGGGATGCCCGTCCGAGCGGATGAAATGCGACAGGCCGTGGCCGGTGGTGCTGAGCGCGATGCCGAACAAAATGATGCGGGCATAGTCCCGGGCGTACGGCAGCAGATCGTCGCCGGCGCCCATCAGGCGCAGCAGGGGATCGAGGTAGGCCAGCCCGGCGAGCGAGGCGACCAGCGGGATGAAGAACAGCAGCCCGAAGGCGTTGCCCAGAATGCGCTCGGCTTCGTCCCGGCGGCCTTCGCCCATCCGGATCGAAAAGAGCGTGTTGGCGCCCACGCCCACCAGAATCGAGAACGAGACCATGGCCATCATCAGCGGAAAGCTGATGGTGACGCCGGCGATGCCCTGCGCGCCGATGCCGTAGCCGATGAACATGCGGTCCACGATGTTGTAGAGCGCGTTCACGAGCATGCCGACGATGGCGGGAATGGAATAGCGCAAGAGCAGCCGGCCGATGCGATCGGTGCCGATCGCGTCGGTGGCATTGGCGGGCAAGGTGGGTTGGGCGGGGGCGGCTTCCATGTTCGAATCGTGGTCGGGAGGCATACTAGGCCCAAGCCGAGACGAGGGCCAGCGCGGAATGGACGGGGGGCGCCGCCGCGTTTTTAGGGTGTTTTCCGGCGCCAAACGGAGTAAAGTGCTTGCCAATGACCGATTTCGAGACAGCGCATCGCCTGTGGGCTCCGTGGCGCATGGAGTTCATCCGCCAACCGAAGGAAACGGATTGTTTCCTCTGCCGGATCGTCCGGGAGGGGCCGGCCCGCGACGCCGAAAACCTGGTGGTGCACCGGGGCCCGACCGGCCTGCTGCTGCTGAATCGCTATCCCTACAACGGCGGCCACCTGATGGCGGCCCCCCTGCGCCACGTGGGGCGGCTGCAGGATCTGACCGCCGCCGAGCGCGGCGAATTGATGGAGCTGGCCTGCCGGGCCGAACGCCTGCTGGAACGGGTCATGCGGCCGCAGGGGTTCAACGTGGGAGTCAACGAAGGGGCGGCGGCGGGCGCGGGTTTGGCGGACCACGTCCATCTGCACGTGGTGCCGCGCTGGGAGGGCGACACGAACTTCATGCCGGTGCTGGGGGCGACGCGCGTCGTGCCCCAGGCGCTCGCGGCGACGTACGCCGAACTCGCGGCGGCGGATCGGGAAGGGGCGGGCGGCTAGTTCCGCGGATTCCCATGGCCGAACGGATCATCCATTTCGACAACGCGCGCGAAGCGCAGGACGTGACGGGCGCGCGCGAGGAATACCTGCCGGCGCTGGAGCAGGCGTTCGGCGTCGCGGCGGTGTCGCGCGACCTGTGGCTGAAGCTCGAAGGCGAGGCTGCCAAGGTGGCGGCGGCGGGGGCGTTCGTGGACGGGCTGCTGCGGGCCCGAAACGCCGGTTTGCCGTTGAACCGCCACGCGGTGGATTACGCGCGCCAGGCCTACGTGGAGGGCCGCGGCGCCGATCTGGACAAGCTGGTCGGCATGCGGATCGACGTGGCGCCCGGCCGCGCGCCGGTGTTTCCGCGCACGTTCGGCCAAGCCGCGTTCCTCGACGCCATCCGCCGCAGCGAATTGACGATCGGCCTCGGACCGGCCGGCACGGGCAAGACCTGGCTGGCGATGGCCATGGCCGTTTCGGCGCTGCTGAAAAACGAAGTGTCGCGCATCATCCTCACGCGGCCCGCCGTGGAAGCCGGCGAGGCGCTGGGCTTCCTGCCGGGCGACCTCCAGCAAAAGATCCTGCCCTACCTGCGGCCGCTGTACGACGCCTTGCACGAGATGATGCCGGCCGAGGAAGTGCCGGGCTTGGTCGAGCGCGGCGTGATCGAAGTGGCCCCGCTGGCCTACATGCGCGGGCGCACGCTGAATCGCGCCTTCGTCATCCTCGACGAAGCGCAGAACACGACGCGCGAGCAGATGCTGATGTTCCTGACGCGCCTGGGCTTCGGTTCCAAGGCGGTGGTGAACGGCGATCTCACGCAGGTGGATCTGCCGGCCCACAAGATGCCGGGCCTGCTGGAAGCGGAATTCCTGCTCCGGAAGGTGCCGGGCGTCGGCGTCGTGCGGCTGACGGGCGCGGACGTGGTGCGGCATCCGCTCGTGCAGCGAATCATCGAAGCCTACAAGGGCCGCGAAAAGGGCGCGGGCAACGGAGGCGCAGGCTGATGTTCCGGATCGGCGCAAAGACGAAAACGCCCGCGACCAGCCAAGGCGCGGCTCGCGCCGGTCGCCGGAGGGGCCGCGCGGCGCAGAATTTGGGCCTGATGCTGATCCTGTGGCTGACGGGCGTGGGACTCCTCCATCTGGGCGGACCGCAGCGCTATGCCGGTCTGGCGGAAGGCCAGCGCGCGCCGGTCACGGTGGTGGCCGCCATCGATTTCGAGTGCGAGAACCTGGCGGCGACGGAATTGCTGCGCCAACAGGCGCTCGAAACCGTCGTGCCGGTCTTTTCCATCCAGATGGGGCCCTTGCAGGCCGCGTGGCGCTCCTTGGAAAAACTGGCGGATCGCGCCATCGCTCTGCGGCGCGAAGCCGCGCCGGAGGATGCCGCCGTCGCCAAGGCGCTGGAAGCGGATCTGGCGGTGGCCGCCGATCTGCTGGGCTTCTCCGTTTCCGGCGGCGCCTTGGCGGATCTCTTTCCGGCCGGCAAGGAATTGGACGTGCTGGCGGCGCTCAAGGACAGCCTGTCCGGCGTCTGGCTGAACGGCATCCTGTCGGAAGTGGATCGGGACAGCGGGTTCCAAGGCGTGTCGCGCAGTCCGGCCATCGACGTCGGCCAGCCGTCGACCGCCGACCGCCGCGTCTTTCGCAACGTCCGGCTGGAGGATTTGCCGACGGCGGCGGCGGCGTTGGATGCCTACCGGGCGGAAGCCCAGAACCGGCTGGTCGCGCTCGGCATCGAGGTTGCGGACAAGACGGTCGAAGAATTGGCGCGGCCGGCGATGCGGCCCAATTTGGATTACGACGAGCCGCTCACGCAGGAGCGCCGCGCCGAGGCGCAGCGGGGCGTCGCGCCCGTGGAGATGACCGTCCGGGCGGGCACCACGCTCATGGAAGAGGGCGCCACGGTCACGCCGCAGATGATGGCGCTGATCGACGCCTACAACCGGCGCACGGCCGAGCTGGAATCGCCGCACGATCGGCGCCTGAAGCGCATGGGCGACGCGGCCTTGATGCTGATCGCGCTGGCGCTGTGCGCGGGCTGGCTGCAGGGCACGCAACCCGGCGTCTATTCCAAAGGCCGCCGCAAGCTCCTGCTGGCGCTGCTGGGCCTGCTGGCCATCGCGCTGGCCAGCCTCTACCGCTATCTTTCCGTCGGCCTCAACTGGATTCCGCCGTGGCTGGCGCCTTTCGCCGTGCCGCTGGCGCTGCCGACCATCCTGGCGGCGCTGATGCTGGGGCCGTCGTCCGCCTTGGCGGTGGGGCTGTGGAGCGGCCTGTCGGCGGCGCTGACGTTCGACCGCAGCTTCGAACTGCTGCTGCTGGGGCTGGGCGAATCGGTGCTGGCGGTGGCCTTGCTCCGCAACGTGCGGAAACGCTCGCAGGTGATGCGCGCCGGCGTGGCCGTGGGCCTGCTCGAAGGCGTGCTGGCGGCGGCGCTGGCGGCGATGCTGCGGCAAACGCCGGCCACGTTCCTGATGCAGGTGGGCACCGGCCTCGCGGGCGGATTCTTCGCGGCGCTGCTGGCCCTGCTGCTGCTGCCGCTCCTGGAATGGCTGTTCCGGCACACGACGGGCATTTCGCTGCTGGAATTGACGGACATGAGCCATCCCTTGCTGCAGCGGCTCGCGCTCGAGGCGCCCGGCACCTACCACCACAGCCTGATGGTGGGCGCGATCGGCCAGGCGGCCGCCAACCGCATTCGCGCGGATGGCCTCCTCGTGCTGGTCTGCGCCTATTTCCACGACGTCGGCAAATTGGCCAAGCCGGAGTTCTTTTCGGAAAACCAGCGCGGCGGCGACAATCCGCACGACAGCCTCGCGCCCAGCATGAGCGCGCTGGTGATCCAATCGCATGTGAAGGAGGGCTTGACCCTCGCCAAGCGCTACAAGCTGCCCCGGCCGGTCTACGACGGCATCCGGACGCACCACGGCACCACGCTGACTTCCTACTTCTACCAGGTGGCCCGCCGCGCCTTGAAGGACGCCGGCCTGGCCGAGGACGCCGGCCTCGAAAGCAGCTATCGCTACGACGGGCCCAAGCCGTGGACGCGCGAACAGGCCGTGCTCATGCTGGCCGACACCGTCGAGGCCGCCTCGCGTTCGCTGGAAAAGGCCACGCCCAACCGCATCGCCGAAATGGTCGAAACGCTCGTGCGCGACAAGCTGCTCGACGGCCAACTCGACCGCTGCCCGCTCACGCTCGACGACCTGCACGAAATCCGGAATTCGTTCGTGTTCGCCCTCACGAACATCCTCCATGGAAGGAATCCCTATCCCCGTGAAAATCCACTTGCTCAACCGGCAGCGGAGCCTGCCGGTGCGGCCGGCGGCGCTCCGGCGGCTGATCCGGACGCTGGCGAGCCGGGCGTTCCCGGCTGAACCGCCCTGCGGCGAACTGACGGTCGTGCTGACGGATGATGCCGCGATGCCGGCCTACAAGGCGGGCTGTTTCGGCGTGCGCGTGCAGACCGACGTGGTGACCCAAGCCTACGCGGCCGTTCCCGGCGTCTGCGCGGCGACGGCGGAATTGGTCGTGAACGCCGAGCGCGCCCGGGAAGAGGGGCGCCGCCGCGCCGGCGGTCCGGCCCGCGAACTCGCGCTCTATCTGGCCCACGGCCTCGACCACTTGGCCGGCCGCGACGACGATACGCCGGCGCGCCGGCGCGCCATGCGTCGCCGCGAAACCGCTTGGCTGGCGGCCGATCCCGCCGCCTATCGGGAGATCCTGGCGCGATGATCCTCAAGGATTCAGCCATCGTCCTGCGGATCCATCCGTTCGGCAACACGTCGCGCATCGTCGTGTGGCTGTCGCGGTCGTACGGCAAGTTGGCGACTTTGGTCAAGGGCAGCCAACGGGAGAAAAGCCCGTTTCTGGGCCAGTACGATCTGTTCTATGGCTGCGAAATTTTGTTCTACGCCCGCGAACAGCGCAATCTGCACGTCCTGAAGGAGTGCGCCCCTTTGGACGCGCGTCCGGCCTTGCGCACGGATTGGCGCGCGTGCGCCGTCGCTTCTTACGCGGTCAGCCTGCTGGATCGAACCCTGCCGTTCGGCCCCGCGTCGCTCGGGCTTTACGCTTGGCTGGAAGACGCGCTGGATCGGCTGGCCGCGCGCACGCCGGGGCCCGCGTTCCTGCCGCGGATCGAATTGCGGTTGCTGGACGAACTGGGCCTCGCGCCGGATTGGAACGTCTGCGCGAAGTGCCGCGCGGATTTGCGCAGCGCGGCCGCCCGGCTGGACGTGGCCCACGGTGCCGTGCGCTGCCCGACGTGCGCGGCGGGCCAAGGCGCGGCGGTGTCCGCCGCCGCCCTCGCCGCCATCCGGCAAATGCAGGGCGCGACGCTGCCGGCCGCGCTGCCCGACCGCGTGTTTCGCGAGATTCGGGCGATCGCCGGCGGCCTGCTGGAACACCAGGCCGACGTGGCGCCGACGGCGCGGGACATCGCCTTTCAGGTCCTGGCGGCGGGGTGAGGCCCCCGCGCCGGTCTGGATGTCGCCGTCCCGCGGACCGTTTTCGCCCTTTCCATTTTTCCGCCGACGTGGACAATCGCGCTTTTCATCACTTTTGGGAGACCCGATGGACAAGATCAACGAATGGCTGGCGACGATCAGCGGCTGGGTGTGGGGCCCGCCGCTGCTGGTGTTGCTTTTCGGCACCCACCTGTATCTGACCTTCCGCCTGCGCTTCATCCAGCGCTACGTCCTGCACGGCATCCGGCTTTCCCTGCGCCGGAAAAACGAGGGGGCGGGCGACATCAGCCATTTCGGCGCGCTGACGACCGCGCTGGCGGCGACGATCGGCACGGGCAACATCGTCGGCGTGGCGACGGCCGTCGCCGCCGGCGGCCCCGGCGCGGTGCTGTGGATGTGGCTGACGGGCGTCTTCGGCATCGCCACGAAGTACGCCGAGGCGCTGCTGGCCATCAAATACCGCGTGACGACCGCGGACGGCACCATGGCCGGCGGGCCGATGTACGTGCTCGAGCGCGGCCTGCGCAACAAGCCGCTGGCGTGGTTCTTCGCCTTCATGACGGCGGTGGCCGCGTTCGGCATCGGCAACGTGGTCCAGGCCAATTCCGTCGCATCCATGATGAACGAAACGCTGCACGTGGCGCCGTGGATTTCGGGCCTCGTCATGACGGCCATCACGGCCGTGGTGATCTTGGGCGGCATTCGGTCCATCGCCCGCGTTTGCGAGGCCTTGGTGCCGGTCATGGCCATCGGCTATTGCGCAGGCTGCCTGGTGCTGCTGGTCATCGGTTGGCGCACGTTGCCGCACGCGCTGGAACTCATCGTGACGAGCGCGTTCACCGGCCAAGCCGCCGTCGGCGGCTTCCTCGGCGCCGGCATCCGCGAGGCCATGCGCTTCGGCATCGCGCGCGGCCTGTTCTCCAACGAATCGGGCATGGGCAGCGCGCCCATCGTCGCCGCCGCGGCCCAAACGCCCAATCCGATCCGGCAGGCGCTCGTGTCGGCCACCGGCACGTTCTGGGACACGGTCGTCGTGTGCGCCCTGACCGGCTTGGTGATCGTGAATTCCGGCGCTTGGATGAACGGGCTGACAGGCGCCGCGCTTTCCAAGGCCGCCTTCGATTCCCTGCCCGTGGTGGGGTCGGCCATCCTGACTTTCGGCCTGCTGACCTTCGTCTTTTCCACGATCCTCGGCTGGTCCTACTACGGCGAAAAAGCCATGGAATACCTGGCCGGCAAGAAAGCCATCCTTCCATATCGCCTCGCCTGGGTGGCGGCGGTGATGGTCGGGTCGGTCAGCGCCATGCCGGCGGTGTGGAATTTCGCCGACGTCGCCAACGGCCTGATGGCGATTCCCAACCTGATTTCGCTCATCGCGCTGACGCCCGTGCTGATTGCGGAAACGCGGACGCACCTGTGGAACGTGCCGCCCACGCTGGATTAGGCGCCGCGTGGGATCTGGAAGGACGGAAATGGAACGGAACGAGCCAGGCAAGCCGCTGCGGGTGCTGTTCGTCAACCGCATGGCCGGCCTCGAACGGGGCGGCGGCGAGACGTTCGACCTGGAAATTTCCCGCCATTTGGCGCAAGCGGGCGCGCAGGTGACCTTCCTGTGCGGCGCGCCGTTGCTGCGGCCGGCGCCCATGCCGGTGCCCGGCGCCCGCGCCCTGCGCACGCCGTGGCTGCGGCGCTTCCCGTGGGACAAGGTTCGGGGCGGCTGGCGCGTGCGCCAGCTGGAATTCGAAATCTTCGAATGGCGCGCGGCCCGCTGGATCGCGCAACGCGCGGACGAATTCGACGTGATCCAGGTTTGCGAATTGCCCAACCTGGTCCATTGGCTCAAGCGGCGCGGCGTGAAAACGCCGGTCGTGATGCGGCTGACCGCGCCGAACTACTACGATCCGCGCGGGGGCGTGGCGCAGGCGGATGCGCTGATCGCCAGCGGCGCCAGCATCGAGCGGCTGCGGGAGCGCGGCCAGGCGCGCGTGGTGGACGTGCCCAACGCGGTCGATGCGGAGCGGTTTCGGCCCCAGCCGTCGGATTTCCGGAAACGGCGCGGCATCGGCCGCGACGAATTCGTGGCGCTCTACGTCGCGCGGTTCCAGGCGTTCAAGAACCACGCGCTGCTGATCGACGCGTTCGCGCGGTTCGTCGCGGACCATCCCGCGGCGCGATTGCTGCTCGCCGGCAGCGGCCCGCTGCGGGAACGGACCGAGCAGCAGGCGGTGGAACGAGGCGTTGCGGACAAGATTCTGTTCCTGGGCGAAGTGCCCTACGCCGAATTGCCCGCCGTCTACGCGGCGGCCGACGCGATGGCGATTTCCAGCGACTACGAGTCGTTCTGCTTCGCCGCCATCGAAGCGATGGCCATGGGCCTGCCGGTGCTGACGACCGATTGCGCCTGGGTGCCCCGCCTGGTGGCGGACGGCGCCGGCCTCGTGGTGCCGGTCGGCGACCCCGCGGCGTTCGCCGCCGGCCTGAAGAAGTTGGCCGACAACCCCGCCCTGCGCCAGCGTCTGGGCGCCGCCGGCCGCCAGCACGTGCTCGAACGCCACACCTGGCCCGCCAGCGCCGCCAAACTGTTGGCGCTGCATCGGGAAGTCGTTGCCTGCGCAAAAGGAGGTCGCCCATGAAAACGCCGAAGGAATGGATTCAACGGGCGATCGTCGCCCTCCCGGGCGGAGAGAAGACGCTGGACGCGTGTTTTCGGATTTTGGACCGGTTCCGCATGGCGAAACAGGGCCGCGAGGCGCATCGCAAGCAGGTGTTTCGGAATCTTTTTGCGACCAACAAGTGGGGCAGCGCCGAAAGCGTATCCGGCGGCGGCTCCGAAATGGCCTCCACCGAAAACGTGCGCAAGGAAATTCCCCGGCTGGTCGTGGAACGCGGCGTGCAGACGCTGCTCGACGCGCCCTGCGGCGATTACAATTGGTTCCGGACGATCCAATGGCGCCAGCCCATCGCCTACGTCGGCGGCGACATCGTGCCGGAATTGATCGCGAACAACCAGGCGCGCTACGGCGATGCCCGCACCCGGTTCGTCGAACTGGACGTCGTCCACGACGACTTGCCCGCGGCCGATCTGTGGCTGTGCCGCCACTGCCTCATCCATCTGCCCAACCGCGACATTCTGCTGGCCATCGACAACTTCCTCAACAGCGACGTCCGCTATCTGCTGACCACGACGAATTCCGAATGCCGGGAGAACAAGGACATTCCCACCGGCTGGTGGCGGCAAATCAATCTCCAGTTGCCGCCGTTCGATTTCTGCCCGCCGCTCGAAACGATCGAAGATTGGATTCCCGGATATCCCGTGGGCCACTTGGCGTTGTGGGAGCGCGAGACGCTCAAGACCTGCCTGGCCGCCAACGCGGAATTCCAGCGGGTCGCCCGCTCGCGGAAAAATTGAAGCGCCGCGGCCGACCGGCCTTGCGCGTCAGGCGCTGATTTTCCGGAGCGCGCACTTGGCCAGCAACTTGGCCGTCGCGCGCGGGCCGATGGCCGCCGTGCGCAGCGGACTGGCCCAAAACCGCCGGAAAACCGGCCGCCCCAGATGAGCGGCCTGGCCGCACAGCATGGCCCACCGTTGCGCGAACACCCGGCGCATGGCGGCTTCGTCGTAGCGCCGGATGGCGCGGTTGGCTTCGATCAGGCGCAGCAGCCAGCGCTCCGAACGATCCAGCATGTCCAGATCGAAGGGGTCCTGCGGGAAGCCGATCTGGTGGTGCAGCGCCAGATCGGTGGGAGAGGCGTCGGGGATCAGTTTGCCGACGACGCGCTGGCGGATCAAGTTGCGCCGTTCGGCCACCACCGGATAATTCGTGCCGGAACCTTGATCGGGATGGCAGTAGTAATCCAGCAAGACGTGGGGCAGGTTGCAGCCGCGGACGGTTTCCGCCATCCGCGCCCACAGGTCGTAGTCTTCGGCTTGTTCGAACCGGGCATCGTAGAAATGGGGTCCATTTTGGAGCGCCGCGCGCCGCAACATCACCGTGGGATGCGGAAAGCAGGCGTGAAAAAGCAGCGTGACGTCGCATTCGGCGGCGGAAAGCGGGTAGCGGCCCACGTGCGTTTGCGCGCCCACGTGCCGCAGAATCTGCCCGCCGCAGATGCCGACGTCCGCATGGCGCTCCATGAAATCGACCTGCCGCGCCAACCGCGCCGGACGGGCGGCATCGTCGGCGTCCATGCGGGCGATGAATTCGCCGCGGGCCTCCTGCAAACCCCGATTCAGAGAGGCGGCCAGTCCCAAGTTCCGCTCGTTCCGCAGCAGACGGATCCGGGCATCTTGGCGGGCGCGGGTTTGCAGGAAAGCCCAACCGTCGTCGGTCGAACAGTTGTCGATGATCAGAAATTCGAAGTCGCGCCAGGTTTGCCGGAGGATGCTGTCGAGGGAGCGTTCGAGAAACGCGCGGCCGTTGTAGACCGACATCAGGACGGTCACGCGGGGGGGGGCGTTTCCGGCGACTGGGGGGTGGAAGGCGGACGTCATTTTCTTCGCGGAAGACCGTAGCAGACCGAAGCCCGACCGGCAACTGCCTTGCGCCATGCGCGGCGAAAGGATTTGCCGCCGGGCCCGGGAATATCTTATTAGGGAGACCGGTCTGGGGATTCGCCGCGCGCGACGATCTCCTGGGAACCTGAAAACATTGCGCCATGTTCAAAGCCGCCTATTTTTGCGAACCGCAAGTCGGGGGAACGTACACCTACTTTCGACAGCTGCGGCCGGCGCTGGCTGCGCGCGGCATCGATTTCCGCTGCGTGGCCCCCTTTTCCGCCGAGCGGTTCAAGGGCACCCGTTTCGAGGGCGACGAAGGCGTCGATTTCATTCCGCTGGCGACCGACCTGCCGGCCGCCACGCGGCAGGTGCTCGCGCACCTGCAGCGGGAAAACGTCGAATTGATCATGGTGTTGCCCGGGGCGGATCCGTTGTC
Source organism: uncultured Verrucomicrobiota bacterium (assembly GCA_964436715.1). Taxonomy (GTDB): domain Bacteria; phylum Verrucomicrobiota; class Kiritimatiellia; order CAIQIC01; family Lenti-01; genus Lenti-01. The sequence continues at coordinate 21,714 of CAYTEK010000005.1, read as the reverse complement.
CACCCAGTTGCCTCGCTATCTGCCGCGCGCCGTCCGGTGCGTGATGCACGTGCCGATGATGACCCGCGGGGCCTACGTGCCGACGCAGGCGCTGGCGCCGCATCTGGACCGGATCATCGCGGTCAGCGATCGCATCGGCGAAGATCTGGTCCGGCATCATGGTTTGCCGCGCGAACAGGTGGCGGCGATCTTCCATGGCGTCGATCCGGCGCCGTTTGCGGACGCCTGGACGCACAAGTCGGCGGCCGGTCCGTTGCGCTTGCTCTATGCCGGCCGGTTGTGCGATCTCGACAAGGGGGTGTTCCTCCTGCCGCCCATGATGAAAATGCTGCGCGCCGCCGGCGCGGAAGCGCGCCTGACGCTGGCGGGCGGCGGCCCGGATGCGGCCGAGCTCGCGCGGCGTTTCGAGAAGGCGGGCGTGGCGGATGGGGTGGACTTGCTGGGGCCGGTTCCGCTGGAGCGGATGCAGGAACTGTACCGGACGGCGGACGTGTTCGTGTTTCCGTCCCGGTTCGAAGGATGCGGTTTCGCGGCGCTGGAAGCGATGGCCGCCGGCTGCGCCCCCGTCTTGGCGGACATCCGGGGTTCGCTCCGGGTCTTGGCGGACGACGGCGCGGCCGGTCGGCTGGCGCGCGTGGGCGATGCGCGGGCATTTGCCCGGGCCATTCAAGGTTTGGCGGCGGATCGCGCCGAATTGCGGCGCGTGCAACGGGCGGCGCGGGAACGGGTGCTGGCGCGCTTCACGCTGGAGCGCATGGCGGACGACACGGCGCGCCTTTTTCAGGAGGTGCGGGCGGCGACCGATCGGCGCGCGGCGCCGGATTCGCTCGACCGCTATGAGATTCCGGCGGCGTTCCGGCCCACGTGGCGGACGAAGATTCCGCGGCCGGTCAAAAATTGGATTCGCGCCTGGATGGAACGCTGGGGGCGTTCCATCTGAATTCAGGGCGCCGGCGTTCCGGCGACGCGTTCGCGTTGCCAGTCGATTCCGGTCCGGATGACCTTGGCCGGAGACCCCACGGCGAGCACGCCGGCCGGCAGCGAGGCCGTCACCGTGGAAAATCCACCGACCACGGTGCCGGCGCCGATTTCACAGCCCTTGAGGACCGTGACGCCAGCGCAGAGCCAGACGTGGCGGGCGATTTCGATGGAACGGGACGGATTCAGCCGCTGGCCGGTGGCGGCATCCAGGATGGAATGCGTGTCGCCGGCCCGTACGCCGACCCGATCGGCGAACATGCCGTCGTTGCCGATGCGGACGTGCGCGCCTTCGTGGGCGGTCAACAGCGCGTTGACCATGGTCGTGCCGGCGCCGATTTCCACGAAACTGCCGGCATCTTCGACGATGATCTTGCCGCGCAACTGGCAGTTGTCGGCGATGTCCACCCGCAGGTTTTCGCCGACCACGATGATTTTCAGGTCGTGCAACCGGCAATGGTCGCCGATGGCGACGACGTTGTTCCGTCCTTCGGCGCGGATGCGAGTCTGCGTCAGGAGGGATTTGCCGATCCGGATCCGGCAATTCGGGCCGCGGGTGCGGGCGCGGTTGCCGCCGAACCGGCGATTCCACACGCGAACCAACCCCGTGCCCAGCAACAGGTTTTTGACTCGTTCTTTCATGGTAGGGGCGCATCCGGCAAGCCGTCGCCGGCCGGCATCCGCATCCACAGACTAGCGCAAGCGGCGTCGCGGCGCAAGGGGGGCAACCAATCCGGACTGGCATCCGTCCGCGGTTTTGGATAAAAGAATCCAATGATCGTTTTGCGCGCGGTCTCCGGCCGTCGGGCCGAGACGAAAGGCATGCGTTGCCGCGAAAGGTTTCATTTTGAGAGGGATGCAGGAACAAGTTGCTGGGCGGGTGCGGATCGCAATGGTCGGCCTCCGTTTCCGGAGTGCACGTTCATGAGCTTGTGGGCGTTTCGATTCCTGCTCTGGTACGTTTGCATCCTGCTGGTGCAGCCGCAGAACCGCTTCACGTTTCTGTGGCCGCTGAAGATCGCGGATCTTTCCTTCATTTCCGCCGTGGCGCTGCATGCCCTGTCGTGCCTGGAGGCGCGCCGGCCGATCGTCCGCATGGGCCCGGCGACCCTGTTGGCGTTTGCCCTGTTGTTTTTCACTGCGCTGTCGCAGCACTTCGGGATCTATCAAATTTCGTCGGCTTGGAATTCCTACTTGGATCTCATCGTGAAAAACTCGTTGTTGCTGATCATGGTGGAAGCCATGGCCAGCACGGCGGAGCGGGTCTGGGCGGTGCAGATGACGACGCTGTTCTGCACGCTGTGGTGGGTGAAGGGCGGCTTGCGGTTGTCGGCGATGGGGGCCACCTACAGCGGGGACCGGCTGATGGGCGCGGCGGTGTCCATGATCGAGAATCCCAATGGATTCGCCTACATGATGTGCGTGTTTCTGCCCCTCTATCTGTACGCCTACCAGCAGGCGAAGCAAAAGTGGATCAAGTGGTTTTTCCTGGGTTGCGCCTTGGCGGCGGTTTACATCGTGTTCCAGACGGGCAGCCGCACGGGGCTGGTGACGTTGATCGTGATGGGCGCTTGTCTGTTGCCGTATTACGGCAAAAACCACTTTCGGGCCCTGGCCGTCATCGTGGTGGCGCTCATCTTCATTTTCCCGCTGACCGGCGAGAAGAACATGGATCGCTTCCGCACCATCCCGGATTCGATCGCGTCGTTCTTCGGCAAGGCCGAAGAAAAACCCTTCGGCATGATGAACCAAGACGAACAAAGCGCGGATGAACGCAAGCGGAAGAACAAAGACACCTGGGCGCTCATCCGGGAAAACATGTTCTTCGGGGTGGGCGTGAATCCCGACGACACGAAATACATGGGGCGCTTTCCGATGGCCAGAGGGCAGGTGCACTGCGAAATCCTGATGGCCGGCAAGCAGATGGGGCTCATCGGGATGGGCATGTACGTGGGGTTCATCGGCATCATTTTCTTCGGCGGCGACTGGGTGCGGCGGAATGCAAAACATTGGCCGGCGATGCGGGATTTGGGCTGGACCTTCCAGATGCAGGCCGTCGCGATCATCGTCGGCGGCTCGTTCAGCCCGCTGGCTTGGCACCCCCCCATGATGCTTTTGGCGGGTTCCGCGTCGGCCCTGATCGGCGTTTTGAAGGCGGAGCGGGATGGGGAAATGATGCGGCTGGCGGGGGCGGCAGTCTAGTCCATGCTGTTCAATTCCTACGAGTTTCTGTTCCTGCTCCTGCCGATCGCCTTGGCCGGGTATTTTCTGGTGTTGCCGAAGACTTGGCGGCACGGCTGGCTGGCGCTGTGCAGTTTCGTTTTCTACGGGTGGTGGGATTACCGCTATTGCGGCCTTCTGCTGGCGGCCATCTGCATCGACTATTTCGCCGGGGGCCGGATCGCCGCGGCGCCGGACCCGAAAGGGAAGAAGCGCTGGTTGCTGGTGTCGATCTGCAGCGACATGGGCATGCTGGGATTCTTCAAGTACTACGATCTCGGTGCCGGAACGGCCAATGCCTTCGCCCAGGCCTTGGGCGCGGAGCCGGGCGCGCTGCCGCTGCTGCATCTGGTGCTGCCGGTCGGCATTTCATTCTACACCTTCCAGTCGATGAGCTATTCGATCGACGTCTATCGGGGACGGGCGCGTCCGGCGCGGAGCTTCATCGACTTCGCCTGCTACGTTTCGCTGTTTCCCCAGCTCGTGGCCGGGCCGATCGTGCGCTACCACGAACTCGACGAGCAATTGCGCGGGCGCGTCCACAGCTGGGCCAAGGCCGGAGCCGGCATCGCGCTGTTCGTCCTGGGGCTGGCCAAAAAAGTCTTGCTGGCCGATGCCGTCGCGCCGATGGCCGATTGGGGCTTTTCGCAGGCAGCGATCGGGTTCGCCGGGGCGTGGAGCAGCTTGGCGGCCTACACGTGCCAGATTTATTTCGATTTCAGCGGTTATTCCGACATGGCGGTGGGTCTGGGTCTCCTGCTCGGCTTCCAGTTCCCGCAGAACTTCAACTCGCCCTACAAGTCCGCATCCATCAGTGAATTCTGGACCCGGTGGCACATCTCCTTGTCCTCCTGGCTGCGCGATTATCTCTATATTTCCTTGGGCGGCAATCGCAAGGGCCCGCTGCGCACGTATGCGAATCTGTTCCTGACGATGCTGCTGGGCGGCTTGTGGCACGGGGCGAACTGGACGTTCGTGCTTTGGGGCGCCTACCATGGCTCCTTGCTGGCGCTCGAGCGCATGAACGGCAAGCGCGGCTTCCTCTGGCGCTTGCCGCGGCCGGTGCAGATCGCGTTCACGTTTGCGCTGGCGATGTTCGGCTGGGTGCTGTTTCGCGCGCCGACGTTGGCCGAAGCGGAGCGGATGTTCAAGGGCTTGTTCGGGCTGGGCGGCTGGGGGGCGGCGTTTCCCGCGGGCGACGCCGGCCTGCTCAATTGGGGCGCGCTGCTGTTCTGCTTGATGGTGGTTTTCGCCGCCAAGAACACCTGGGAAATCCGCTGGCGGCCCAGCGTGCGCTTGGCGTTGGGAATGGCGCTGCTCTTTGTGCTTTGCGTGGCGGTATTTCTGGTCAACACGAGTTCGCCGTTCCTGTATTTTCAATTCTGAGTGCGCATGGAGACGAGATTGGAACATCCGGAAACGCTGGCCGCCTTCGAGGCGGCCCCCGTGTGTCGCGCGCGCGCCTGGGCGGGTGCCGGACTGGGGCTGTGGTTGGCGTTGGGCGCGATCGACTGGACGGCGCGCATCGGCGTGTTCCATTGGCAAAGCCAGTGGCTGCCGATCCGCAAGACCGCGGCCCCGGCGACTGAAACGGCGGCCGCCGTCCGATCGCGAATCGTGCCCGCACAGACCGGCGCCGGCTTGACCCAAATGGTGCCCTCGGCGCAGATCGCCGCCCGCTATGCGGAGGTCCATCCCGCCTACGTGGAGTGGCGGGATGCGGCGGGCTACTACAACGCGCCGTTGCCGGAAGGGCATCGCCATGCGGTCGCCATGCTGGGCGACAGCTTCATGTTGTCGCTCGGCACCCAGAACGTGGCGCAGGTCTTGGCCGCCGTGGGCGGCATCGACGTCTACAACCACGCGATGTTCGGCGCGGGGCCGTTTCTGGAAATGCCCAAATTCATCGGGTCGGGTCGGTTCGATCCGTTGCCGCCGGTGGTGATCTGGAACCTGTCCGCGCGGGAACTGGGCGCGTCGCTGTTCGTGCGCCAGCCGGTGGAGGCGTGGTTCCGGAACATCGACGTGTGGGCGGATTACAAGAAGGCGCAGGCCCAGCCGCGCCTGCGTTGGGAAAAACTGGCGCCGGCCGAATTGGGCAAAGCGTTCCCCAACACGTCGCTGATCGCCTATTTCGGGCGCCGCGCATGGAGCCAGGTCCGCTTGGTGGCGTTTCGCGCGTGGCCGCGGGACGTGCTGGGGGCGGACGATCCGCAGTTCGGTCCGATGCTGTTCTACCGCGAGAATCTGCGCATGCTGCCGTTGCTGGCGCCGGAAGAAAACGCGGCGCCGATCGTGAAGATGGTGGCGCAGTTGGCGGCGAAATTCCGCGAACGAGGCGCGACGCTGGTGGTCTTGCTGGTGCCGGAAAAGGAACAGATCCATGCCCGCGCGCTGCCGTTGGCGGACCAAGCGGCGTTGGCGGACGGCGATCGCCTGTTGGCGGAGATCGCGCAGGGACTGGAAGCGGCGGGCGTTCCGGCAGTCAACCTGATGCCGACGTTCCGCGCCGCCACGGACCGCGGCCAGCGCCTGTATTGGCGGGACGACACCCATTGGAACGATGCCGGCATCCGGTTGGCGGCGGAGGAACTTTGGCGCAAAGTGGAGCCGTTGCTGAAATGAACGCGCTCCGCGTCGTCCATTTGGTTTACGATCTGATCCGCGGCGGATCCGAAGGCCAATGCGCTCGCATCGCCATGGGACTGGCGCAGAAGGGCCTGCCGCACCGGGTGGCGGTTTTCCATCGCCGCGGCTATTTTCTGGATGCCGTGGAAGCCGCGTGCGGGCCGGTGCGCGAAGTGCCCATTCGCCACGCGGTGCGGCCGGCGACGGTGCGCGAAATCGCGCGGCTGGCGACTTGGTTGCGGCGGGAGCGGATCGACGTCCTCCATGCCTGGGATGCGGACGCCGCGATTTTCGGGCAATTCGCCGCGCAATGGGCCGGCGTGAAATTCGTCGCGAGCCGCCGCGATCTCGGCCAAATCTATCCGCGCTGGAAGTTGGCGCTGCTGCGGCGCGCCGACCGGATGGCCGTTCGCGTGGTGGCCAATGCCGAGGCGATCCGGGAGCATTTCATCGCGCAGGGGACGCCGGCCGACAAGATCGTGGTGCTGCCCAACCTGTTGGACGTGGAAGAACGCGACCGGCTCGCGCAATCGCCGTATTCCGGCCGGGAGCGGCTGCCCGAAGGGCGGCGGCTGGTGGTGGTGAATCGGTTGGATCCGGAGAAGAACGTCGGGCTGTTGATCGCGGCCTTGCCGCTGGTTCGAAAAGAAGTTCCCGACGCGGTCCTGATCGTCGCGGGCGATGGGCGGGAAATGCCGGCGCTGCGCGCGCAGGCGGCGGCACTGGGCGTGGCGGATGCCACGTGTTTCTTGGGCGAAACGACCGAAACGCCGGCGTTGCTGTCGCTGTGCGAGATCGGCGCGCTGGTGCCGAGCCGCAACGAAGGCCTGTCGAACACCATTCTGGAGTACATGGCCGCGAGCTTGCCGGTGCTGGCGACGGATTGCGGCGGCAACCGCGAGCTGGTGCAGGACGAACGGACGGGACTGCTGGTGCCGGCGGATGCGACTCCCCAGGCGGTGGCGGCGCGCTGGCGGCAGCTGCTGGGGGATCGGGCCATGGCGCAACGCTTGGGCGCCGCGGGCCGCAGGATCGTCGAAAGCCGTTTTTCGCGGGAGGCGACGCTGGCGCGCTTCGCCGCCTTCTACGCGCAATGCGCGGCGGCCGGCGCACCCGGCCGCTGATTTCAGGCCGCGGCCGTGGCTTGCGCCGGCGAACGGGGGCTGCGATCTCGCACTCGCGTCCATCGGGGAAGTGCGCCTGGAACGGCCCGTTCAAAAGCGTTGCGCGGGCCGCGGGCGATGGGGGTCTTCGCCCACGCCCTGGCGGCCATCGGGCATGTGCGCGTGAACCGGCCGGTTAACGCGCGTGGGGGGGGGGGGGGGGGGGGGGTAATGTCTCGCGATTCCATGAGACCGATCGGACAGCTGGAAACCGAAGAACAGGCGCGGATTTTCGCGGATTACCTGTTCGTGCACGACGTCGCGGCGCAAACGGAACCGGCCAGGGGAAACGCGTGGACGATCTGGATCGTCGACGAAGACCGGGTGGACGAAGGCCAGGCGCTGTTGTCGCGGTTCCGCAGCATGCCGGACGCCGAGGAATTCCACCAAGCTTCCGCGGCGGCCGCGGAACGCCGTCGCGGCGAAAAGAAGGAAGCCCGCGAAGAAGCCCAGAAGCTCAAGCGCTCCGGCGCTTTCCCTTGGCAAATGCGGGGCGGCGGACTGACGATGGCGCTGTTGATCGCGTGCGTGGCGGCGGGGTTTGCCACCGAATTCGGCCGGAATGCGGCGTGGATGGACCATTTGTTCCTGTTCATGGATCGGATCGAACAAGGCCAGATCTGGCGCTTGTTCACGCCCATTTTCCTGCATTTCTCCATCTGGCACCTGCTGTTCAACCTGCTGTGGCTTCAGGATTTGGGGACGGCGCTGGAAATTCGGCTCGGCACGTGGCGGTATGCGGCCATCGTGGCGGCGGTGGCGCTGGCGTCCAATTTGGCCCAGTGGGCCGCCGGCGGCGCCGGGTTCGGCGGCATGAGCGGGGTGGTCTATGGCCTGTTCGGCTATCTGTGGGTGCGCGGCCGAAAGGATTTTCGTTTCGGAGCCTTCGTTTCGCCCCTGACCTCGGGCTTGTTGCTGGTGTACCTCGCGCTGGGCGTCTTTGGATTGCTGGGTTCCACGGCAAACGCCGCCCACTTTTCCGGATTGCTCGTCGGCGGCGCGTTGGGCTGGTTGGCGGCGCGGCGCGGGTAGGGGCGTGCAGACGCTCTTGGCGCCGCGTGCGGGGACGGGCCATTTTCGGAAAGGGGGGCGGCGTGCTTTGCGATGCGGCCGCGTTCTCTTCGCACCCGTTTCCGCGGGCCTGGTTCCGCGTCGTTTACTGCGCTTTCCCGTCGGTCGCGCCGGATGCGGATGCGCGGTGGGGCAAATGAAAATGGAGTGTGGAAAATATGTCCGGGGGCGTCTATAAATGTGCGCATGTCCGAGGAACCCCAGCTTACGGTTGTTGTGCCGGTGTACAATGCGGCGAAGGATTTGCCGGCGTGTCTGGAGAATCTCCATGCGCAGACGCGGGCCGTTCGCATCCTGATCACCGACGATGGATCCACGGATGCCACCGCCAAGATCGCCGATGAAGCGGCGGCGGCGCATCCGGGGCGGGTGAGCGTTGCCCACTATCCTCATGTGGGCGCAACGGCCGCGCGGAAAGCGGCGGTTCAGTCCGTTCGCACGCCCTATCTCGCATTCATGGACGTGGACGATGCGCTCGAACCGACCTTTGCCGAGGCGATGCTGGATGCGGCGGCCCGCCATGATGCCGACATGGTGTTTTGCCCGTACGTATGCGTGTACGACGGGGTGGCGCGGCATGTTTCGTTTGAAGGGGATGGGGCGGCGTTCACCCGGGACGTCCAGCCCATCCGCAAAACGCCGAGCCTGCTTTTGGCCCTCCCCGTGTTTTTCTGGGGGAAGCTGTTCCGCACGGAATACTTTCTCGCGCACTGCGATTTTGCCTCCGAAGACAGCGCTTCGTTGGCGGACGTGCCCACGATTCTTCCGCTGGCGATCGACATGCCGCGCATTGCCAAGGTGGCCGACCCGCTCTACCGCTACAGCATTTCAACCAATTCCATGTGTCGCGTCTCCAAACAGGAATTGATCCGTCTGGCGGCGATGCGCGCTTTGCACCAGCGGCTGGCGGCGATGCGCGCCCTGCCGGCGTTCTTGCCGCAGCTGCATGCCATCAACCGCTGCTATCTGTTCGATCAGCTGGAAAAATTGGGGGGCTATTGCGATCCGGCGCATCAACATCGAGTGGTGCGGGAATACTTTCGGCATTTGGATGGCACGTTGCCGCACTGGCGTCCGCATCCGTTCCACCCGACGTTCTACGCTGCGTATTGGCACTGGGCCGTGACGTGGAATGCGGTGAAGACGGGGTGGCGGGCCTGGCGGCGGGGGCGGCAATGAAGTTCTGTACTTCCCGCGACCTAAACTTCTATACTCCCGACCCTCAATGAAATCTCCCTCCATCCTCATCCTCCCCTCCATCCTGCCCGCCCGGATGGGCCATTTGGCGGCGGACTGCCGCCGCGCCATGGACGCGGGGGCGGACGGGCTGCACGTGGACGTCATGGACGGGCATTTCGTGCCGAACCTGACGATGGGCCCCGACGTGCTGCGCGCGGTGCGGGAGGCGGTGCCGCAGGCCTATCTGAACGTGCACCTGATGGTCATGCGCCCCGACCTCTACGCCCCGAAATTCATCGCGGCCGGCGCGGACACGGTGCTGATCCACGCGGAAGCTCCCTGCGACCTGCGGGCGACCTTGGCGGCCATCCGCGCCGCCGGCAAGCGGGCGGGGCTGACGCTGAATCCCGAAACGCCGGTCGCGGCGCTGAAGGGTTTCGAGGATCTGCTCGACGAAGTGCTGATCATGACGGTGCATCCGGGGTTCGGCGGCCAGGCGTTCATCGAGGCCGGCGTGCCGAAGATCGCGGAAGTGGCCCGGCGGCTGCCGGCGGTGGACGTTTCGGTGGACGGGGGCATCACCGCGGAAACCGGCGCGCGCTGCGCGGCGGCGGGGGCGAACGTGCTGCTGGCCGGCTCGTTCCTGTTCAAGGCCGCGGACATGCGCGACGCCATCGCCGGCATGCGCTGGCAAATCGAATCGGCCCGGAAGGCGGCCGGCTGAGGCCGGCGCGGTCCCTGTCATTTCACGGAATCCCATGGCAACGAAATTCCACAAGGAAAACGCCGACGAACCGACGACCGGTCGCGCCGCGCCGGCGCCGGCCGGTCCGGCGCACGACCTGGCGCTCATCCGCAATTTCAGCATCATCGCGCACATCGACCACGGCAAGACGACGCTGTCCGACCGGCTGCTGGAGCTGACGGGCGCCGTGGCCAAGCGCGACCAGCGCGACCAGTTGCTGGACGACATGGATCTCGAGCGCGAGCGCGGCATCACCATCAAGGCCCATCCCGTGACCATGAAGTACCAGGCGCGGGACGGAAAGACCTACGAGTTCAACTTCATCGACACGCCCGGCCACGTGGACTTTTCCTACGAAGTGAGCCGCAGCCTGGCCGCGTGCGAAGGCGCGCTGCTGGTGGTGGACGCCACGCAGGGCGTCGAGGCGCAGACGGTGGCGCATGCGTTCCTGGCGGCGGCCAACCACGTCCGGATCATCCCCGTCCTCAACAAGACCGACATGCCGGCGGCCGACCCGGAAACGGTGGCGCGCCAGATCGAGGACATCTTCGCGATCGCGCGCGAGGAATGCTTCCACGTCAGCGCCAAGACCGGCGCAGGCGTGCCGGACGTGCTCGAGGCGCTCGTGGCGCGCATCCCGCCGCCGAAATCCGAACGCCCCGGCGAACTGCGCGCGCTGGTGTTCGATTCGGAGTACGACACGTTCCGCGGCGGCATCATCTACGTGCGCATGTTCGACGGCGCCATTCGGCGCGGCGACCGCATCCGGATGATGGGCGCCGGCAAGGACTACGAAGTGCAGGAAGTCGGCTTGTTCAATCCCAAGCCCCAGCCGACGGACGCGCTCCAGGCCGGACAGGTGGGCTATTTCCTCGCCAACATCAAGGCCACGGCGGAAATCCAGATCGGCGACACGGTGACCGGCGCGCGGAATCCGACGGAGCACCCGCTGCCGGGTTTCAAGGCCATGCATCCGATGGTCTTCACCGGCCTGTATCCCATCGACGCCGACGACTACGAAAAGCTGAAGTATTCGCTCGAAAAACTGGCGCTCAACGACAGTTCGTTCCAGTACCAGACCGAGTCCAGCGTGGCGCTGGGCTTCGGCTTCCGCTGCGGGTTCCTGGGCCTGCTGCACATGGAGATCGTGCAGGAGCGCCTGCGCCGGGAATACGACTGCGACATCATCGCCACCTATCCGGGCGTCGTCTACCGCGTGCGCATGCACGACGGCACCGTCAAGGAGGTGGACAACCCCGTCTTCCTGCCGGATCCCACCGAATTCGAGGCGATCGAAGAACCCATCGTGAAGATGTTCCTGATCTGCCTGGGCGAGCAGATCGGCGACATGATGAAGCTGGTGATGGACAAGCGCGGCGTCATCGAGCGCACGGAGACCCTCGACGCCAAGCGCGTGATGCTCACGTGCGTCATGCCGCTCAACGAGATCCTGATCGATTTCCACGACCGCCTCAAGAGCCTCTCGCGCGGCTACGCCTCGATGGACTACGAGGAGGCCGGCTACCGCGAGGACGACCTCGTGAAGCTCGACATCCTCGTGCACGGCGACGTGGTCGAGGCGTTTTCCTGCATCGTGCACCGCGACAAGGCGGAGGCGCGCGGCCGGCAGATCTGCGAGGTGCTGGTGGATTTGATCCCGCCCGCGCAGTTCGCCATCGCCGTCCAGGCGGCCATCGGCGCGAAGATCATTGCGCGCACCACCGTCCGGCCGTACCGCAAGGACGTGACCGCCAAGTGCTACGGCGGCGACATCACCCGCAAGCGCAAGCTGCTGGAGAAGCAGAAGGAAGGCAAGAAGCGCATGAAGCAGTTCGGCAAGGTGGGCATTCCCCAGGAGGCGTTCATCGCCGTCCTGAAGACCAAGCAATGAGGATGCGGGCGTGAACTTTTTCGCGAAGCGCCGGTTGCGGAAGGAAGCGCAGGCGGCGCGGCACCTCGTGCGCCACGCCCTGCACATGCGCGAAGACGTCGCCGCGGCGGCCCACGTCGTCGCCGCGCGCTCGGCGGCCGGCGCCTTGGCCGCGGCCTGGGCCGCCCGCGATTGGGAGCGGCTGGAAACGGCTTGCGAAGGCGCGGCCGCCGCCGCCGAACGCCTGCTGCCGCCGCGGTCGTTCCCCAAGTGGCGCGAAAACATCGAAGTGCTCGTCGTCGCCATTTCCCTGGCGATGGCTTGCCGCACCTATTTCGTCCAGCCCTTCAAGATCCCGACGGGTTCGATGCAGCCGACGCTCAACGGCGTGACCGCCGTGCCGCAGGAGGGGCGGCGCTGGTGCGACCGCCCGCCGTTCAACCTCGTCAACCTCGCCGTGTTCGGCGAGCGCTACGTCGAGGTCCGCGCCCGGAATTCCGGCCGGCTGGAATACGCCGGGAACATGAACGACCAGTACGTCCTGCGCATCGGCGCGGAACTGTATCCGCTGTGGGTCGCCATGAAGCCCGACAGCCTGTATTTCAATCCCGATCCCGACAAAAGCATGAAGCTGAATTTCGCGCTGGGCGATCGCGTGGAGCGCGGGCAGCTCATCGCTTCCGGCCGAGTGCGGCAAGGCGACCACGTCTTCGTCAACAAGGTGGCCAACAATTTCACGCGCCCGAAACGCGGCCAAATCGTCGTCTTCGACACCAACTACATTCCCGAGAAGGAGCGGCTCGGCATCCGCGCCGACACCTTCTACATCAAGCGCCTCGTGGGCCTGCCCAACGAAACCATCGCCATCCGCGATCGCCATCTGGTGGTGGACGGCCAGCCCATCGAGGAACCGTTCCCGTTCCGGCGGTTGTTGACGGATCCCGCCTATCGCGGCTACGTCTTGCGGCCGGGCTCGCTCCTGGGCAGCGCCGCTGCCGAAATCCGGCTGGGCCCGAAGCAGTTCCTGCCGTTCGGCGACAACACCTATTCCAGCCTCGACGGCCGGTATTTCGGCCCCGTTTCGCAGCAGGCGCTCGTCGGCCCCGCGTTCTGCGTCTATTGGCCGTTCGGGCCGCATTGGGGCCGGTCCCGGTAGCGGCGCGGGAGCGCGGAGCGACGGCCATGGCGCGAGCGAGCGTTTTCCGCCGGCGGCCGTTCGACGTGCGCCCGGAAGTCCTGCTGGCGTTCCTGCTGTTCGGCGCCACGTGGGCGCTGTATGGGCCGGCGACGGGGTTCGACTATCTGCATTTGGACGATCCCCAATACGTCGTGGACAATCCGATCGTGGCGGGCGGCCTGCGGTGGGAGGGCGTGCGGCAGGCTTTCGCGACGGTGCACGCGCAGTGGTGGCTGCCGCTGCTGTGGATTTCCTACATGGTGGACGCCGCGCTGTTCGGCCCGGGGCCGCAGGGCCACCATCTGGCGAACGTCTGGCTGCACGCGGCGAACGCGGCGCTGCTGTTCTGGTTTCTGTTCCGGACGACGGGTTCGCGCGGACGCAGCTTTTTCGTCGCGGCGCTGTGCGCGGGGCATCCCACGCGCGGGGAGGCCGGGGCGGGGAGCGGGGCGCGCAAGGACGTGCTCAGCGGCTTGTTCTTCATGCTGCTGTTGCTGGCGCATGCGCGCCACGCCGCCAAGCCCTCCGCCGGCCGCTTGGGGCTCGTGTTTCTGCTGCTGCTGGCGGGGTTGATGTCCAAAGCCGTGCTGGTGGCGGCGCCGTTCGTGCTGCTGGCGCTGGACTTGTGGCCGCTGCGGCGCGCGTCCGCCGCGCCCGGCGCGGCGCCTTGGGCGACGTGGAAGCCGCTGGTGCGGGAAAAGCTGCCGTTGTTCGCGTTGGCGGCGGCGTTCGCGGCGCTCAATCTGCGCACCCACGTGTCGGGCACGGGCCTGCATGCGGGGGTGCCTTGGACGACGCGCCTGGGATTGATCGCGCCGAACGTGTTCGCCTATCTCGCCAAGATCGCGGCGCCGCTCCGACTGAACGTCATCTATCCCGAGCACGACGTGGCGGCCTGGCCGTTGTCCATTGCGGTGGCGCTGGCGTTGGCGGGCGCGCTCGTCTTCTTTTTCCGCCAGCGGGCGCGGCGGCCCCATCTGCTGGTGGGCGGGCTATGGTTTCTGCTGCTGCTGGCGCCGGTGGTGCGCGGCGTGCGGTTGGGCTTGGCACAATGCGCGGATCGCTTCAGCTACCTCCCGCTGATCGGACTGGGAATCGCGCTGGCGTGGACGGCGGCGGAATGGGCGGGGGCGGCGCCGCGCCGGCGCGGGCTGATCATCGCGGCGGGCGGGCTGGCGTTGGCCGCCTGCCTGGCGCGGACGCCGGCGCAGCTCCGCTGGTGGCGCGATTCGCTCGCGCTGTTCGGCCGCGCCGCCCATCTGGCGCCGGGCCATCCCGTCGTGCATGCCAGCTACGGACTGGAATTGCTCGCCGCCGGGCAAGTGGCGGCCGGCGAGGCGCATTTGCGCGAAGCCGTGCGGTTGGCGCCGCGCGACGCCGATTTCCTGTCGAACTGGGGCACCGCGCTGCTGGAACTGGGCCGCGCGGAAGAAGCGTTGGCGGCGCAGGACCGGGCGCTGGCCCTGAACCCCGGCGCGGCTCGTTTCCACAACAACCGCGCCATCGCCTTGGAGCGGTTGGGCCGCCGGGACGAGGCGCGCGCCGCGTTCGGAGAAGCCCTGCGCCTGCGGCCGGCCTACGCGGAAGCGCATTTCAGCTTCGGGAACCTCCTGCATGCGGAAGGGCGCACCGAAGAAGCGCTGCGCCACTATGAAGCCGCGACGGCGGCGCGGCCGGACCAGGCCCGAAATTGGCTCAACCGCGGCCTCGCCTTGGCCAAGCTGGGCCGCCATGCGGAAGCGCTGGCCTGCGTGGAGCGCGCGCTGGTCCTCGATCCGCAGATTCCGCACGGCGCGGCGGCGTGCGAAAAGTTGAGGGCCCGCGTGCGTTGAGCGCGCGGAATGCCGGCGCGGCGATCGCTCAAAGCGCGGGACGGGGTCGGCGGAACCAGGAAGCGATCCAGGACCGCATGATGTCCACGAACGGCGGAATCAGCGCCAGCACGCCCATGCGGCGGACCAGGGGCACGATCCGCCACCAGCAGGAATAGATGCGGCGCAAGCCTGCCCGCTGGAGACGGACGAGTTCGTCCGGCGACATGCCGTTCACTTCCATGACGGAAGAGGCGTAGCGCTGGTATTTCGAGAAGTCGCGCTCGATCAGCCGCAGGCCGTGGAGGCCATTTTCCGCCATGCGGTGGAGTTCGGTCCCAGGATACGGGATGGCGATGCCGTAGGTGGTGTGCTGGATGTCGCGCGCCCGGCAGAGGAAATCCACCGTCTGCTTGATCGTTTCCCGGGTGTCGCCGGGCAGGCCGAGCATGACGGAATTGATCGTTTCGATGCCGAGCCGGTTGTTGATGCGGTTGGCCGCAACGTAGGCTTCCAACGACACGTCTTTTTGAATCAGCTTCAGGATTTCCGGCACCGCCGTTTCCAGCCCGAAGCTGATGCGCACCAAGCCGCAAGCCTTGAGCCGCGCGGCGAGTTCCTCGTCCCAGCAGTTCGCGCGCGTGCTGCCTTCGAAGGTGAACTTCAGGCCGCGTCTTTCGATCTCGTCGCAGAGGTCGAGCACGTATTTTCGATCCAGCGTCAGCGTGTCGTCGATGAAATAGACGTGGCGGATGCCCTGGGTCCGGACGATCCATTCCAGCTCGGCGAGGACGTTGGCCAAGCTGCGCCGGCGGATCCGCTTGCCGTAGAGATCGTTGGCGCAATACACGCAGCGGAAGGGGCAGCCGCGCGTCATTTGCAGCGACGTGTAGTTCTGGCGGCCCTGCGGCGTGCCCACGAAATAGAGGTCGTTGCGGAGCAGGTCGCGCGCGGGCAGGGGCGCTTCGTCCAGATTTTCGAGGCGCGGCGCTTCGGGGCCGCGGACCACGCGTCCGTTTTCGCGGGTCAAAAGACCGGGCACGGCGCCGACGCGCTCGCCGCGCGCGAAGCGCCCGAGAAAATCCGGGAGCGTGCGTTCGCTTTCGCCCAGGAAGAAATAATCGAAGCATTCGGCGAACGCCTGCTCCGCGAGGATGGACACGTGTTGGCCCCCGACGATGACGGGCACGTTCAGTTCCGCCTTGATCCGCCGGGCCATTTCCTCGACCCGGTGGAAGAACGGCGTCGTCGCCGTCATGCCGATCAAATCGGGCCCGAATTGGCGCACGCGGCGCAGCACGGCGGCGTCGTCCAGTTGTTCGACTTCGGCATCGACGAGCTGGGCTTCCCAGCCCGCTTGGCGGGCCAGGGCGGCGATGAGCGCGAGATTCAGCGGCGGAAACGAGGACGCCTTGTGGGCCACGCGCGAGTAGATGCCGAACGAGCCGCACCACGCCGGAAATAGGAGGGAGATTTTCACCGGGCGGCTCGCGGACGGGGGCTCGCGGAATGGTGTGCGCGCATTTGCACGGCGGAAACCCTAGCAGGTCGCGGCGCGCCGGCGCAAGCTCAACGCGGTTTGCGCTGGTTTCGGCAAGGCGGGACCGCTACAAATTTCGATATGAGCGAAAAATTCATTCGATTTTCCGCAGGGCGGTCGGAGTTCGCGATCGCGGCTTTGCTGTTCGTTCTGACGACGGTGCTGTTTTGGCCGGCGACGGGATATGATTACATCAATCTCGACGACCACCTGTATATTCCCGAGAATCCGATGGTTTCAGGCGGACTCAGTTGGGGCGGGGTGAACTGGGCCTTCACGACGGTGTACGAGCAGTGGTGGCTGCCGATGTTGTGGCTGTCCTACATGGCGGACATCGAGCTGTTCGGGGCGGGGCCATTCGGCCATCACTTGGTGAACATATTGCTGCATGCGGTCAATGCGGGATTGCTCTTCTGGTTGTTGTTCCGCATGACCGGCGGGCGTTGGCGCAGCTTCTTCGTGGCGGCGCTGTTCGCCTGGCATCCGTTGCGCATGGAATCCGTGGCGTGGATCACCGAGCGCAAAGACGTGTTGAGCGGCGTGTTTTTCATGCTGGCGCTGCTGGCCTACGTCCGGGATGCGGAGCCGCCGCCGGCCCGCCGAATGGGACGGGTGTTTGCGCTGATGTTGCTGGGATTGATGGCGAAATCCAGCTTGGTGGTTCTCCCGTTCCTGTTGCTGCTTCTCGACTACTGGCCCCTCGAACGCGGGGGGGATCCATGGGGCCGCGGTTCGTGGGGGAGATGGCGGCCTCTTGTGGCGGAAAAGATCCCCCTCTTCGTCCTATCGGCCATTTTCATCGTTCTGACGCTGGTCACGCATGGCACGGCCGGCGGAGAGCACGTGGACACGTCGCTTGCCAACCGGCTGACCTTGATCGCGCCCAACTATTGGTCCTATCTCGGGAAAATCTTTTGTCCGGCGGGATTGACGATCCTGTATCCGACCAACGTCGCCACTTCATGGCTCGTTCGCCTTCTGGCGCCGCTGGGCTTGCTGATCCTCGCCGGGTGCGCTTGGCATCATCGGAAAGCCAAGCCCGTTCTGCTGGTCGGCTGGCTCTGGTTTCTGATTGCCCTGGCTCCGGTCATTCGCGGCATCCGCTTCGATGAGCTGTCGGCCTTTTCGGATCGCTATACCTATCTGCCGGGGATTGGAATCGGCTGGATTCTGGCTTGGACGGCGGCGGAATTGACGGAAAAAAGCCGGCGGCTCAAAGGGCCGGTGGCCGTGGCGTGCGGCTTGGTCTTGTCGGTCTGCTTGGTTCGGACGCATGAACAACTCCCGTGGTGGCGGAATTCGCTGGTGATGTTCCAACGTGCGGCGCAGCTGGCGCCGGAGTCCCACTTCGTCCGGAACAGCCTGGGGTTGGCATTGGTCGAAACCGGGCGGGTCGAAGAGGGGGTCGCCCAATTCGAGCAGGCACTCCGGCTGTTGCCCGGCCATCCGGTCTATCTATCCCATCTCGGCGCGGCCTTGCTGGAACTGGGGCGTGCGGAAGACGCCTTGGCCCTGCAAAATGAGGCCATCCGGCTGCTGCCGAATGATGCGAACTATCATAACAACCGGGGCAAGGCGCTGGTGGCGCTGGGGCGCAAAGACGAAGCGTTGGCGGCGTACGAAGAAGCGTTGCGCTTGGAGCCCGCGCATCCCGAAGCGCACTACAATCTCGGCTACGTGCGGTATGAAAGCGGAGCCGCGGCGGACGCGTTGCCGCATTTCCAGACGGCCGTCGCGGGCCGGCCCGGCAACGCGGCGATGTGGTACAACCTCGGCATGGCCTATGCGGCGCTGGGGCGCTACGCGGAGGCGCTGCCTTGCGTGCGCCGCGCGTTGGCGCTGGATCCGCAGATGCCGAACGCGCAAGATTCCCTGTGGCGCATGGAAGTGCTGCAAGGGATGGCGGCGCCGTAAAAATGAACGCGAAATTTCGCGCGCGGTCCATTTCGTTTTCATGAAACCCGCCTTGTTTCCGCAGGTAAAACGATGTGAAAAAATCGCACAGAAAAATCTTTACCTTTTTCCGCCGCGGGGGGTATAAATGATGCCGTGTTGAGGAGTGGATTTTCCTCGACGGACGATTTAAATAAAGAAACAAAACAAGGAGAGATCATAATGAAGAAATTGATGATTGCGTTGGCGATCGTGGCGCTGGCCTCCGTGGCCCAAGCCGAGCTGTTGGCGACGTGGACGATGGCTGCCGGCGGCAGCGCCTCGGCGACGGAAAACGGCACGGTCAACATGGACCAAGTGACCTTCGGCGATCTGACCCGCACGGGTCTGAACATTGCGAGCACGACGGCCGGCACGTTCGCGTCGAACGGCTTCGGCGATGCAGGTCCGAATTACGTCTCGTTCCTGGTGACCCTCAATGCGGGCTATCAGATCACGGGCGCCTCCATCAACTCCACGAGCATCAACGGCAGCAACACCGGCCCCGGCACGGTGCAGTGGCAGCTGAACGGCTCCGACGTGGGTGCGAGCTTGACCCGCACGTCCAGCGCGGTCAATGCGTGGGATGCCTCCATCGGCACCATCGGCTCCGGCGCCAACACGCTGGCGATCGTCCAGGTCGGCACGGCGAACGTCACGGGCGGCGCCACCTCCACGGGCGGCAGCTTCCGCATCCAGAACCTGACGATGAGCGGCGACGTGACCTCCGTTCCGGAGCCGGCGACGATGGGCCTGCTGGGCCTCGGCGCCTTGGCGATGGTTCTGCGTCGCAAGATGAGCAAGTAATCCGGATTTCCGGATGACACGAAAGAGCGGCCGCAAGGCCGCTCTTTTTTTTTGTCTCGTGCGGAAAGATTTGGGGCCGGTTTTCTGTAGGTGCGCCCGGTGGGCGCGCCGGATCGGGACGGACCGGAAAGCCAACCGCCGCCGCACTCGGCGGACGCAACCGCAGAGGACCTGGCTCAAAACGGCTGCGCCCGGCAGGTTGCGCGCAGGTGTCGGGAATGATATAGAAGGACCATGAAAGGATGGCGTACAGCGCTGGCGTCGGTCTGGGCCGGCAGTTGCCTGATCGTGCCGGCCGGGGCGCAGGCCACCGGCATCTTCGCGGACGTGGCCACTTCGCTGGGCACATTCACGGTGCAACTGGACTACGTGCGCGCGCCGCGGGCGACGGCGAATTTCATCGGCCTGGCGACGGGCGCGCGGGCGTGGTGCGACCCGGAGAGCAGCGGCATCCGCAGCAACGACTTCTACGCGGGAACGGCGGTGCACCTGATCCGCTACGACGACGCGTCGGTCCCGGGCACGACGAACGTGCTGGGTTTCCAGGCCGGCCTGCGACCCGTCCGCGGAACCGCCGGAAACACGAACTGGACGGGCGGGCCGGGCTACACGATCCTCGACGAAACGACCAACGGGTTGTCGCATTCCAACGGCGTGATCGCCATGGTGCAAAAGGAACCGCACTCCGCCGGCGCGGAATTCCTCGTGACGCGGACGAACGCCGCGGCCTATTTCGACGGCTTGCAGACGGTGTTCGGCCGGGTGGTTTCCAACATGGCGGTGGTGGAAGCGCTGGCGGCGACGCCGATGAGCGGAGGCGCGCCGCTGGCGCCGCCGGCGATCTCGAACGTGACCATCCGCCGCGTGGGCGCGGCGGCGGAAGCGTTCGACGTCGCGGCTTGGAATCTGCCGACGGCAACGGAATCGGAAACGGCGCTGGCGGTGAAGTCCGGCACGAACCTGTCGACGGTGGCCTACGACGTGCCGGCCCGCAGCCTGTATTACGTCGCCCACGCCACCAACCTCGCGCAGCCCGCGTGGTCGCTCGACGTCATCGATTTCAACGCGCAGACGCAGGCGTTCCGCCCGACGAATGCGTTCCTCGCGCAAACCGGCGCGTTCGGCACGGTTCACTTCTTCCATGCGGTGCAGGCGCGATATCCGGTGTACAGCGCGATCCCGGCCGGGGCGGGCATCGTGTTTGCGGCGCGCTGGCGCGACGGCACGACCTACCAATACCAATTGAATCTGACGGGCGCGTGGGGCAGTTGCACGGGGCTGTGGATCTCGATTTCGAACAGCGCGATCACCGGGGCCGGAACCATTTCGGGAACGTATTGGTGGTGGACGCGAACGCCGAACTCCACCCGGTTCAATTTCATGGACAATCTGGGCTTCGTGACCGATTACACGCTGGGGTTCGACGCGGCCGGGGCGCGGACCGGGCGCTTCTACATGGCCTTGTCCGACTGGTGGGGTTTTCCGCTGGGGAGCGAGTTCGGCTCGTGCGAATGGGCGCCGTGGACGCCGGGCGCTAAAGTTCCGGCCGGTAGATCCACAAAGGCAGCGGCAACGGCACCCACTGGCCGATGGCCGGAACTTGGACGCAGTACGTCGGATTCGCCGCGGCGTTCAGTTCCGGTTCCGGCCGGAGCCACGCGGGCACCGGGGTGCCGGCCTTTCCGGTAGCGCCCCCGACGGTGCGAGACGCTCCGGGATGGTCGGCGGCGCCCGTGGCGAGGTGGTAGAACATCACGGCGTCGCCGGCGCCTTCGTTCATCAACACGTGGGTGATGCCGCGTTCGCGCGCGATGGCGCGGGCGCGCTCGCCGGGGAGGGGATCGGCGAAGAATTCGGCGGCGGCGGACAGGCCTGCGGCGTTTTCCCAATAGAGCGAGCCGACCGCGTCGCCGGTTCGGAAATAATAGGCGCCGGGGGCCAATTCGGCCGGCATCATGAAGCGCAGGGGGTGGCCGGCGGCTTGGGCCTTGAGCTGGAACATGAGGTTGCGATGGAGGAGGGCCATGAGCCACATGGGGTCGATTTTTTCCACGCGCCACAGCAAGCGGAGCGGGCCGACGACGCTCCAGACCGCGTCGGCGAAATGAAAGACGAAGCAGGCCAACAGCAGGGCCAGAAAGGGGCGCAGGATCGGATCGGGGCGCGGCGCGCGGAACAGTTCGCCCACGGCGGCCAGCAGGAACGCGGTGAACAGCAGGGCGGCGGCCAACACGAACGGCGCCCAGCGGATTTGCCAGAGATACAAGACCAAGAACGCGCCCGACAGGCAGCCCAGCGGAAGCAGAACGGCCTGTTGGGCAAAAGACAAGCGGCGCCGGAAAGACAGGAAGAACGTGCCGAGCCCGGCGAGCAAGAAGAATCCGAACGCATGCAAAAAGACGGCCGGCCAGCGCGAACCGGCGGTGGCGAACAACGTCCGAAATTCGTTGATGTGCTGGCTGTGGAGGCGGAGCATGATCAAGCTGCGCGGCCAATACCATTCGGCGGGGCCGAACAGGATCAAGGCGGGGAGCGCTCCGGCGGCCAGCAGGCCGCCGGCGGCCAACAACAGGTCTCGGCGGCCAAGCCGGCC
>CAYTEK010000004.1:0-50817 GCA_964436715.1 uncultured Verrucomicrobiota bacterium | reverse complement strand
GTACGGGATCAGCGTTTCCGCCAGTTCCGCGTAGGTCAACATGCGGTTGTTGTCGGCCGGATTGCGCCGCCACGAGCCCAGATGCACCTCGTACACGCTGATCGGTTCTTCCAGCCAATGCTTCTTGGCGCGGGCCGCGAGCCATTCCGCGTCCTGCCAGGCGTACTTTTCGACGTCCCAGACCATCGAAGCCGAGCGCGGGCGCAGCTCCGAGGCGAACGCGTACGGGTCCGCCTTCTGCGCGAGGAACGCGTGGTGGCCCTTGACCTCGAACTTGTAGAGATCGCCGGCCTTCAGGTGCGGGATGAACAGCTCCCACAGCCCCGAGCCGCCCCGCTGCTGCATCGGGTGGATGCGCCCGTCCCAGTTGTTGAACCAGCCCACCACGCTCACGCGGACGGCGTTCGGCGCCCACACCGCGAAATGCACGCCTTCCACGCCATCGATCGTCGTCGGGTGCGCGCCCATCTTGGCGTACGCCTTGTAGTTCGTGCCCTCGCCCAGCAGGTACATGTCCAGGTCCGTCAGCTGCAGCGGGAACCGGTACGGATCCTCCAGCGTCGCGGTCGTCTTGTCGAACCACGTGAACCGCAGCCGATAGGCGAACGGCTTCTCGTTGGGGAAGAACGCCTCGTAGAGCCCATCCGCATGGATGCGCGGCATCTCGACCGCTTTGCCGTCCGCGACGCGGATCAGTTCGGCCTTCGTCGCCGACGGCCGGAACGCGCGCACCACGACGCCGGGTTTCTTGGTCCCCGTCTCGTGCATCCCCAGCAGCGAAAACGGCGCGCCGTGCATGCCATAGATGATGGCGTTGATCTCGGGCTCGGACAAGATGGGCTTCATGGCGCAAACTCCTCGGGTTGTCCGGCGCACCGCGATGCGCCGAATTTCCGGCATAATCCCATGTCCCTCCCCGCCCGTAAAGGTTGGATTTGCGCCCCCGGAAGGCCCCGGCGGCACAAGGCGCCGCCCGCGGTTTTCCACGGAGTGGACAAGATTTCGGCGGTTTTTCCACGGAGTGGAACGACTTTGGCCGATTTTTCCACGGCGTGGAAAACTTTTTTCCACGCCGTGGAAAAGTCGCGCGCGGCGCCGGGTGCAATCCGAAAACGCGCGGAAAACGCGCGCTTCAGGCCCGGGGGCGGTTCATGAAGCGATAGCAGGCCACGATGCCGCGGCGCACGAGCCCGTGGACGAGGGCTTGCGGCGAAAACCGGCCGGCGTCGGCGACGGCGGCGCGCCATTCTTCCTCGAACTGGCGTTCGTACTGGCGGCCGCTGATCGAGCCCGGATGCCACTGGAAGTCCGCCAGCGGCGGGCCCGGAATCCGCACGCCCCCGCCCTGCCGCCACAGGCGCAGCGTCAGGTCGTAGTCCCACGCCGCGCGGAAGTCCGTCCGCAGCCCCCCGGCCGCGGCCAGCGCGGAGCGCCGGAACCACGAGGCGGGCTGGGAAACGTAGTTGATGCACTGGATCAGGAACCGGCTCGAAAACGGAAAGCATGCGTTCTTCACGAACGTCGGAAACCCGCGGATTTCGGCGCCGGCTTCGTCCACGATGCGGCACTTGCCGAAGAACAGCGCGGCCTGCGGATGCGCCTTGGCGGCCGCGATGGCCTTGGCCAGCGCGCCGGGGCGGTAGACGTCGTCGGCGTTCAGCCAGCCGACCAGGTCGCCCGTGGCGCGCGCGAAGCCCTTGTTCAGCGCGTCGGCGGGGCCGGCGTCCTTTTCGCTGACGAGCGCGGCGAGGCGGCCGCGGCGGGCGGCGGCGATCGCCAGCGAATCGTCGGTGCTGCCGCCGTCGAGGAAGAGGTATTCCAGTTCGTCGCCGGGCGCGAGTTCCTGCGCCAGGACGCTGTCCATGGCGCGCGCCAGCCAGCGGCCGCCGTTGTAGTTGGGCGTCAGGACGGAAATCTTCATGGCGCGGCCTCCGCCGCCGGCGGCGCGGCCGGCGCCCGGCCGGAAATCATGTCGATGGCCTTCCACTTGCCGCGCCGGAAGCGCAGCCAGAAGCCGGTGGCCAGCAGCAGGACGTAGAGCGCCAGCCACAGCCACGCCGCCAGCAGGCCGGAATCGAGCCACAGCAGCAGCAGCAGTTCGCCGGGCATCCACACCAGCCAGCTCGTGAGCACGGAATAGACCAGCACGAAGCGGGTGTCGCCGGCGCCCTTGAGCGCGCCGCCGATCACGAGATTGACGGCGTCGAGCAGCCCCCAGAGCGCCAACATCGTCAGCAGCCAGCGGCCCTTGCCGAGCACCGCGTCCAGCGGCACCATGCCCGGCGCGTCGCCGGTGAAGAGCGAGAAGTACGCCCGCGGAAACAGCAGGAAGCTCAGCGCCACCGCGCCCATGTAGGCGCAGGACAGCTTCAGGGCGGTGAAGCCCGCGCGCTCCGCCGTGGCGGGATCGCGCGCGCCTTGGTACTGCCCCACCAGGATCGTGGCGGCCATGCCCATGCCCAGCAGCGGCATGAAGGCGACGTTGTTGATGCTGAAGGCGATGTTGCTGGCGGCCAGGTCCGCTTCCGGCAGCCGCCCCAGCAGCACGACGAACAGCGCGAACGAGCCCAGGTCCTGCAGCGAGTTCAGCGATGCCGGAATGCCGTAGCGCAGCAGCGGCTTGAGCAGGCGCCATTCCAGGTGCTGGGCCGCCGCCGTGCCGTATTCGTCCCGGAACTTCTTGCGGAAATACACCCCCAGCAGGATCGCCAGCCCGACCGCCGACGACGCCACCGTCGCCACCGCCGCCCCCGCGATGCCCCTCGCCGGAAAGCCCCACTGGCCGAAGATGCGGGCGTAATCGCCCGCCACGTTGACCAGGTTCGCGACCAGGCTCGCCAGCATCGGCGTGCGCGTGTCGCCGCGGCCCGAGAAAAAGCCCGAGACGGCGTTCGTCAGCGCCCAGAAGCCGCCGCCGACCATGAGGATGCCCAAGTAGATTTTTTCCGCGGCCAGCACGTCCGCCGGATGCCCGGCGACGGACAGCAGCCAGAAGCCGGCGGGAATCAGCGCGAGGCACGCCGGCCACGTCAGCAGGCCCACCCAGAGGCCCTGCGCCGTCGCGCGCGCGCATTCGTCCTTGCGGCCCGCGCCGTGGTACTGCGCGACGAACGTGCCGGAATAGCCCGCCAGCGCCTGGAAGAAGATCGTCAACGTCAGCGCCAGGATGCCCGCCGGCAACGACGCGCGCAGGGAGACGGAGCCGTGGTGCGCGAGGAACATGCGGTCGCAGAACTGCATCAGCGTGAACGACGCCATCGTCACGATGATCGGCGCGGCGACGCGCCAGACCTCGCGCACGCCGCCGGGGCTCGGCCGCGAGGGCTTCAGGATGGAGGCGCGCACGAACATGGTTTCCCCCGGCGCGCGCCGTCAGCGGGCGTCGTTCGACTCCCGTTCGCCGTGGCTGGACCGGTAGCGCAGGACGAGCGGCACGCCGGCGAGATCGAAGGCCGCGCGGATCTTCGCCGCCAGGAAGGCCTGGTGCGTCGGCGTGCTCAGCTTGGGATCGTTGACGAACAGGGTCACGCGCGGCGGGTTCTGGCCCGTTTGCGTGGCGTAGTAGAACTTGAGCTGCCGGCCCTTGGAGAACGGCGGCTGCGACTGCGCGAAGGCGTCGCGCAGGACGCGGTTCAGCACGCCGGTGGGCATCTTCGTCGTCAGCCGCGTCGCCACGGCGTCGATCACCTCGAAGCTGCGGCGGATCTGGTGGCCGCTGAGCGCGGAGACGAAGACGACGGGGATGTCGCCGAGGAAGAACAGCTCCTGGCGCATGCGCTCCTCGTAGTCGGCGGCCTTGACCGGCGTGCCCTTGGCCAGGTCCCACTTGTTCACCAGCACGACGCAGGCCTTGTGGTGCTCGCGGATCAACGCGGCGATCTTCTTTTCCTGGGTGCCGGGCCCGGCTTCGGCGTCCAGCGCCAGCACGACGATGTCGGCCTCGGCGATGCATTGCTCGGCGCGAAACAGGCTGAATTTCTCGACGGACTCGTGCACCTTGCCCTGCTTGCGCATGCCGGCGGTGTCCACCAGCACGTAGTGCCGCTCGCCGCCGTCCGCCGCCTTCAGCGTGAACGGCACGTCGATCGTATCCCGCGTCGTGCCGGGCACGGGCGAGACGATCACGCGATCGTGGCCCGTCAGCCGGTTGATGTAGGACGACTTGCCCACGTTGGGCCGGCCGACCACGGCCACCTTCAGGCGCGCCGGCTCGGTCTCGCCGGATTCCGGCGGCAGGTGCGGCAGCACGGCCGCCAGCAGGTCCTCGATGCCGCGGTTGTGCGACGCCGAAACCGGAAAGGCGGGATAGCCCAGCGCGGCGAAATCGCCGGCCCGCTCGTCCTGCGCCGGCAGGTCGGCCTTGTTGGCGGCCACGACCGCCGGCCGGCCCGATTGGCGCAGCAGGCGCGCCACCTCGACGTCCAGCGGCTGCAGGCCGGCCGTCAGGTCCACGACCAGGATCACCGCGGCGGAATCCTCGATGGCGGCCTGGACCTGGTCGGCCGTCGCCCGCAGGATCTCGTCGCCGGACTTGGCGCGATCCATCAGCGACAGCCCGCCGGTGTCCACCACGCGGAACTTCTGGCCCAGCCACTCCGCGGCCGCCATCAGGCGGTCGCGGGTGACGCCTTCTTCCGAATGGACGATCGCCAGCCGGCGGCGCACGAGGCGGTTGAAGAGCGCGGACTTGCCCACGTTGGGCCGGCCCACGATCGCCACGATGCGTTCGGCTCTGGATTCGGTTGATTCCATTTCAGTCATTTCCGGACATGTTAACGCAAAAGACGCAAAAGACGCAAACGCGGCCGCCGCATTCCGGCGTTTGCGCCCTTTTGCGCCATTTGCGCCCTTTGCGTTGAGCGGCTGTTCGGCCTAGTACTGGAAGAAGGTCTTGCCGATGAACTCGCGGATCACGCTCGTCGGGGGCACGCGATCCGTCGGAATCACCAGGAAGTTCGCCAGGAACTGCTGGATGCGCACGGCTTCGGCGTATTCCGGCATGGACGGCTTGATTTCCGCCAGCAGGGGTTCCGCGAACGGGCGCAGCACGGCGAGTTCGTAGTCCAGCGCCGAGTTGAAGGCCACGTCGGCTTCCTTCTGGAACGGGAAGATCCAGGTCTTTTCGCCGCGGCGCACCTTGGGCCACATCTGCAGGGTCTTGAGGGCGGGGTGGCTGCGGAAGTTGTTTTCCCGCAGCATGCGGCGGATCAGGCGGTTGTCCGTGGGAGAGATCCGGTTGTTGCTGTCGATGTTCAGCTGCGTCAGCGCGCTGATGTAGATGCGGAACTTGTGTTCCACCGGAATCGAAGAGGTCAGCCGCGGATTGAGGCCGTGGATGCCTTCGAGCACGACGACGTCGTCGGGGCCGATGTGCATCATCTCGCCCTTCCACTCGCGCTGGCCGGTGTGGAAGTTGAAATACGGCAGCTCCAGGCGTTCGCCCGCGTCCAGCTTCGCCAGCTGCTCGTGGACGAGATTCAGGTCCAGCGCCTCGATGTGCTCGAAGTCCACCTCGCCCTTTTCGTCGCGCGGCGTCTTGTCGCGGCCGACGAAGTAGTTGTCCAGCGAGATCGGCTTGGCGTTCATGCCGCTGGCCTTCAGCTGGAGCGAGAGGCGCTTGGAGAACGTCGTCTTGCCCGACGAGGACGGCCCGGCGATCAGGATCCACTTCACCTGCCCCTTGCGCTGGGCGATCTGCTCGGCCAGCAGGGCGATGCGCTTCTCCTGGTAGGCTTCGTTCACGTCGATGAAGTCGTCGATCTTCTTCTTGGCGATGCGCTCGTTGAGGTCGCCCACCGTGCGCACGCGCACGATCCGGCCCCAGTCCTTGTGGCCCTTGAAGACGTCGTAGATGTAGTGCGCCGGCTCGAAGGGCGGGAAGACGTTCAGGTCCATGCGGTCCGGACCCATCACGACGAAGCCTTCCTTGTAGGCGATCAGCTGGTAGTTGCCCAGCGCGGCCGCGTTGTTCGCCAGCGGCTGGTTCGCCAGATCCATGTAGTCGCCGCACTTGTACACGCTGACCTTGGAGCTGTTCTTGTAGCGCAGCAGGTTCAGCTTGTCCTTGGCCCCCGCCGCCTCGAAGTGGGCGATGGCCTCGTCGTACGTGATCTTGATGCGGTCGATCGGCGCCTTCTGCTCGAACAGCTTGCGCAGCGCCGCGTCCAGCTGGGCCAGCTGGTCCTTCGACACGCCGGCCGCTGCGCCCAGGCGGAAGCTGCAATACAGCCCCTTGGACAGCGAGTGCTCCACCGCGAAATCGCAGCCCGGGAACAGCTCGTGCGCCGTCTTGGACAGCAGGAACGCGATCGTGTGCCGATACACCCGCTGCCCGTACGAATCCCGGTAGCCCAGGATCTTCACCGCGCTGTCGGTCTCGATCCGGTATTCCACCGAAACGAACTCGTTGTTCACCAGCGCGCCCAGCGGCGCGAAATCGAGCCCCGCCTTCGTCGCCGGATATTTCGCCAGGATCTGGTTCAGCGCGATCCCGACTTCCACTTCCTGTTCGGGCCCATGCTCGAACTTCACCTTAACCATCCGATTGGTCATGCTTTTCTCCTAATTATGAAGGGCGAACTTTACCCGTGCGACCAGACCCGAAGCAAGCTATATTGGCCGCCATGAGTGAATCGTTCCAGCCTGCCCACGCGGACTACTTGCGCGACGAATCCCGCCGCGTCGGCCGCGCCGACCGCATCGCTTTCCCCCGCACCGAAGCCGACGTCCGCGCGGCCCTCGCCGAAGCCCGCGCCGCGCATGGACCCGTCACGACCCAGGGCGCCCGCACCGGCGTGACCGGCGGGGCCGTGCCCGAAGGTGGACTCGTCCTCAATTTGTCCCACATGGACCGGATCCAAGTCGCGGGCGAAACCCTCGTCGTCCAGCCCGGCGCCACGCTCGCCGCCATCCGCGCCGCCGTCCCGCCGCATCTCTATTTCGCCCCCGACCCCACCGAGACCTCCGCCTCCATCGGCGGCATGATCTCCTGCAACTCGTCCGGCGCCCTCTCGTTCCTGCACGGCCCCACCCGCAACCACGTGCTCGGCCTGCGCGTCGCCTTGGCTTCCGGCGAAATCCTCGACCTCCGCCGCGGCCGCGATCGGGCCCAGGGCCTGCGTTTCGCCCTCGGCGCCGTCGCCGGCGAGCTCCCGCCCCTGCGCCGCCCGGCGGTCAAAAACGCGGCCGGCTACTTCGTCGATCCCGACATGGACCTCGTCGATCTCTTCATCGGCGCCGAAGGCACCCTCGGCGTCGTGACCGAAGCCACGCTGCGGCTCCTGCCCGCACCCGGCGCCGTTTGGGGCTTGATGGCCTTCTTGCCCTCCACCGCCGCCGTCGTCGGGTTCGTGAACGACCTGCGGAGGGGACAGGGAACAGAGGGCCGAGGGCCGAGGGCCGAGGGTGGATGTCAGAGGTCGGGATTGGAAAGTCCAAGCGGACCCACGCCGCCCACGGCCAACGGCCAACCGCCCACTCTCGCACCCCGCCTCGCGGCGCTCGAATACTTCGACGCCCGCGCCCTCGCCTTCCTCCGCGAACATGCCGACGAATTGGCTTCCAAGGACATCCCCGTGCCGGCGATCCCG
Source organism: uncultured Verrucomicrobiota bacterium (assembly GCA_964436715.1). Classification (GTDB taxonomy): domain Bacteria; phylum Verrucomicrobiota; class Kiritimatiellia; order CAIQIC01; family Lenti-01; genus Lenti-01. The sequence continues at coordinate 43,228 of CAYTEK010000004.1, read as the reverse complement.
GACGGCGCCGCCTGCGTCTACGCCGAATGGCACGCCCCCGACGCCGCCGCGGCCGAAGCCGCCGTGCTCGCCGCCGCCGAACGCCTGCCCGAGTTCGGCGCCGATCCCGACGCCTGCGTGCTCGCCGACAATCCCCACGACCTGGAAAAGCTCAAGCTCTTCCGCCACGCCGTCCCCGAACTCGTCAATTCCGCCATCGACGACCGCCGCAAGATCCACCCCGGCCTCGTCAAGCTCGGCACCGACATGTCCGTGCCCGACGCTCGCCTCGCCGACGTCTTCGCCCTCTACGAAAAGGATCTCGCCGCCGCCGGCCTCGAACATCTGATTTTCGGCCACGTCGGCGCCAACCATCTCCACGTGAACGTGCTGCCGCGCGACCCCGCCGATTACGCCGCCGGCCGCGCCCTCTACGCCCGCTGGGCCGCGCAGGTCATCGCCTGGGGCGGCTCCATCTCCGCCGAACACGGCATCGGCAAGCTCAAGCGCGACCTCTTCCGCCAGATGGCCGGCGACGCCGCCCTCGCCCAGCTGCGCGCCCTCAAGAAACTCTTCGACCCCGACGGCCTCCTCAACCCCGGCACGCTCCTGTGATCGTGAATCCACCACGGATGACACCGATTCCACGGATGTTATTCCCCCTTCCCCCATCCGTGCCCTCCGTGATATCCGTGGTCGCTCTCCGGTTTTAAAATGTCCTCCACCAAAACCAAACTCGAACGCTGGGAAGCCCGCCTCAAGCAGGTCTTCGACGAAATCAACGACGAACTCGAAGCCTCGCACGGCCATCGCGCCCGGCGCCATCCCAACCGCCCGCCCCACGGCGCCACCTCCAACCGCGAGGACGACGGCCTCTTCGACCTCGGCGCCGCATTCACCGTCGGCATCGGTTCCCAGCATGGCCCCGGCTACGTCGTCCAGGCCCGCATCGCCACCCTCGACGCCGTCCCGCCCGAAGTGCAAGCCCAGTTCGAAGCCGACGTCGCCCGCCGCCTGCAGGAAAAACTCCCCGCCGCCTTCCCCGGCGTCGTCCTCCACGTCGATCGCGACGGCCCCGTCTACAAGATCCACGGCGACCTCTCCCTCGGATCCCTCTGATCCGCCCCCCACGGCTGTTCTCTCAAACATTGATGATTGGATATTGGTTATTGGATATTGGATATTGAGTTCTCCCGCCTCCCATCTTCCGCCCACGCGCCCACGCGCGCCCATGTTTCAAATCGGAGAACCTTCTCACACCAAGGCGCCAAGCCCGCCAAGTCCGAGCCCGCACCTGCTGTCCACCCGATCGCGCCCTTGACCCCCGCCCCGTTTTGCTCTATTCTTTGGCCATTAAAAGCCAAATGCGCGACTCGCATAAAGCCGACTAGAAGCCGGAAGAACAAGTACGGCTCGGGATGATATATGAAGAATAACGACCTCTATACGGCCATCAGATCCATAAAAGCGGAATATCCCGGCTGGAGAATCGGACAAATAGTCTCAAATGTAGCTACATGGGCAAAAGGTCCAAAGCCATCTGCCCTTTGGGACATTACCGATGATGAATTCATCGCTGCCGTTGAACAACATCTTCTTTCCAAGAAGGCGGATAAAGTAAGGCATACAAAGAACGGTGAGTCTATAAAAGGCGATCCCGAACGAAATGTTTCGCCCCTACGGTGCACAAGGTGCGCCGAGGATGAACGCTGACGTTCGGTAATAAAGAAACAATGAGATCGATCACCAAGAGAGGCATTGCCAGGACTGGGGTTGTCCTCACGGCTGTCGTTTTCCTCTACCTTCTCTCACTTGAGATATGCGCCGAATTGGGGATCTCGAATCCACTCGACGACGATGTCATTTCACCCATGCTCTTTCTTGCAAGTCCGTTGTTTCTCGCTTTTCAGATTCTGGCAGTTGTCATGACCAATCGCAGCGACTTCACGGGACGAAGAAGAGTCGCAACGTACATGATGAACGGCCTCGGAACAGCACTCGCGTTCTGGATGGCGATGATGCTCTTCATGATGTGGAGAAGATGAACAATCTACCGGAATTGGACAGAGGGACCGAACCAGCGCATTGAGGCTACTCGCCGCCGGGCGGCAGGCTCGTGCCTCATGCGTAACGTGCGTATGAAATACAATATGCCGAATTTCAACATCTGGCTCACAGCCATCCTTGGATTCGCCACGTCGGGTTTTGCAGCCGAACCCTCCCCCACCAGTGTTGATTCAGCCGAACAGGCGACATCCATTGCGGTTGCATGGATCAAACAAGGCCCCGTCTGGTATTGGACTAACTTTGTTTCATCCACTTCCATAAACACCGACTATTTCGGCGCTGCCAATATAAACGTACATGAAGCCACCCATGAATGGTCCGTTTCATTTTGGCCACTTGAAGGCGCGGATCCGGACTATAAGGATGCACAACCCTTCAATATTCAGGTGATTGTCCGAAAAGATGGGAGCATCCGCTTCCCCTCAAAAGAGGATGTTTTGCATGGGGAACTTCCCGACGAAGGCTATCGGGTAAAGAATGAGAGATGGCTCAAACAGCGAGCAGATGATTTTTCGAATAAGTGATCGGGGCATAGTCCGGAAGTGACGCGGGGTGGCCGCGGCGAGCGAGATCTTTGTGGCGGCGGCCGCTCCGCGGGCGGTTCCGCCGCAAGCGGCGCCTAACCGCATGGGAAACGCGGGTGGACGGCTCGGCCGAAACCGGGGGGGCTATTGCTTTTCGGCCGCGGGCGCGGCGGGCTTGGGTTCCGGCCGCGCGGGCTTTTCGTACTTCGGATCGAGGGCTTCGTTCAGAAGCAGGGCCAGGCGCACGCCGGCTTTCTGGAGCTGCTCCCGCGCGACGGGCAGGCGCGAATCGATGTAGTTGTCGCTCGTGAGGTCCATGCCGGGCCGCGACCACTTGTAGGGCAGGTGCTCGCCGTTGGTCCAGCGATAGGCCTGCTTGCGGGCGCGCCAATAGCTGTCGGCGGCCCAGTCGAGCGGCTTGCCTTGGCTCCACCACGCGATCTGGTCGGCGTCCACGCCCTCCATCAGGAACCGGGCGAAGGCGGAACGGCTGCGGCCGCCCATCAGTTCGAGCACCATGGATTCATCCCAGACGCTGTGGATGCTGGGGGGATAGTCCATCGGCGTGTTGGGGCCGAAGGAATAGTTGTGGCCCTTGAAGGAATTGACGGGGATCATGTTGCCGCCCATGTCGCCGCAGCGGAAGGCGCAGTGCAAGGGCTGGTGCAGATCGCCGACGAAGTGGACGAGGAAGCGCAGCGCGTCGAGACGCTGCGCCGGCGGGGTTTTCTTGTCGGCCAGCACCTTCTGCCAACGGACGATCTGATCGACGACATCCTGGCCGTCCGTGGGCGGCTTCAGTTCGAAATCGTCGTCGTAGCGCTTGAAGGTGTCGAAATCCACGAAATGCCAGAGGCCGTTGTCGGCATAGAGCTTGTCGTATTCCTTGGCGCCCTTGATTTCATCCGCCCAGCAGGAAACTTCATAGTCGCCGATCCGGCGGTTCTTGTCCTGCAGGATGGCGCGAACCTGCTTCTTGGCGGCCGGAGTGAGCATGGTCGCGGCGACGTCGCCGACGCCGGTGTGGCCCTCCGGACCCCAAGCCCAGGCGGCGGCCGGCCCCGCCAGCGCCAACGCCAACGTCGTTCTCAAAATAGCACGTTTCATGTTCGGTTTCCTTTCGGGAAACGGGGAGGCTACCCCACCGCCGGCCGCGCGTCAAATCCCCCGGTGAAATTCCGCCGGCCGCGGCGCAGGCGTCACGTCAGCCGCAAGATCGCGAAAAACGCCGCCTGCACGAGCACGTAGATGCCCGCGAGGCGGCCCATCGTGCCCAGATCGCAGGCGGTGCGCAGGGCGCGCGGATGGAACAGCGCCAGCACCGCCGCGAGCGCGAACCAGACCAGAAAGTTCTGCGTCGGCACGACGCCGTCCGCCCAATGCCAGCCATCCAGGCGCGCCATCGCCGGCTCCAGGAGGCCATCGAACGCGACGACGATCACGCCCGCCAGCAGCGCCAGCGCGGGACGCCGCGCGAGGCCCGCCGCCGGCGGCACGAGGCGCCCCGCCAGGCAGACCGCGCCGTTCACCACCAGCATCCAGTTCGCGGCGACGAGCAGCGGCACGCCGCGCCACTTCCACCCCAGCGCCGAACCGTAGGCGAAATCGCCGAACACCGCGCCCGTGGCGACGCCCGCCACCTCCGCCAGCAGAATGAACGCATATGCGGCCGCGGCCCACGCCGCGAACCGCCACCGGCCGGCGGCGCACGCCGGCAGCATCACGAGCACGCTCGCCACCAGAAGGAAAATCGGAATCAGCCGCGGCATCCACGGCGCCGTCGCCGGCAGCGCGTGCCCGACGACGGCCACGCCGGCCATGGTCGCCAGCACCAGCACCGCGGCCCGCACGTACAACCGCCATCCGCCCGGAAGATATTCGCTCATCGCCCGCCGCTCTCCGCCCCCGGAATCCCCGCACCGACCGCGACCGGACTGGCGTTTTTCACGTTCACGCCGGCAGCTTAATCGCTTCTTAAGCCGCAGGCAAGCCCGGCGTTTCGCGCCGCCGCCGGCGCCGGCTTGCGCGCTTGACGGCCATCCTTGGGAGAGCGAATATGCGCGCCAGGAGCATCGTTTCATGAACGTCGCCGTCGTCGGAGCCAGCAACAAGCCCGAGCGCTACAGCCATCAGGCCGTCGTCCTGCTGGCGCAAAAGGGCCACGCGGTCTTTCCCATCCACCCCGCCTTGGCGGAAATCGAGGGCCGCCGCGCGTTCAAGAAGCTGGCGGACGTGCCGGAGCCGGTGCACGTGGTCACGCTGTACGTCTCGCCCGCCCTGTCGACGAATCTGGCGGACGAACTCCTCGCCGCGCGGCCGGCCCGGGTGATCTTCAATCCCGGCACCGAAAACCCGGAAGTGGAGCAAAAACTCGCCGCGGCGGGCATCGCAGTCGTCCGCGCCTGCACGCTCGTGCTGCTGCGCACGGGACAATTCGGCTGAGAACCGGCTTTGCGTCGGGCGCCGGTTTAGGCTATCTTTCCGCGCATGACCGTTCTGATCGATTTCCTGCAAGGCCTGTCGCCCGCCGCGCAAGCGCTGGCGGGCACGCTGTTCACGTGGGCCATGACCGCCCTCGGCGCCGCCGCGATCTTCCTGGCCCGCCAACCCAGCCGCAAGCTGCAGGACGGCATGCTCGGCTTCGCGGCGGGCGTGATGATCGCGGCCAGCTACTGGTCGCTGCTCGCGCCGGCGATCGAATTGTCCAACGGATCGTGGATTCCGGCCGTCGTCGGCTTCCTGCTCGGCGGCGCCTTCCTGCGCCTGATCGACGTCGTCCTGCCGCACCTGCACGTCTACGAGGAAACGCCCGAGGGGCACCATTGCCATTGGAAGCGCAGCATCCTGCTGGTGACGGCCATCACGCTGCACAATTTCCCGGAAGGCCTGGCGGTGGGCGTGGCCTTCGGCGCCGCGGCCATGGGGGATTCCGCCTACAGTCTCGCCGGGGCCGTCGCGCTGGCCATCGGCATCGGCATCCAGAACCTGCCCGAAGGACTCGCGGTGGCCATGCCGCTGCAGCGGACGGGGCTGTCCCGCTTCAAGGGCTTCATGTACGGCCAGTTTTCGGGGATGGTCGAACCGCTCGCCGGCGTGCTCGGCGCGCTGGCGGTCGTGGCCGCCCGGCCCATTCTCCCCTACGCGCTCGCCTTCGCCGCCGGCGCCATGATCTTCGTCGTCGTCGAAGACGCCATTCCCGAGGCCCAGCGCGAGGGCAACAACGACGTCGCCACCATGGGCGCGATGGTCGGCTGCGCCCTGATGATGTTCCTCGTCGTCGCGCTGGGCTGAGCCCCGCCCGCCGCCGCCGAACCGCCGCCGCCCGCCCCGCCGCCGGCGAGCGCCCCCGAAAGGACTTTACGTCCGCGCCGAAAAGCGTAGGGTGGCGCGGATTTCAAACAGGCGTTTAAAATGGGCGTTCATCCATCCGATCCGACGCGCGCGCGCATTCTGCGCGCGGCGACCGAGCTGTTCGCGGAACGGGGCTTCCGCCGCACCGGCGTGCGCGCGATCTGCGCGAAGGCCCGCACCAACGTCGCGGCGGTGAACTACCATTTCCGCTCCAAGGAACGCCTCTATCTCGAGGTCTTCCGCATCCATTTCGACGGCGTGCACCAGCCGCTGCTCGCCCTCCCCGAACAGGTCCGCGACGCGGAGTCGTGGCGCCGGGCGCTGACGATGCTGGTGGACTACATGCTGCGCACCGGCCTCAGCGAGCGGCCGCCGGAGGTCTGGGTGGCGCGGCTGATCGCGCACGAACGGGCCGAACCGACGGCGGTGGCGCGCATCCTGCACGAGCAGCTGTTCGATCCGCTGCTGCAGGCCGTGGAGCGCCTCGTGCGCCTGGGCATGCCGCCGGACGGCAGCGACCTGGACGCGCATCTGCTCGCCGTTTCGCTGCTGGCCCAGTGCATCATCTTCCACCACCCGAAGCGACCGTTGAAAAAACTGGTGTTCCCGAACGACGCCGTGCGCGAAAACTGGATCGCGCGCGCGGTCCAGATCATCGTCGGCGGCATCACGTGCCGCTATGCCTACGCGCCGCCCGCCGGCCGGCCCCCTTTGAAACGCCCACCCGCAACAAGGAAATCCTCATGAAAACCGCTCTGTATTCCCTCCCCGCCTTCGCCGCGATCTGCCTCGCCGCCGGCCTCTCGGCCGGCTGCGGAAAACCCGGCGCGGGCGGACCGCCCACCCCGCCGCCGCCGGAAGTCGCGACCGCGACGGTCGCGCCGCAGCCGCTGCTGCTGACGACCGAATTGCCCGGCCGCACCGCGCCGTTCCGCATCGCGGAAATCCGGCCGCAGGTCAACGGCCTCGTCCAAAAGCGCCTGTTCACGGAAGGCGCCGACGTGCAGGCCGGCGACGCGCTCTACCAGATCGATCCCGCCCCGTTCCAGACCGCGCTCGACGTCGCCGAGGCCGCCCGCGACCGCTCCGCCGCCAGCCTGCCCGCCCTGCGCGCGAAAGTGGAGCGCGCCGGCCAGGCCCTAGCCGACAAGGCCGTCAGCCAGCAGGACTTCGACGACGCGGACGCGGCCCTGAAGCAGGCCGAAGCCGACGAACAGTACTGGCAGGCCATGGTGAAGACCGCCCGCATCAACCTCGGCTACGCCCGGATCGAGTCGCCGATTTCCGGCCGCATCGGCAAATCGACGGTGACGGACGGCGCCATCGTGACGGCCTACCAGCCGGCGCCGCTGGCGACGATCCAGCAGCTGGACCCCATCTACGTCGACGTGCCCCGCTCCACCGCCGAACTGCTGCGGCTCCAGCAGCGCCGGGAACGCCTGCGCGGCGACGAAGCCGGCCTGGACCAGGTGCAGCTCGTCCTGGAGGACGGCACGCCCTACGCCCACGAAGGCACGCTCCAGTTCCGCGACGTGTCCGTGGATCCGACCACCGGCTCGGTCGTGCTGCGCATGGTCTTTCCGAATCCCGACGGCGTGCTGCTGCCGGGCATGTTCGTGCGCGCGATCCTCAAGGAGGGCGTGGACGAGCAGGCGCTTCTGGTCCCGCAGCAGGCGGTGACGCGCGACCCCAAGGGCAATCCGCAGGCATTGATCGTCAACGCGGCCGGCACGGTCGAGCTGCGGCCGCTCGCGCTGGATCGCGCCATCGGCAACCAATGGCTCGTCGCGTCCGGCCTGCAGGCCGGCGACAAGGTCGTCGTCGAAGGCGGCCAGAACCTGCGGCCCGGCGCCGCCGTCCGCGAAGTGCCTTTCCAAGCCCCGGAAGCCGCGGCCCCGGCTGCGGCGCCCACGGCGCCCTGAGGACGGAGACTTCCCATGTTGTCCAAATTCTTCCTGGAACGGCCCGTTTTCGCCTGGGTGATCGCCATCGTCATCATGGCGGCGGGCGCATTGGCCATCTACCACCTGCCCATCTCCCAATATCCGGAGATGGCCCCGCCGTCCATCGCCATCGCGGCGTCGTATCCCGGCGCATCGGCCGAGACGGTGGAAAACAGCGTGACCCAGCTCATCGAACAGAAAATGACGGGCCTCGACCGGCTGCTGTACATGTCCGCCTCCAGCGATTCCGCCGGCGGCGCGCGCCTCGAGCTGACCTTCGCGCCGGGCACGGACGTGGACGTCGCCTGGTCCCAGGTGCAGAACAAGCTGCAATCCGCGCTGCCCAGCCTGCCCGACGTGGTCAAGAACCAAGGCGTCCAAGTCGTCAAATCCACCCACAACTACCTGCTCATGGTGGGCTTGATCTCGGAAAGCGGCGCCCTGGACGGCACCGACCTGCGCGACTTCGCCAAATCCAACCTCGAACGCGCCTTGGCGCGCGTGCCCGGCGTGGGCGAAGTGGAAATCTTCGGCAGCGGCTACGCCATGCGCATCTGGCTGGACACGGACAAGCTGACGGACTACCGCCTGACGGTGGACGACGTGCTCGCGGCGCTGCGCGCCTACAACGTGGAAGTGTCCGCCGGCCAGTTCGGCGGCGCGCCGGCCGTCGCCGGGCAGCGGCTGAACACCTCGATCATCGTGCAGAACATGCTCCGCACGCCGGACGAATTCGCCGCCATTCCGCTGCGCATCAACGCCGACGGTTCCGCCGTGCGCATCCGCGACGTCGGCCGCGCGGAGCTGGGCAGCGAAATCTACGACATCGAGGCGTCGTACAACGGCAAGCCCACCGCCGTCCTCGCCATCCGCCAAGCCGCCGGCGCCAACGCCCTGCAGACGGCCGACAACGTGAAGGCCAAGATGGCGGAAATGGCGCGCTTCTTCCCCGCCGGATTGGAGGTCATCTATCCCCACGACACCACGCCGTTCATCCGGGTTTCCATCGAGGAAGTGGTGAAGACGCTCGTCGAAGCCATCGTGCTGGTCTTCCTCGTCATGTGGCTGTTCATGGGCAACATGCGCGCGACGATGATCCCGACGATCGCCGTGCCGGTCGTGATCCTGGGCACGTTCGCCCTGCTCGACCTTTTCGGCTTCTCGATCAACATGCTGACCATGTTCGCCATGGTGCTGGCCATCGGGCTGCTGGTGGACGACGCCATCGTCGTGGTGGAAAACGTCGAACGCATCATGAGCGAGGAAGGCCTGCCGCCCAGGGCGGCGACCGCCAAGTCGATGGAGCAGATCACCAGCGCGCTGATCGGCATCGGGCTGGTGCTGGCGGCCGTGTTCGGCCCCATGGCGTTCTTCCCGGGTTCGACGGGCGTCATCTACCGCCAGTTTTCGATCACGATGGTGGCGTCCATGCTGCTGTCGGTGGTCGTGGCCTTGATCCTCACGCCGGTGCTGTGCGCCGCGCTGCTCCAGCCCGTGCCCGCGGGCCACGAGCCGGCGGAAAGCGCCTGGCCGCTGCTGCGCCCGTTCTTCGTCGGGTTCGACCGGGCGTTCTTCCGGCTGCGCGGCGCCTACGTGGGGCTGGTCGGGCATTCGCTGGCCCGCAAGTTCCGCTACGTCGTCCTGTTCGTCGCGATCGTCGCCGGCCTGGGCTTCCTGTACCAGCGCATGCCCACGGCCTACCTGCCCGACGAAGACCAAGGCATCCTGCTGGCCCAGATCATGATGCCGACCGGCGCCACGCTGGAACAGACCCGGACGGTCGCCAAGCAGATCGAACGCTATTTCCAAGAAAACGAGAAGGAAACCGTGGCCTCGACGATGACCATCGCCGGCATCAGCTTCTCCGGCCGTTCCCAGAACAGCGGCATGGTGTTCATCAAGCTGAAGGATTGGAAGCTCCGCGACCGGCCCGACTTGAAGGACAAGGCCATCGCGCAGCGGGCCATGATGAAGCTGTCCACCATCCGCAACGCCATGGTGTACGTGTTTCCGCCGCCGGCCGTGCCGGAACTGGGCATGTCCAAGGGCTTCGACTTCCAGTTGCTGGACCGCGGCGGGTTGGGCCACGAGACCTTGATGGCCGCCCAATACCAGCTGCTCGGCCTGGCGGCCCAGGATCCGCGCCTGACCAAGGTCCGGCCCAACAGCCAGGCCGACATTTCGGAATACCGCGTGGACGTGGACTGGGACAAGGCCGGCGCCTTGGGACTCGCCATCGGCTCCATCCACCGCACCATCTCGGCGGCGTTCGGCAGCGCCTACGCCAACGACTTCATGCAGGGCGGCCGCATCAAGCGGGTGTACGTCCAGGCCGACGCGCCCGACCGCATGCTGCCCACGGACATGGACAAGCTCTACGTCCGCAACCAAACGGGCAAGATGGTGCCGTTCAGCGCCTTCGCCGCCGGCCGCTGGACCACCGGCCCGGCCCGCTTGACGCGCTTCAACGGATTTCCGTCCATCAACCTCTGGGGCGAAGCCGCGCCCGGCCGCAGTTCGGGCGAAGCGATGCAGGCCATGGAAGATCTGACGGCCAAGCTGCCCAAGGGCATCGGCTTCGACTGGAGCGGCCTGTCCTACCAGGAACGCATGTCGAGTTCGCAGGCGGGCGTGCTCTACGCGTTCTCGATCTTCGTCATCTTCCTGTGCCTCGCCGCGCTCTACGAAAGCTGGACCGTGCCCATCGCGATCCTGCTCGTGCTGCCGCTGGGCGCGATCGGCGGCCTCCTCGCCTCGAGCTGGCGCGGCTTGGCCAACGACGTCTATTTCCAGATCGGCCTGCTGACCACGCTGGGCCTGACCACCAAGAACGCCATTCTGATCGTGCAGTTCGCCAAGGACCAAATGGAACAGGGCAAGAGCCTGTTCGCCGCGACGGTGGAAGGCGCCAAGCTGCGCTTCCGCCCCATCCTGATGACGTCCCTCGCCTTCGGCTTCGGCGTGCTGCCCCTCGCCCTGACCACCGGCGCCGGCGCCGGCGCCCAGAACGCCATCGGCACCGGCGTGCTCGGCGGCATGATCAGCGCGACGGTGCTGGTCGTCGTCTTCGCCCCGCTGTTCTACGTGCTGATCGAAAAAACCTTCGGCCGGCGCCAGCGCCGCCCAACCGCCCCCGCGGCCGAAATCCCGCCTGCCGGAGACCGCTGACATGAAATTCCTTCGCACCGTTTTTTCGCTCGCCGCGGTCGTTCTGGCCGGCGGCTGCACCCTCGCCCCGAAGTACGCCCGGCCCGACCTGGCGGTGCCCGATCGGTTCCCCGCCGGTTCCGCCGGCGCGGAAACGAACGCGGCGCCGGCCGCCGCGGAGCTCGCGTGGCCGGAATTCTTCGCCGACGACCACCTCCGGCAGATCGTCGCCTTGGCCGCGACGAACAACCGCGACCTGCGGCTGGCGGTCCTGAACGTCGAACGCGCCCGCGCGCTCTACGGCATCCAACGCGGCGCCTTGTACCCCACCGTCCAGGCGACCGCCGCCGGCAGCCGGGCCGGCGTGCCGGCCGACCTTTCGTCCAGCGGCTCCCGCCTCACCTCCGAACGCTACGACGTGAACCTCGGCGCCGCGGCCTGGGAAATCGATCTGTTCGGCCGCATCCGCAGCCTGAAAGACCGCGCCTTGCAGGAATATCTCGGCACGGAACAGGCGCGGCGCGGCGCGCAGATCGTGCTGGTGTCCGCCGTCGCCAACGCCTACCTGGCCTTGGCCGCGGACCGGGAAAGCCAGGCGCTGGCGCAGACCACGCTCGCCGCGCAGCAGGACAGCTGCGGCCTGATCCGGCGCCGCAACGAACTGGGCCTCCTGCCGGACGTGGATCTCTACCGCGCCCAATCGCAGGTGGAAAGCGCCCGGCGCGACGTCGCCCGCTTCGCGCAGCGGGCCGCGCTGGACCGGAACGCGCTCGACCTGCTGGTCGGCGCGCCCGTGCCCGAAGAACTCCTGCCCGCGAATTGGGCCGCCGTGGTGCCGCCGCGCGACGTTTCCGCCGGACTGCCTTCCGAGGTGCTCCTGCGCCGGCCCGACGTGCTGCAGGCCGAAAACCAGCTCAAGGCGGCCCAGGCCGACATCGGCGCCGCCCGCGCCGCGCTGTTCCCGCGCATTTCCCTCACCGCCGCCTTCGGCACCGCCAGCGGCGAATTGTCGGGCCTCTTCCAATCCGGCTCGGACGCCTGGTCGTTCGCGCCGGCCGCGACGCTGCCCATCTTCGACACCCGGTCGTGGTCCGCGCTCAAGGTCACCCGGGTCCAGCGCGAAATCGCCGTGACCCAATACGAAAAGACTCTGCAGGGCGCCTTCCGGGAAGTCGCCGACGCCTTGGCCGTCCGCGAGACGGTCGGCCAGCAGGTCGCCGCGCAGGACGCCCTCGTGCAGGCCGTCGCGGAAACCTATCGCCTGTCCCAATCCCGCTACGACAAGGGCCTCGACAGCTATCTCGGCGTGCTCGACGCGCAGCGTTCCCTCTTCGCGGCCCAGCAGGCGCTGGTGCTGCTGAAGCTGGAACAGCTCGCGAACGCGGTGAAGCTCTACGCGGCGCTCGGCGGCGGCGGCGATCTCCCGGCCGAGTCGGCGCCCGCCGCGCCGTAAACCCCGAGCGGCGCCGAACCGCATCGGAAACCGGCCGCGGGCCGGCGCGTCAGCGCAAACCCGCCCATTCGGCGAGTCGTTCCGGCGTCAAGCCGGCGAGCGACGCGACGACGGCCGCGGCGCCGGCCCGGCGCAAGACGTCCGCCGGCAGGTTCGTCGCGACGGCCACGACGGGAATTCCCGCCCCCCGCGCCGCGGCGATGCCGTCGGTCGTGTCTTCGATCGCCACACACGCCGCCGGCGCGATCCCGCGTTGCGGGAAGCGCGCGGCCAGGCGCTCAACGCACAGCCGATAGCAGGCGGAGTCCGGCTTGCTGACGGCCACGTCTTCGGCCGTCACTTTTTCGGAAAAGCACGCGGCGACGCCCAGCGCCGCCAGCACCGGATCGACGTCGCTGCGCAGCGCGCCGCTGCACAGCCCCACCGGTCTCGCCGCCGCGCAGGCGCGGATCAGTTCCACCGCGCCGGGAAATTCCGGCACGCGGCCGGCCGCCGCGTGCCGCGCGAAGAGCTCCGCCTTGCGCGCGATGCGCCGGCGCAATTCGTCCGACGTCGGCTCGAGGCCCGCGCGCCGCAGCAGCACCGCGAACGCGCCGCGGTCGTCGAGCCCCATCAGGTTTTCGCGGTAGAACGCCCACGGCGTCGCCGGCCCCTGCCCGGCCATGGCTTCCACCAGCGTCTCGTGGTGCAGCCGCTCGCTGTCCACGATGACGCCGTCGAAATCAAACAGCGTGGCCGCCGGCGCACGCATGTCAGCGCAGGTCCCCGCTGCCGTGGATCTTGCCCGCCTCCTTGCGCGCGGCCAGCTTGGCGAGGTTGCCCGCCGCGACCGTCTCGAGGTCCAGGCCCAGCTCCGTCGACAGCGTGGCGACGTACCACAGCACGTCGCCGAGTTCCTTCGCCAGCAAAGACCGGCGTTCTTCCGAAATCCGGCCGCCTTCGTCGCGGATCGCCTTCTTGAGCTTCTCGCACACTTCGCCGGTTTCGCCGGCGAGGCCCAGCGCGGGATAGGTGAAATTGCCTGCGCCGCAGCCCGGATAGACCGCCGTCGTCATGGCTTGCTTCTGATACGTCGCGAAATCCAGCATGGTTCGTTCCTTTCTAGCTTGCGTAATATGGAAATCCGTCCTTCGACGCGCCCGGCGGCACGTGCCGCCAGCGCTTGTAGCTCCACAGCCAGCACTCGGGATGGGCGCGGATGGCTTCTTCGTAGAAGCCCGTGATGCGCCGCGTCAGTTCCTGTGCGGCGGTCGCGCGGTCCAGCGCCGCGATTTCCGCCGCCGAAATCGCATGCGGCATTTCGCCCAAATAGGTGCCGTCGGGCCGCGGCAAGGCGTAGGCGAAGATGATTTCCGCGCCGGTCAGGGATGCCAAACTGCCCGCGGCGGGCGAAACGGCGACCGGCTTGCCGAAGAAATCCGCGAACGTACCGCCTTCGTCCGGATCGGTGTTCTGGTCGAGCAGCAGGCCGATCGTGCCGCCGTCTCGCAGGCAGCGGACCAGCTTCTTCAGCGCGCCTTCGCGTTCGACGATCTGCTGGCCGGTCAGTTCCCGCGCCCGGCGCAGGATGGCGTCCACCGCCGGATTTTTCAGCGGCATCGCCACGCTCGTGAGCCCGCCCGCCGCCAGCGCCCAGTAGCGGCCGACCAGTTCCCAGTTGCCGAAATGGCCGGTCACGCCCACGCGCGCGCAACGGTGCGCCATCGCGGCCCGCATGCCGGGCGCGATTTCGAGCCAGCGTTCCATCCGCGCCTCGGCATCGCGCGAAAACCACAGCAGGTCCAGCATCGTCAGCGAGAAGTTCCGCAGCGATTCGCGGAGGATTCGTTTTTTCTCGGCCGCCGATTTCGTCGCGCCGAACGCCAGGTCGAGATTGGCGCGTCCCAGGCGCCGGGAATGCGCCGAAAAACAGTAGGCCGCGTCGCCCAAGCGGCGCGCCAGCCACCGCACCGCGCCGCGCGGCAGGCGCGGCACGACGGCCAGCCCCAGCCGCATCAGCGGCGCTTCCAGCGCCTGCCGCAGCCGCAACCATGGAGATTTCTTCCGCGCCATCCGTCCGCCCCGCTACGGCGCCGTCGCCGCGGCTTTTTCTTCCGGCGGCCGGCTCTTCCAGCGCTTGTGCCACCACAGCCACTGTTCGGGATGGCGCCGGATTTCATCCTCGATGATCTGCGTGCAGCCGGCGGTGAAGTCGCGGATCGTTTCCGGCCGCCGGTCGGGCGGCGGCGGCAAGGCGGGCGCCACGTCCACCACTTGCCGGCCATCCGGCAGGCGGCGGATGAACACGGGCAACACGGGCGCGCCCGTGTGGGCCGACATCACCGCCAGGCCCGGCGTCGTCGAAGCCGGCCGGCCGAAGAAATCCACGAAGACGCCCTGCCCCGCCGGCCGGTTCTGGTCCAGCATGAAGCCGATCAGCCCGTTGTCCTTCAGCGCGCGCACGCTGGCGCGGTAGGCGTTGTGCGAGGCGATGCCGTTGACGCCCGCCTTGCGCAGCAGTTCCCACCACAGCTCGTTGATCGTCGCGTTCTTCAGGGGCTTGGCGATCACGGCCAGCGGATAGCCGAACAACCGCGGCACCTGCAGCGCCAGCAGCGCGTAGTTGCCGAAGTGGGCGATCAGCACCAGCACGCCCTTGCCGGCCGCCCGCGCGGCCTCCACGTGTTCGCGGCCGCGCAATTCGAGGCGGCTTTCCAGCTCCGCCTGCCGGCCGCCCGCGTAGCGCAGCAAATCCACCATGTTGAGCGCCTGCTGGCGGCACACGGCGGCATAGAGCCGGCGCCGTTCCCGCGGAGTTTTTTCCGGAAAGCAGCGCGCCAGCGTTTCCAGGACATGGCGGCGGCGCAGGCGCACGACGTGCGCCAGCACGCCGCCGGCGCCGCGTCCCAACGCCGCCGCGCCGCGCGACGGCAACGCCGCGACGATCTTCGCCAATCCCTGCAACGCCCATGCCAGCATGGGGCGCATGTAATCCCACCTGCCGCGCCGGCGCCAAGCCCCGTTTCGGCATTGCGCCGGCGTCCCGCTTGTGGCTAAATCCAAGCCCATGCAAGAGTTCTTCCGCAAGATGCTCGTCGCCATGGGCGAGGACCCCGATCGCGAAGGCCTGCGCGCCACCCCCAAGCGCGCGGCCAACGCCTGGACCTACCTCACCCGCGGCTACCAGCAGGATCCCGCCGCCCTCCTCAAGTCCGCCGTGTTCGAGGTCGAGGCCAACCACATGGTCATCGTCCGCGACATCGAGATCTATTCCCTCTGCGAACACCACCTGTTGCCGTTTTTCGGCGTCTGCCACGTCGGCTACATCCCCCGCGGCAAGATCGTCGGCGTCAGCAAGATCGCCCGCTTGGCCGATCTGTTCGCCCGGCGCCTGCAGGTGCAGGAGCGCCTCACCAACCAAATCGCCCGCACGCTCATGGACGTGCTCCAGCCCGAAGGCGTCGGCGTGATCATCGAAGCCCGGCACCTGTGCATGATGATGCGCGGCGTCGAAAAGCAGAATTCCCGCATGGTGACGAGCGCGATGCTCGGCAGCTTCCACGATTCCGTCGCCACCCGCAACGAGTTCCTGCACCTGTCCCGCCACCACGACGTCAACTGATCGCCATGGCCCGCCGGCTGCTTTCGATCGCCCTTCTGTTTTGCACCGCCGCCGCGGCTTTCGGCGGGTCCGCGCGGCTGCCGCTCGACCCGGCCGTTCTCGCGGGCGCGGAGGTCTTCACCGCCGCCGAAGAACACGTGGCCGCCGCCGCGCAGGCCGCCGGCCTCGCGTTCGTTCCCGATTCGCGGCCCTTGCCGCCGCAGGTGCTCCTGCCGCTGGACACGGCCGACGGCCGCGTCCAGAAGCGCCGCGGCCTGCTTTATTGGCGCGGCGACATGCTGCCCGACCAGCTCGCGCCCGGCGAAACCGGCACGCTCGTCCGCCGCCACCGCGCTCCGACCGGCGGCTGGAAAACGGTCCGCGCCGAAGAAGGCGTCGCGCCCGCGGCCCGCACCAATCTCGTGCCGGTCGTCCGCGCCACGGCCTCGTTCGCCCTGCCGACGTTGATCCTCGAAACCCCCTACCAGCTCGGCACGCTCGCCGGCGCCCCCGTGCGGCTCGTGCTCTGGCGCACGGCGACGGAAGACAGCGCCCCCCTCGGCGGATTCATCGAAATCCCCGACGCGCCGGCCGCGCTGCGCGATGCCTTGAACGCACGCCTCGCCCCCTTCGCGGCGCAAGCCGACTGGGCCGCCGAATTCGACGCCTTCGCGCGCTGATCCGAACGCCCCGCGGCTTCACCGGATGCTGATGTAGGCCTTGGCGATTTCTTCGGTCCCGTTCGTCGCGACGCCGGTGACCCCGGCGACGACCGACCGACAAGTCAAGGTGATCACCGAATCGGTCGCTCCCTCGCCGGCCGCGTTCGACAGGGCGGTCGCCACCACGGCGTCGCCCACCGACACGTTCAATCCCAGCCGCCCGTCCACCGGTTCGAACGACCATTCGTAGCTTTGCCCGCCGGAGGCCCGGAACGTCTGGGACTGGCCCACGCGCAATTCGACGCTGGCCGGAACGATCGCCACCCCTTCGTACAGCGAATCGCTTTCGCACCCCGCCGTCCACAGCGCCGCGCCGCCCGCCAGCGCCGCCAGCGCGATTTGCCATTTGCATTTCATGATCGCGTTCCTTTCTGCGTCAGACGGACAAGCGTCCGGCTTGGATGAAGGCCAACGGTTCCTTGCGCGCCATCCGCCACGCCGGAATCAATCCGGCCAGCAAGCACAAGCCGAAAGCGATGCCGAAACCCAGCGACAGCCCGCGCCACGGCAACACCAGCGGCGGCGTCCGGCCGGCGAAGTAGAAGAAATAAGTGCAGACGTGGATGCCGCACCAGGCCAGCAACACGCCGGCCAGCAGGCTCAGCACGCCGGACGCCAGGAATATCATCAGCGATTCGCTGATCACCAGCCGGAACAACTGGCCGCGCGACAGTCCCACGCCGCGCAGGATGCCGAATTGCCACGACCGCGCCTGCACCGAGGCGAACACCGTGTTGAACACCGCCAGCGAAGCGATGATCAGCGCCAGCAGCGGAAAGCGGGTCAGCGACCAGATCACGTCGTCGGCCCGGCGGAACAGCCGCGCCGTCAGGTCGCCGCGTTCGGTGATCTTGACGTACTGCTTGTTGATCAGCGCCGGGCCGACGCCCGGCACGTCCACCGTCACGCCCGCATGGCGGTCAGCCACCGGCAACAGCCGCCGCTCCATTTCCGGATAATCCACGCGCGGGTCCGCGTTCATCCAGAAGAACGAAATCCGCTCCAGCTTGAAATCCGTCCGCACCCGGCCGAAATCGGCGAAAACCACCGCCAGCGCGCGGCCGCTGCGGCGCCGGATTTCGGAGAACTTGGTGAACCAGTTCCAGCCGGGCACGGACACCACGCCGGCGATCTCGTATTCGACTTCGCGGCCGGGTTCGTTGGGCACGGCCACGCTGAACTTGTCGCCCACCCCCAGGCCGGTCTGGGTTTGGAAATGGTCGGGCACGAGGCAAAACCGCCCGGTCGCCAACTTTTGGGCCGCGGATTCCCGATCGCCCTGCAAGAACGTGAAATTCAGCACCGGCTTGTTCCCGCCGAAGGCGCGGGCGGGATCGACGCCCATGAACAACAGATGTTCCTGCGAGGCGTCCACGGATGCGAACGGCTTCGAGGCCAGCATCGCGTCCGTCAACCGCGGCTGCTCGACGGACATGGCCAGGCATTCGCCCGGCGTCACGCCGTCCACGGCCGCCACTTCGGCGACGGCGTCCGCCGGCACGCCGGCGGGCAGGATGGACACCAGCATCCGGGGCAGGCTGGCGTCGGGCGTGAACGGCACCAGCATGGAATAGCCCCAGACCAACGCGGTCACGAACAGCGTCAGGCCGGCCGACAGCGAGACCGTCGTGCCGACCGTGCGCCGCAGGTTGCCCGTGAGCTGCTGGCGCAGGAACCGCCGGTCGATGCGCAGGACAAAGGCCAGCACGGGGCTGAACAGCTGTTCGACCAGGCGCACCACCAGCGGGGTGATCAGCGCCAAGCCGAGGATGGCCGCCGCGGAACTCAACAGCGGCGGCGCGAAGCCCATCCGCGTGGTCTTGGAAAACAGCGTCCGGAACGGCTCGATGTTGGCCATCAGCACCAGCACGGGATTGAGCACGATCAGCACCAGGCCGATGGTGACCATTCGCCAGGGGAAGCGCCGGACGCGCATTTCCGTCGGCCCGCCCAGAATGTCCATCGGGCGCAACGCGCAGCCGCTCCAGATCGGCGGAAGCGCGGCGGCCAGCGAGCCCACCAGTGCACAAGCGCCGGACACCCAAATGGCGGTGGCACCCAGCGGGTAGTCGGCAAACGCCCCCGCCTGGAAGAACTGCAGATGCACGGCCAGGGCGTTGCCCGCCCGCAGCAGTCCCCGCGCCAACAGCAGTCCGACGCCCCAGCCAACGACCGCCAGCAGGACGGCCTCGATCAGGATCATGAACACCAGTTGCGGACGCGACAGAGCGATGGCCCGCAGCGAGGCCAGTTCGCGCAGCCGTTCGCGCACGCCGCCGCTGAGCGTGGCGAAGATGATGAAGCATGCCGCCAGGAAGCCCAGCACCGTGGCGTTCTGCGCCTGCACCTTGACCATGCCCATCATGCGGTCGGCCATGGGGTCGGCCTTTTGCCGCAGCGAACGCACGGCGACCGGCGGCTGGGCCGCCGCGGTCCGAGCCGCCCATTCCGCCACGAACCCGTCCAGGTCGTCCTTTTCCTTCAGGGAAACGACCACGGCGTTGATCCGCCCGCCGAAGCCGTTGATCTTTTCCGCCGTGGCCATGCGCACGTAGACGTCGCCCACGTGCGACGCGCCCATACCGGGCCCCAGCCGCTGGCCGCCGGGTGCGCCTTGCAGCACGCCGGCCACCGTCATGCGCACTTCGCCGCCAACACCGCCCACGACAAACGCGTCGCCCAGCTTCAGCTTGTTGCGCTCGCCGAATCCGGCGGAAATCACGGCCGCATCTCCGGACGCCTCTGTCAACCAACTCCCTTCGCCCAGCGCCTGCAGCGGCCGGTCGCTGTCGGTCCCAACCAGCGAGGCTCCGCCGAACGGTCCCATCTGCGCCGGGGGGGGCGGATCCACCAGGCGGATGCGCGCGCCGACGACGGGCACCACTTCGGCCACGGCATCGTCCTGACGCAAACCTTCGACCCATTTCTCGTCGACGTACTTGGCGGCCGCATCCATCGAGGGCGGCGGCGGACGCTGCCCGCCTCCGCCGCCCCGCTGGCCGGGCATCATCTGCGGCACGGGCGGACTGACCACCACGTCGAATCGGCTCTCCTGCTTCGCGCTGCGCGCGCTGTCCAGCGCCGCGGCCCCGTAGCCGCGCAGAATCCACACCACAAGGCAAATGGAAACGGCGATGCCGAGGATGCCCAGCGTCATCCGGGCCCAGCGCTTGCAATTGTGCGCCAGCACCAGCTTGAACAATACGGGAACGCTTTTCACTTCGCCGCCTCCGCCAAATCCTTCTCGATGAGCTCAACATAGGCGCGATTGAGATCCTGCACCGTCGGGCAGTCGTTCTTGTCGAACTGGCCGACCAACTGCCCGTCGCGCAGGATCAAGAAGCGCGAGGCGGCAAATGCCACCACCGGATTGTGGGTCACCATCAGCACCGTCGATCCGCTTTCCGCGCACAGTTCGCGCAACAGATCGCACAGCTTCCGGCCGTTGGTGGAATCCAGGCTGCCCGTCGGTTCGTCGGCCAGGATCAGCGACGGCCCGCGCACCAAGGCGCGGCCGATGGCGATGCGCTGCTGCTCGCCGCCGCTCATCGAATCCGGATGCCGGCCGCGCACGCGCTCCAGCCCCAGCCGCGCGATCAGGTTGTCCACGCGCGCGGCGTCGCCGGCCTCGCCGCCCAGCAGCATCGGCAGCTCGATGTTCTCCTCGCCCGTCAGCGACGGAATCAGGTTGAACGCCTGGAACACCAGCCCCACGTGCTTGCGGCGGAAATCCGTCAGACCGCGGTCGTTGAGGGCATGGATGTTCGTGCCCATGATCTCGACCGTGCCCTCGTCGGGCTGCGTCAGCCCCGCCAGCAAATGCAACAACGTGCTCTTGCCCGAACCGCTCGCGCCCATCACCGCCACGAATTCGCCGCGGGCCAGCTTGAGATTCACGCCCCGCACGGCTTCGACGATGCCTCCGCCGGAATGAAAGCGCTTGGTCAGATTCCATGTCTCGATGGCGGGGGCGGCGGTTTCCGGTGTTTTCATGAATTCTCCTTGGGATGGTCGGAACGATCGTCAGAACGTTCCGCGGCCTTGTTGCAAAAGGGACAGGGGGCGCGTTCGCCCCATGGACAGCGCCGGCCAGACGGCGGTGAAGATCATCAACACCGCCAACGCCAGCATGCCGCGCACAACGGGACCGGCCGGCACCACCAGCGCCGGATTCATCCCGCCGAAGAAACTCGCGTATTGCGCGATGCCGCATCCGCACCAGCCCGCGACAACGCCGAACGCCAGACTCAGCAATCCCGCCACCACGCCGATCAGCAGGCCTTCGGCCAGAATCGCCCGAATCAACGCGCCGCGCGTAAACCCGATGGCCCGCAGCACGCCGAAATCCCAGCGCCGCGCGCGCACCGACGCCAGCAGCACGTTGAGTACGTCGATGCAGGAAATGCCCAGCGCCACCAGCGGAATCTGGCCGATGACCCACAGCCAGCGCCGGGCCGAGGCGCGCGTCATCTCCCGGATCGTTTCCGCCGGCATGACCTGCACGGAGGGGCCGTCGTCCGGACTGCGCCCGATGGCCACGTCGCGCCCGAGCGCGGCGCGGTACAGCTCCTGCGCGCCCGCGGCGATGCGCTGCGGATCCGCGTCCGGCGACGAATACGACAGCCACACGTGCCGCACCGACGACAGGCCGAAGTCCGCTGCTACCGACGCGTAGTCGGCGAACACCAGCGCCGCCGCCCGGTGGGTCCGCGTCCGGAATCCCGTCCGCTTGGTCAGCCAATGCCAGCCGGGCAGGCGCACCGCGCCCGCGATCGCATAGATCGCCGGATGCTCGGGATCGTCCGGCGGCACCAGCGCGAACGCATCGCCGAGCTTCAGCCCCGTCTCGCGCAGGAAATGGTCCGGCACGACGCAGGCATGTCCCTTCCGCATCGCTGCGACGGCCGTCTCGGGCGAACCCGCCACCCACTCGAGTTCGAGCAGCGGCCGTTCGCCGCCCAGCGCGCGCGCCGGGTCCATGCCCACGATCACGACGTTGTCCTGGCGCGTGATGGACGCCCGTTCGGCGCTGTGCGTCAAATCCTCCAGCAGGCGCGGTTGCTCGACGACGATCGGCACGCAGCGCGCCGGATCCACGCCGGGCAGGTCCGCCGCCGCGACAGCCCGGTCGGGCGCGATTCCATCCGGCTGGAAGGACAGCACCGCGTCGGGCGCCCAGCGCCCGGGGACGAATCCGTCGAGCATCGTATAGCCCCAGACCTGCACGGCCACGTACAAACCCAAACCAATGGCCATCGAAACCGCCGCCCCCACCGTGCGCCAGACGTGCGTGGTGATCTGGCTGGCCAGCAGCCGCGGGTCGAGCCACAACAACCGCGCCAGCCACGGTCCGATCCAGCGGTCGACGAACGCGACGACCGCCGGCGCGGCCAGCACGAACCCCGTCGCCGTCGCGACGAAACCGATCACCGCCCGCACCGCGATGCCGGTTCCGAACGCCGGCGGAAACGCGAAAGTCAACAGCGGATTCACCGCGATCAGCGCCGCGCCGAGCGCCAGCGTCCGCCATGAGAAGCTCTTTCCGGTCCCTTCGTCGGGGCGCGGCCCCATCGCGTCGAGCGGCTTCACGCGCACGGCCCGGCAGAGCGGCGCGATCATCGCGCACAAGGCCCCGCCGAAGGCCGCGAGGGCCGCCAGCCGCAAGGCCTGCCCGCCGATGCCGGCGCCGTGGTGCAGAATCGCCGCCGAACGCCGGGCGACGAGCGCCAGCAGCCCCTGCCCAGCCGCCAACCCTCCGGCAAACCCCAGGACAGCGAGGCCCAGGCTCTCGACCGCGATCAATCCGCCGATCTGCGCGCGGGTCAAGGCGACGGCCCGCAAGATGGCCAATTGCCGCGCGCGTTCCGTCACGCCCATGTTGACGGTGCTGAAAATGACCAGCAGCGCCACCAGCAGCGCCACGCCCGTGGCGGCGTAGGATTGCAGCCTCACGTTGTCCGCCGAGGCGGATTCATCCAGCGCCTCCTCGATGTCGTGGGCTTCCTGGAACTGCACCGGCTCGGCAAACCGCCCCAGCCGCGGCGCCCAGCCGAAACGAAAGGCGGTCAGGTCGGCGCCCGGCGCCAGCGCCACGCCTACGAAGCTGATGATCGCGGAGCGCCCGAGGAGGCGTTCGGCCAGCGGCGTCGCCCAGAAAAAATCGCCGGCGCCCGGCGCGAGGATCTGCCCCGCCGCCGCGATTCCCGCCGAACCCGTTAGCGCCGGGGCGTCCACGATGCCCACCACGCGCAGCGCGGCCGCCTGCGCCCCCTTGCCCGCCACGATCTCGTCGCCCAGATCCACGCCGTACCGCTCGGCCGCCGCGGCCGTCGCCACGACTTCCGGCGTTTCGCCCGAAGCCGGATCGATCCAGCGCCCGCGCATCAGCTCGAACGGCGGTTCCGAGGAAACCGTCGCGATCCACATCGGATCCGGCATCGGCCGGCCGGGACCGCGCCGGGCGTCCATCCCGCCCATGCCCGGGCCGCCGCGCCGCCCCGAGCCCGGCTCGCCGGCCGGCGCCCGCCCGGTCGGCATCGTCATGCCGTCCACCTGCTCGGACCGTACGGGCACGCGCTGCGCCCACATCGGTTCCGCGGCGGCCACGGCCGGATCGGCGCGCAGCTGCGCGGGCACGTCCGCCGGCACCGCGACGTCCGCCGCGGAAGCGATCGGTCCCACCGACAGCGCGAACCGGCCCAGCGTCTTGTTGGCGTACTCGTCGAACGTCCGGATCAGCGCGTCGTAGCCGCTGGCCGTCCAGACCACCATGCAGGTCGCCGCCGCCGTCGCGATGGACGTCAGCGCGACGCGGGCCGGATGCTCCCGCAGGAAGGCGCAGGACAGCTTCGCCACCGGGTTCATTGCGCCTCGGCCGCAGCTTGCAGCGCCTGTTGGTAGCCCGCGGAAACCGCCTGCGGCTCGCGCGCGCCGCCGAGCGAAAATCCGGGCAGATCCCGGCCGTCTTTCAGGACCACGACGCGGTCGGCCCACATCGCCACCGTCGGCTCGTGGGTCACCATCACGATGGTGCGACGCTGCTCCGAACACAGATCCCGCAGCAACCGGCAGATATTCTGCCCCGACACGGAATCGAGGCTACCGGTGGGCTCGTCGGCCAGCAGGATGGCCGGATCGGCGATCAGCGCCCGCGCGATCGCCACCCGCTGCTGTTCGCCGCCGGAGAGCGCATCCGGCTTGTGGCCGCGGCGCGCCTTCAGTTCCAGCCGGTCCAGCAAGGCCTCGATCCGCTCGTCGAGTCCCGCGGACGCGTCCGCGGGCAGGCGGACGTTGTCCTCGGCGGTCAGGCTGGGAATCAGGTTGAACGCCTGAAACACCAGCCCGATGCGCCGCCGCCGGAAGCGCGTCAGCCGGGCATCGGACAATTCCGCCAGGTCCTGGCCTTCCACCCGGACGCTGCCGGCATCCACGTCCGTCAGCCCCGCCATCGCGTGCAGCAGCGTGCTCTTGCCCGATCCGCTTGCGCCCATGATCGCCACGAACTCGCCGGCCGCTACGGCCAGATTCGCGCCGTTGAGAGCGTGGATGATGGTCGAGCCCGCGCGGAAATGCTTCACGACCGATCGGATCTCGAGCGGAGGACAAGAGGTTCTCGACTGCATGCGATTGACTCCTTAAAGGATGGGACGCCATCCGGTGCGCCGCGATCACTACCGTTAGTTGGTGCGCGTGGCCCAACTGTTGGCTCCCCGGGGCGTTTTGCCCGTCGAATCCAGCACTCCCGCCGGATAGGGAACCGTTGCGTCGTTGGGCCCGCCCGGCATGGCCACCACGAGGAAATAGCGATTGTAGTAGCCATCGGGCAGGATCGCGCATTCCGGCGCCTCTTGCAGTCCGCACTTCTGGTCGCCGATCCAGGTCGTGTTTGGCCCAATTCCGAATACGAAGAACCTCTTAACCTTCAGGGCAGCCGCGATGCCCGCGTCGCTTAAATCTCCCCCGGTCGCCCGCTCGTAGGTGTTCGTATCAGAAAGATCGACACCGAAATCCTTGTAAACACTCTGGCCGTTGCGCGAAGCCTTGGGGTTCACGATCGCAACATAGTCGCCCACCGCGAGATAATTGCTCACGTAGGACGGAGTCCCATGAAACGCATCGGAGTTGGGATTGATGTCGTACACCGTCGTGATCCCGACCTGCTTCAGAGAGTTCACATCGGACTGGGTCAACCGGGCGAGGGCCAAGCTGTTTCCGAAACCGGTCGTGTTGTGATCGCTGAGTCCCTTGAAGTATTTGCCGCTGTCCGCCATCCAGTCGTCGTTGGTATCCGTTCCGCAATAGAAGATCTGGATGATGCTGTTCGTAGCATAGATGAATTCCTGGCTGTTGAAGCCAATGGCAATGGTCTGATCCGCCGCAACCGACGTGCTGGCATCGCTGCGGATCAGGCTGTCGAACTTGTCTGGCAATGAATTGTTGTGCATCGCCCGGTAGGAGGTGATGGCCGATTGCAACCGCCGCAGATTGGAGATGTTGGCCGTTTCCGCCGCCTCCTGCTGGGTGCTGCTGAGCAGATTCAGGGCCAGCGTGCTGATAATCGCCAAAATCGCCACGACCACCAGCAGTTCGACCAAGGTAAAGCCCGCGCGCGAATCCACCGGGCGCATGTTTGTCGTCGTCATCTTCATTTTCCTTTCATGTTCTTCCAATACATCCAGTCATCTAAACGCTAAAGCGCGGGGATAAGTTCACCACAGGACTTCGTCGCCGGCCTGGTCCCGCAACTTGCCTTTTTCTTCCTTGAAGGTGTCCAGCGAGGGCTTGCCCTCGGGCGCCGCCGGATGAATAGACAGGCCTTTCAGCAATTCCCGGCTGATGGCCTCGCCTTCCGAGGGCGTGTTGATGACGTGTGGCCGCACCATGACGATCAGCTCCTGCCGGGACTTCGACGTCGTCGTGCGGCGGAACAGCGCGCCAAGGATCGGGATCCGGCCCAGAACCGGCACTTGTTCCCGATCGTTGGTCACGTTCTCCTGGATCAGGCCGCCGACCGCCACCGCCAGGTTGTCCTTCGCCACGAACGTCCCGCTGATCGAACGGCTGGAGACGACGTCGATGGGGACGTTTTGGACGGACGTCTGGTTCGAGCTAGCCACCACGATCGGCACGGTGGCGCCGCCGACGTTGATGGAGGAATTCTCCTGCAGCATGCGCAAGGTGACCGTGCGGTCCGAATTGATGTTGGGCGTGATGAGCAGCGTGGTGCCCACCGGAACGTAGTCGAAATCGGTGTCCGGATTGATCGCGGAACTCGTGCCCGACGTGATCAGGGTCTGGTAGGAGATGTCCCGCAGCCGGGGCCGCTCCTCGCCCAGGAACAGCCGCGACACCTCGTTGTTGGCCGTCAGCAGCATGGGCGTCGCCAGGGTTTTCACGCGTCCCTTGCTTTCCAGCAGCTGCATGCGCGCGCGGAAGTACTCGTTGACGACCTGGAAGGTCATGGTGCCCGATTGCAGGCCCGTGCCGCCGGGCGTCATCGTTCCCGCCGCCGCCGGCGCGATTTCGCCGCTGGTGAACCCTCCGAGGGTTTGCGCGGCGGTGCCGCCGCCGCTGACGACGCCGCCGAACTGGTAGTCGAAATTCGACTGGAAGCCATCGCCCAGGTCCAAGCTGAGGATCTTGACTTCCAGCAGGACGGTCGGCGTCGGCACGTCCAGGCGCCGGATCAGTTCCCGGATGGCCGTCAAGGCGTGTTCGTCGCTCGTCCGCACGATGATCATGTTGTTTCGGCGGCTGACGGTCACGAAGATGTTGGCCGGTTGGTCCTGGTAGGCCGCCACCACTTGGTCGGCGCCGTTCGAGGAGGTCCCGGCCGCCAGCGCCTGCTGGACCTTTTCCGCCATGGCGGGCGTGAGGTCGCGAAACCGACCGACGGCGGAATTCGTCGCGGCGCCGCCGTTCGAAGTCCACACGACGCCGGAGTCGCCGGAAACCACCGTGGTTTGCCCTCCGCCTTCCTGGTCGTCCAGGCCTTCGAGCTGGCCCAGGCCCGAACTGCGGGCATCGATCATATCGAACCGTTCGAACCGGGATTGCAGTTCGTCCGACTCGTCGTCCGACGCCCGGCCGAGGGACAGCCGCACGCGGTCGCCGTACAAATCGCGGATCGCGGCGGCCACCTCGAGGACGTTCGGATACAGCAGCGTGAACACTTCGTCCTTTTCCTCGTGAAAGGACACCAGATCGCGCTCGAATTCGGCCATGGTCATGACGCGCACGATGCCGGACTGTTCGTCGCGCCGGAACCACAGGCCATGCGTCTTGCAGAGTTCCTCGACCGCGGTCTTGGCGGAAACCCAGCGCAGCGAAACCGACACCGGCGTCTGGCCCGCCGCCGCGGAGCACGAATAGTTGTTGCCGCTCTGCTCGGCCAGCATGCGCAGCGCGTCCGCCAGCGGAACGTCGTGGAATTCCACGTGCCGCAAGGCGCCGCGCACCGGCGCGGCGGGCGGCGCGCCCGCGCCCAGCAGCGTGGCCAGATGCACGGCCTTGCCCAGGCTGGGCGCCTCGATTTCGACCCCGCCCGGCGCGACGTCCTTCACCACCACCTTCAGGGGCAGGCCGGCGATCGTCACGACGAATTGGCTTTCGGCCCGCACCAGGACGGGGGCGCGTTCCGGCGCGGCCAGCAGCGCCACGCCGCCGCGATCCCCGGCGATCACGGCGCCCTTCAGTTCCACCGCGCGCACGGCGTCGAGCTGGGCCTTCAACGAATCCTGCATCCGCACGTCGGCCTGGGTGGGATCGGCCGCGATGGCCGCCGACACCGGCACCGCCGTTTCCTGCGCGCCGACCGCGCCGCCCAGCCAACCGGCCGCGAGCGCCGCCCATACCGCCGCGTTCCGCGCTGTTCTCGATGTTCGCATGACGTTCTCCCGTTTTCTATTGCATGCCGGTGGCCAACGAAAACAAGGCCACGAAAAATGCCACGTACACGAAACCCACGATGCCGCCCACGGCCAGGATCAGGACCGGTTCGATGACCACGCCCAGGCGCCGGACGATCGCCACCAACTGGCCTTCGTGGAACGTGGCCAGATCGTTCAACGTGCGGCCCAAGGCGCCGGTCGTTTCGCCCACGGCGACCATCCGCGGCAGCATCGGCAGGAATTCGCGATGGCCGGCCAGGCCGGCCGCCAGCGTTTCGCCGCGCGTCACCGCCTCCCGAGCGGCCGCGATGCGGCGGGACAGGGCGCAATTGCGCACCAGGCGTTCCGCCGCGTGGAGGCTTTCGATCAAGCCCACGCCGCTTTCCAGCAGGATGCCCATGCCGCGGGCGAACACCGCCGTCCCGGCCGTCCGCAGCACGGCCCCGACCACGGGAATCCGCAAGCTGGCGGCATCCAGCCACAACCGCCCCGGCGGCCAGCGGCGCAGCACCCCGACGCCGACCAGGACAACCAAGGCGCCCAGCGCCACTTCGGGCAGATAGTTCCGCAGCCAATTCGAGAGATCGAGCAGCGCCTGCGTGAGACCCGGCAACGTCCGGCCACTGCCGGCGAGGAACCGTTCGATCTTGGGAATGACGCTCAGCACCATGAAGGCGGAAACGCCCAGCGCCAGCAGCACCACGATCGTCGGATAGGCCAGCGCATTGACCACCATGAGGCGCAGGTTGCGGGACTGTTCCAGATGCTCGGCCGCGCGGGTCAACATGGCGTCCAGTTCGCCCGAGCTTTCCCCCACCCGGATCAGCTGCACCACGTATTCCGGAAAGCGCCGGCCCTCCGCCGCCAAGGCGCCGGACAACGTGTCGCCGCGCTCGATGCGTTCCGCGACGCCCCGCCAAAGGCCTGCCGCGCGCGCGCGCCGGGCCTGCTCCGCCACCGTGCGCAGGGCAACCAGCAGCGTGAGGCCGCTGTGGAGCATCGCCGCCAGTTGCTGGAAACCGATTTCGACGTCGAACCGCGACGTCGGCAGCCACGCGCAAGGCGAAAACGAAAACGCCGAGGCGCGCGCCGGCGGCGCAACGGGATCGATCCGCAGGATCAAAAGCCCTTGGCCGCGCAATTCGCCCGCCAGCGCTTCCGCCGTGGCCGCCGTGGCCACGCCTTCCCGGAGGGCTCCGCGGCGATCGCGCGCGCTGTACTGGTAGTCCGCCATGGTGCCGTCACGCCTCCGTCGCCACTTCCAGCACTTCCGCCGCCGTGGTGGTGCCGGCGAGGATCTTGGCCACGGCGTCGTCCAGCAAGGTGCGGAAGCCCCGTTTTTTCAGATCCGCGACCAGCTGCACCTCCGTGGCGCCGCCGGCGATCAACGCCGCGGTTTCGGCGTCGGGCAGCAGGCATTCGAACAAGCCCACGCGGCCGGCGAAACCCCGGCCGGCGCAATAGAGGCAGCCCTTGGGCTCGTACGCGGGCCGCCCGGCGATGGCGGGCCGCCCCAGCGCGATGGCCTCGGCCGACGTCAATTCGCGGGCTTGCCGGCAATGCGGGCACAGGCGGCGCACCAGCCGCTGGGCCACGCTCAGGCGCAGCGTCGCGCCGATCAAGTGCGGCGGCACGCCCATGTCCACCAGGCGCGTCACCACGCTGGGCGCATTGTTGGTGTGCAGCGTGGACAGCACCAGATGGCCCGTCAGCGAAGCCTTGATCGCGATGTCCAGCGATTCCGCGTCGCGGATTTCCCCGATCATCACGACGTCGGGATCATGCCGCAGCAGGCTGCGCAGCGCCTTGTGGAAGCTGACCTTGTCGGCGGCGTCCACCTCGGCCTGGCCCACGCCGGGAATTTCGTATTCGATGGGATCTTCCACCGTGAGGACGTTCAGGGCCTGGCGTTCCAGCAGGTGCCGGATCACGGCGTAGAGCGTGGTCGTCTTGCCGCTGCCGGTCGGACCCGTCAGCAGCACGAGGCCGTGCGGCTGCGCCAGCACGCGTTCGACGACGTCCGCCGCCGCGGCGTCCATGCCGAGCCGGTCGAGCGTCAGGTGGCGATCTTGCGGCGCCAGCAGGCGCAGCGTCATGCGTTCGCCGTGCCGGACGGGCAGCGACGCCACGCGGATGTCGATGGCCTGCGGGCTGTCGGCGGCGCCCAAGCGAAAGGTGAAGGCGCCGTCCTGGGGCGCGCGGCGCTCGGCGATGTCCATGCCCGCCAGCACCTTGATGCGGCTGCACAGCGCCGCATGCACCGCCGCCGGCAGGCGGTGGCATTCCTCGAGCACGCCATCCACGCGCAGCCGCACGCGCACCGCGTCCCGTTCCGGATCGACGTGCACATCCGACGCCTGCCGCAGCACCGCCGCCAACAGGATCTCGTCCACCAGCGCCACGGCGTCGTCCGCCGTCAGCGCAGCCGGATCGGCCCGCAGCACGGGCTGGGCCGCGCCGCGGCGATCGTCGCCGTAGACGCGCGCGACGGCGCGGCGCAGGGCCTCGCGATCCACGGCCACCGGCACCGGCTCCCGGTCCGTGTAGCGCTGGACGGCTTCCAGCGCCGCGCGATCCGCCACGTCGGCGCAGGCGACGTACACCTGGCCGGCGATCGCCGCGAACGGCATGACCAGCCGCCGCGCCGCCAGGCTCACCGGAATCCGCAGCGCCCAGGCCGGATCGATCTTGACCTGGTCCAGATCGACGTGGAGCGGAGCGTTCATCGCGATCCTCTCCCCGCCCGCTCGTCGTCCAGGCCCGGCCGCCGCCGCAGCGCGGCGCGATCCCGCATCACCGCGGGATTGCGCGCCAAGGCCAGCGCGGCGGCCTCGCCGATCTGGCCCGAAGTCCACAGCCGCGCCAGGTCCTGCTCCAAGGTCTGCATGCCCGCCGCGGTGCCCGTTTCCATCGCCGTGTAGATCTGCGCGCTCTTGCCGGACGCGACGAGGTTCGCGACCGCCGGCGTGGCCACGAGAATTTCGCTGGCCACGACGCAGGGCAAGGCGCCGGCCTCGCGCCGCGCTTCCAGCTTCTCCGATTTGAGCAGGTGCTGGGCCACCACCGCGCGCAGCACCAGCGAAAGCTGGCGGCGAATGCCGTCCTGCTCGTCGGCGGGAAACACCGACACCAACCGCTCGACCGCCCCCACGCAATCGCCGGCGTGGAGCGTGGTGAACACCAAATGGCCCGTTTCCGCCGCGGTGATCGCCGTGCGGATCGTGTCCAGATCGCGGATTTCGCCGACCAGGATCACGTCGGGGTCCTGGCGCAGCGCGTCCACCAGCGCCTCGTTGAATCCGGCGGCGTCTCCGCCCACCTGGCGCTGGTTGACGACGCACCGCACCGGCGCGTGCAGGTATTCGACGGGGTCCTCGATGGTGATGACGTGCCCCGTCCGCTCGCGGTTGATCCGGTCGAGCAGCGCGGCCAGCGTCGTGCTCTTGCCGGCGCCCGTCGGACCGCTGACCACGACCAGGCCGTCGCGCAGATCGCACAGCCGGTAGAGGCTTTCCGGCATGCCCAGCTCGGCCAGCGTGCGGAAGCGGTCTTCCAACCGCCGCAAGGCGATCGAAACGGCGCCTTGGCACTGGAACACGTTGAAGCGAAACCGCGCGCCGTCCGGCGCGCTCAGGGCGCCATCGACGGAACCGCGCTGCGCCATGGCCGCCTCCAGGTCCAGCTGGTTGCGCCGCGACGCGTTCGCCCGCGCCAACATGGCCGCGGCCAGCTCCCGCGTGCGGGCAACCGCCAACGCCGGCCAGCCCTCGATCGGCAACAACTCGCCGTGATAGCGGAAATGCGGCGCCAGTCCCGGCACCACGTGGAGATCCGACGCGTCGCGCGCGACGCATTCGGCCAGCAAGCGATTCAATTCCCGTTGGACGTCGTTGTCTGCCGTTTCCATGGTTGCATGCACCTCAAATCCACAAATCCAACGACCAAGCCGCCGGCTGGTTCGCTTCCGCCCCCGGTTCCATGTCGAGCCCCGTCGGCAAGGCCTGGAGCCCGGCGGCGGACAAACCATCCAGCCAGCGCACCATCCCGTCGAACGAGCCGCTCATTTCGAGGCGCCAGCGTTCGGCGGCGATCCAATGCATTTTTTTCAGCAACTCGCCGACGGGCGCCCCCGCCGCCGCATTGTCCACCTGCTGGCGGGCGGACCCCAGCGTCACGCCGGACGACGCGCACAATCCGGAAAGCCGGCGCAAGGTGTCGGCGCGGCTTCGCGCGGCGTTCGACGAATCGTCCGCCGCCGCCGGGCTCTTCAAGCCCTCCATCTCCTGGCGCGCCGCGGCCAAATCGCCGGCCAAGCGTTCGCTTTCCGCCGCGGCGACGGCCAAGCGTTCCGCGCGCGCGGCGGCGGGCTCCTGCGCCCGCAGTTCGGCGCGCAAATCGGCGGTGTGCCGCAGGACCGGCCGGGCAAACGCCCAACCGTAGATCGCCAGCACGAGAACGGCCGGCAGCGCCGCGCAAATCCGTTTGTCGCGCTCGGTCAGCTTCACCATGGCGCCACCTCCGGCTCCGCCGCGGCTTGCGTTTCGTCCGCCAGATCCGTCTGCGTCGCCCGCAGGACGAAATGCCAGGGCCCCGCGTCGTCCAGAATCCCCTGCGCGGTTTTCTCCGTTGGGGCGACCACCCATCCGCCGGGGCGCAGGGCTTCGCCCAAGCGCTCCGCCCAATCGTCCACCGCGGGTGGCGTCATGCCCAGGCCCGCGATGCGGATGCAACCGTCGCTTTCGCGGCGCAACTCCCGAATCACGACGTCGGGCGTGCGCACCGTCGCCAGCGACCGCAGCAGCAGCGGAAACGCCTGCCGCTGCCGCGCCAGCAATTCGGCCGCGGCCTGATACTCGCGCTTTGTGTTCCGCAAATCTTCGATTTCCTGCCGGCGCGCGGAATTTTCCCGTTCGGCCCGCTCGATCCGGGCGACGGATTCGCGCAGCGCGTCCACGTGCCGCGCCGCGCGGGCGTGGACGACGTGCGCCGCAGCCGCGTGCAGCAGGCACAGCGCCAGCGTCGCGGCCGCGGCCACCGCGCCGACCTTGGCGCAACGCGCGAACGGCGCGGGCAGCGCCGGCGCGGACAGCAGCGCCGGCCGATCCGTCGCGCCGTCGAAACAGCGCCGCCACGCCGCCAACCAGCGCCGCAGGGCGACGTCGTCGTCCAACGCGAGCGCGCACCGAATCCGGCCCGCGACCGGCAGGTGTTTCCAGGCACCGGCTTCCGGCGCCAGGCCTTCGGTCGCGCCGGTCCAGTCGGCGAGCGTTTCGCCGAGCTGCGATGTCGCGAGGCTTTGGACCGCCACGCCCCCGCGGCCGTCGCCCGTCGCCGCCAGCCAGCCGTTTTGCCAATTTTCCACGCGCCGCCACGGCTGCGCCGCATGCGCGTCGCCCAACGGCAAGGGCAGACCGCCGGGATGCGAGGCCCCGACGAGCCGTCCGCCGGCGCGCGCGACGATTTCCTGCAGCGCGGCCCATTCGGCGCGCGCGCATTCCACCACCCAGAAGGGCGTGGAGCCGTCGGCGGGTTTTCCGCCGCGCACGCCCACGACCGTTTCGCCCGGCGGCAGATTGGAAAACGGCTCGACTTCGAACGCCAGCGCGTCCGCCAATTCCTGCGGCGCCAACCGGTCCGTCTGCGCCGTCGGCAAGGACAGCGATTGCGCCCAGAAATCCTCCGCCAGCACCCAGACCCGCGCGCCGGCCAGGCCGCCCAAGGCCAGCGCCTGCCGCAC
Organism: uncultured Verrucomicrobiota bacterium; assembly: GCA_964436715.1. Lineage (GTDB taxonomy): Bacteria > Verrucomicrobiota > Kiritimatiellia > CAIQIC01 > Lenti-01 > Lenti-01. Next base: position 9,836 of record CAYTEK010000004.1, on the reverse strand, counting down.
GGCTTCCGGCAGGCCGGCGCCCGGCTTGCGCGGCGCCTGCTCGATCCGCGCCGCCGCGGCGTTCGGCGCGCCGTCGAAATCCGCGCGCACCACCCGCGCAGCCAGCGCCACGATCAACGTCGAGGGAGACTGTTTTTTCATCGGCGGATTTCCAGGGAAACCGGCCCGTTCGTTCCGGACCGCAGGGAAACGTAGCGGATGGCGCTCCGGTTGGTCGCCGCCCCTTCCAGATAGGCGCGCACCGCCCGCAAGCCCACCGGCGTCGGCGCGGCGATGGACCACGTCACCACGTTGGTCGCGAGGTCGATGGCCAGGCCGGACGCCTCCGTGCAGCCGCCCTCGGGCCCGAACACCCGAATCCGCACGGTGCAGGCGCCGGACGCCAGCAGATTGGTGTCCACTTCGACCTGTCCCCAGACCCAGGCGGCGACTTCGTTCTCGTTGAATTCGACGAAAAGACCCGCGTTGGTACCGCTTTCCGGACCGGGCGCGACGCGCCAGACGTCCGGCGCTGGATTCGTGCAGACGCAGGCGTTGCCCCAGCCATCGAGCAGGTTCGTGGCATTCCACGGCAACCGCAGGTAGGGCCCGCGCCAGCCGCCCGGAACCCGAACTTCGGCATCCCCAGCTCCCGAACGCAGCGCGAAGTCGAGCATGCCGGTCGCGTTGGTCCACAATTCGTCGAGGCGCGCGGGCAGGCGGCCCACGTCGGCGACGAACCCGGCGCGCACGCCCGATCCGTCCGGCGCCCGATCGTCCGCCGCGCCCCAGACGGCGTCCCGCACGGCTTCGAGCGTCCGTTGGCTGGCTTCGAAGCGCTGCTGGTCCTGCACTTGGCCGATTTCCCGCACGGCCAGCATGGTCAGCACGCCGAGGATCGCCAGCACCAAGGCCAGTTCCAGCAGCGTAAATCCGGCCTGGGAGGCGGAACTATTCGGACTCATACACGTCCGCCCGCTTCAGGAAGAGCACCCAATCGTCGCCGCGATTCGCGACGCCGCCGCCCGTCGCCATTCCGGCCAGTTTGTCGCAAGGAGTGTCGAGTTCGCCGTCGGGTCCCGCCGACACCACCCGGGCGTAGCGCAACAGCTCGGCATCGTCCAAATCGTTCGTCGGCATTTGCAGCACGAACGGATTGCCCCACGGATCGGCCAGCGCCGGATCGTTGGTGGTTCCGTAATCGCCGGCGGCGGGATAAAATCGGCGTTCCGCGAACGTCGCGTCCGTCTCCCATCGCCGGTCGTCGGGCGCCGGGAACAGGCCCCGCCGCGCGGCGTTGGTGTTGTCCACCCGTCGCGCGTTCTGCACGTAGGGTCCGCGCCAGCCGCGCCGCGCCAGGCGGTCGTAGTTCGTGCCTGCCGGAAGATTCGTCGGCGCTTCCAGCAGATTCCCGATGCGCAGGCAGCGGTTCGAAAAGCCGGGCACGCATTGCATGTCGGCCAAAAAGCCCGGGGCGCCGACCGTGCCGCAAAACGCGTCGCGGATGGCCTGCAAGTTGGACCTGACCACGGTGTCTTCGGCTTCGGCGCGCACGTGGCCGACGCTTTGGACGACCAGCAGCGCCACGATGGCCAACAAGGCCACGACGACCACCATCTCGACCATGGTGAAGCCGCTTTTCGACCTGATTCCGTTCTTTTTCAAGCGCCGTTCCGCCGTCGGGCGCGCCGCCGCAGAACGGAGGCGGGAAAAACCGCCGCGTTCGCCGGACCAGACTGCGCCGCATGGAGTAAAGCGCCGAAGCCCCCCAAAAGGTTCAAAAGATTTTGCGCTCCGCCGGCCGGCTTCCGGCGGCGCCCCGCCGCAGGGAAAAAAGGCGGCGCGGGCCTAGTAGGTGTAGCCGATGGTGAAGCTGAAGCGGCCGGAATCGCCGAGATAATCGTCGGTGTTGATCGGCCAGGCGTAGTCGAGCTGGATCGGGAAGCCGGGGAAGTCGAAGCGCACGCCGAGGCCGTAGCCGTCGCAGTAGACGCCGTCGCCGACTTCGGGGCTTTCCTCGTCCTTTTCGAAGACGTCCTGCCAGACGATGCCGCCGTCGTAGAAGAACGCGAGGCGGACCTTCTCCACCACCGGCAGAGTGTATTCCGCCGTGAGCGTCGCGGCGGAACGGCCGCCGAGCGCCTCTTCGTCCTCGTCCTTCGGGCCGACCTTGCGGTACTTGAAGGCGCGCACGGTGCGGGGCCCGCCGGCGAACAGGCGGTCGAAGATCGGCACGCGGTCCGAATCGCCGTATTCGTGGATCAGCGAAGTCCAGCCGCGGAGGCAGAGCACGTGGTCGAACCAGAGCGGGAAATACCGCGCGCCGCGAAGTTGGAACTGGTAGGAATCCTCGTCGGCGCCGAACGGCCCGCCGGCGAGCGTCGCCGAAGCGGAACCGCGGAAACCGCGGGTGGCGATGAACGTGCTGTCGCGCGTGTCGCGCACGAGTTCAAGCGTGCCGTAGCTCTTCAGGCGGCCGCCTTTTTCCTGCTGGATGAGGTCGCTGGCGTTGGTCGAGACGTCGCTGATGTCGATGTCTTCCAGCCCGTAGATCCAGTTGAGGCGGTTGAAGGGCGAGAACAAGCGGTGGCCCAGCGTGAGCGAGCCGCCGGTGGTGGTCTGGTCGTATTCGTCGCTGAGATAGCGGGCGTCGCGCCGGAACAGGTCCAGGCCCAGCGACAGCCGCCGGTTCAGGAACCACGGTTCGATCAGCGACAATTCCAGGTCGGACCGCTCGCTGCCGATCTGCGCGCGCAGGCGCAGCTTCTGCCCGCCGCCGCGGAAGTGCGGCCAGCCGAACAGGGCGACGTTGCCTTGGGTCAGCTCGACGTAGCCGATGACGTCGTCCACGCTCGAGATGCCGGCGCCGACGGTGAACTGGCCGGTCCGCTGTTCTTCGAGGTCGAAGATCAGGTTGAACCGGTTCGAAACCGCCGTGTCTTCCGGGAAGGCGCGCACGAAAGAGAAGTAGTTCAGGTTCTGCAGGCGCTTCTCGCTCGACCGGACCTTGACCTCGTTGTAGATCTCGCCGGGCGCCACGCCGATTTCGCGGCGAACGACCTTGTCCTTGGTCTGCGCGTTGCCGCGGATTTCGACGTTCTGGACGTAGGCCAAGGTGCCTTCCTTGACCTGGTAGGACACCGCGGCGGTCGCCGCGTTCGTGTCCAGCGTCACCCGCGGATCCACGGCGGTCTTGATGTAGCCGCGGGAGCCGTAGTAGTCGCGGATGTTTTCCGCGCTGCGGTCGATGGCGGCCAGGGAGGCGATCGCGCCGACGGGCACGGCGACGCCGCGCGCCACGTCGTTCGTCGGAAACAGCGTCAGGCCGCCGATCCGCCACGCGCCCAGCTTGTAGACCGGGCCTTCAGTCACCCGGAAGGTGATGTCGATCTTCTTGCGCCCGACGTAGGCGACTTCCGGCTCGCCGACGACGGCGCCGAGATGGCCCTTGTCCATGAAGACCTTGCGGACCGTCTCGCGATCGGCTGCCAAGGCGCCGGGTTCGTACATGCCGGCGCTGGTGAAGATGGACAGCCAGTTGGCCTGCTTCTGGGTCATCGTCTTGCGCAGGTCGCGCGCGGAAACGTGCCGGTTGCCCACGAAACGGATCTTGCGCACGACGGCGCGCTTGCCTTCCGCCACGACGATGTTCGCGTCCGTGAATTCGGGTTGGTCCGGCACGGGCGCGAAGGTCCAGGTCACCTGCGCGTCGGGATAGTATTCCTTGCGATAATGGTCGCGGACCTTCTGCGCCTTCAGGCCCAGCAGCGCGTCGTCCGCGCGGTCGCCGGAGCCGACTTCCATCAGGTTCTTGACCTTCTTGTTGCCGATGGAGTCCGCGCCGGTCACCGTCAGGCGGCGAATCTTCGGCTTGCCCTGCACGTGGAACGTCAGAATGGGTCCGTCCGCCGCCGCTTCCAGCCGCGCCTCCGCATAGGAATAGGCGCCCGATTTCTGCAGCGCCCGGATGTCCTCCGAAATCGCGGAACGATCCAGTTCCTGGCCCACGCGGGCGCTCACCTGCGCCAAGACCTGCTCCGCGTTGACCGGCACCGGGCCGATCGGCGCGACGCGGACGTCGCGCAGCGGCGCGGCGCCGGCCGCGCCCGCGGCCAGCGCGCACGCCGCAGCCAGCGCGAAGACCCTGCGACGCCCGCCGTCCTTCGTCCGTCCGTTCATACGTCCGCTCCTGCGCCGTCGTCGGCCTGCAATCGGTTGGAAAACTTCGTGAACCGGTCGTCGAAATCCAGCCTCAGTTCGCCCGTCGGTCCGTTGCGGTGCTTGGCGATGTCCACGATCGCCCGGCGCTTGTCCTCGAATTCCTTTTCCGCCTCGTACTTGCACGGCCGGCGCAGGAGCAGCACGACGTCGGCGTCCTGTTCGATCGCGCCGGAATCGCGCAGGTCGGAGAGCTTCGGCTTGGCGGTCTTGTCGCGCGTTTCGGGAGCGCGGCTGAGCTGGCTCAGCACCAGCACCGGCACCTTCAATTCCTTGGCCATGCCCTTCAGCGCCTGCGAAATCGCGGCGGTTTCGCGCTGGCGGCCTTCGGCGGCGAACTTGGAGAAATTCATCAGCTGCAGATAGTCCACCACGATGAACTCGACGCCGTGCTTGCGCTTCAGGCGGCGGCCGCGGGCGCGCAGGTCCAGCGCTTCGAGGCCCGCCGTGTCGTCGACGTAGATCGGCGCCTTGGCCAGCACGTCCATCGCATCGACCAGCAGGCGGTGTTCTTCGCGGCCCACGTTGCCGGTGGACAGGTTCTGCGCGGGCACGCCGGCGTGGCAGCACACCATGCGGCGCACGAGGGATTCGGCCGACATTTCCAGGCTGAACACGGCGACCGGCTTCGGCGGCTGGTTGCGGGCGCCCAGCGCCACGTTTTCGGCGATGTTGAGCGCCAGCGAGGTCTTGCCCATCGACGGCCGGGCGGCCAGCACGATCAAGTCGCCGGGCTGCATGCCCAGCAGCAGGCGATCGATGTCGATGAAGCCCGTGGAAATCCCCGTGAGCCCCTTCTTTTCCGTGATGAGGCGTTCGACTTCCTTCGCCTCGAGATCGATCAATTGCTTCCAGGTGCGTTCGGCGCCGCCCTGTTTTTCGCTCAGCTGGAAGAACGCCTCTTCGGCCTCGTGCAGGCGCGCCTCCGCGTCCGCGTCGCCCTGGTAGCAGCCCTCGGTGACGTCGCGGGCGGCGGCGATGATGCGCCGCAGCAGGTGGTTTTCGTAGACGCGCTGGATGTAGTATTCGGCGTGCGCCGTGGTCGGCGTGCCGGAGATCAGGCGCGCCAGCTCGTCCTCGCCGCCGACGGCGTCGAGGAGGTTCGTCTCCCGCAGGCGCTCGGCCACGGTGACGAAATCGACCGGCTTGCGGGCGTCGTGCAGGGCCAGCATCGTCTCGTAGAGACTCTGGTGGCGCTGCACGTAGAACGAGTCGGGCGACAACTGCCGCTCGATGCAGAGATCGAGGATGCGCGCGGCGTCCTGCAGGGCGCAGCCCAGCACGGCCCGTTCGGCATCCTCGCTGTGCGGCGGGACGCGGTCTCCGGGCCGGGGCGCCCGGGCGCCCGCGCCCGCCTCTCCCGCCCCGGCCACGTTCCGGCCGCCGCGATTCCGCGTCCGCCGGGGCCGCCGCCCCCTGTTCGGCGCCGCCCGTCCCCTGCAGCTTGCCGCGCACCTCGGGGTGCAGCTGCAGGGCGGCTTCGTGGTCGCCCAGCGCCTTGAAGGGCTCGTGCATCGCCAGCTGCTTCTTGGTCAGCGCGTAGCCGGCGGCGGCCAGCTTCGCCAGCACGTCGGCCGGACTGACGGAGCCGAAGAGGCGCCCGTCGGCGTTGGCCTTCACGGAGCAGGTCACCGTCAGCTGTTCCAGCTTCTGGAGCAGCGCTTCGGCTTCTTCCTTTTCCTTCGCCAGGCGGACCACCGCCTCGGCGCGCTTCTTTTCGATGAGCCGCTTCGTGCCGGCCGTCATCGTCGTCGCGAGCTGGTTCGGGAACAGGAAGTTCCGGGCGTAGCCCGCGCGCACGCGGCAGGTGTCGCCGGAGCGTCCCAGCTCGGGCACGTCGTTCAGCAAGATCACTTCAATGGATTTACCCATGGCACGTTCGCCTTTCCGCCGCCTACGGCAGCAATCCCATCACGCGCGCGCGCCGGATGGCGCGCTTGACCTGGCGCTGTTGCTTCGCGTTCGCGCCGGTGATGCGGCCGGGCGTGATTTTGCCGCGCTCGGTCATGAACTTGCGCAGGAACTCGTAGTCCCGATAATCGACCACCTGATCGGCCTTGAGCATGCGCGCACGCGCGCGCGCCGGTTCGTCCGTCTTCGAGTCGCGGCGCGAGGGCCGTTTTTTCTTGTCTGTCTTCATGTTTCTCTGCTCCGTGGTTTAAAAGGGAATGTCTTCGTCGGTCGCCGGCTTGGCCAGCGGTTCTTCGTAGGCCGGGGCCGGCGCGGCCGGGGCGGCGTCGCGCACGGCGCCGTCGCGGCGCGGGCCGCTGAGGAACTGCACGCGTTCGGCGCGCACCTTCAGGCGCGAGCGCTTCTGGCCGGTTTCCTTGTCGTCCCAGCTGTCCATCTGGAGGCGGCCCTCGACGAAGATGGGCGAGCCTTTCGACAGGTACTGCTGGCACGTTTCGGCCTGGCGGTCCCAGACGTCCACGTCCAGGAACACGGTGCGCTCGACCTTTTCGCCGTTCTTGTTCTGGAACGACTCGTTGACGGCCATGCGCAGCGTGGACACCGCCGTGCCCGACGTCGTCCGCCGCACTTCGGGATCCTGCGTGAGGTTCCCGATGAGCATCACTTTATTCAGCGACGCCATCGCCCGCTTCCTTCTTCTTCGGCGGGACGACGGCCGGCGCCGCCACCACCTGCACGCGGAACACGCGCTCGTCGAGCTTCAGGCGCGCCTGCAGGGCCGCCACCTTGTCGCCCGCCAGCTGGAAGGCGATCAGGCCGTAGTGGCCGCTCGTCCGCTTCTGCATGGGCCGCGCGAAATCGCGCTTGCCCAGCCGGGTGCTGCTCGTGGTCTTGCCGCCGAGCTTCTCGATCTCCGCGCGCACGGCTTCGACCGCGCCGTCCCAATCCGTTTCCTTCAGGTTTTCCTGAAAGATGATCATCGCCTCGTATTTGTTCACTTCCTGCCTCCTCAATTGAACCGGTTCATCGCGCCGTCCACTCCGTGGACGAGCAGGCATTCCAAGGCGTCCGCCGCGCGTCCGGCGGCGTCCGCCAGCGCCCGGCGCTCCTCGGCGCCCATTCGCTCCAGCACGTGATCCTTCAAGCTCTTTCCTTCTTCCTCTTCTCCAACTCCGACGCGCACCCGGACGAAATCCTCCGTGCCGAGGCGCGCGATCACCGATTTCAGCCCGTTGTGTCCGCCGGCGCCGCCGCGGGCCCGAATCCGCAACTTGCCCAAGGGCAGGTTGACGTCGTCGGCCACCACGATCAAGTCTTTTGCGGCCAGCCCCGCCGGGCGCATCAGCGCCGGCAGGACGTTGCCGCTCAGATTCATGTACGTCAGCGGTTTGACCAGCAGCAGCGAACCCGCGCCTTCCAACGCCGTCTTGGCCGTCTGGACCGGCCGGCACCAGGAACGCCGAAACGTCGCCTGCCGCCGCCGCGCAAACTCGTCCAGAACCTGCCACCCGGCATTGTGCCGCGTGTGCTCGTAGGCCCGTCCGGGATTGCCCAGCCCAACCACCAGCTTCATGCGCGTCTTCCGCTCGCCGCCGTCTCCAACGGCTTACTTCTTCTCCTTCTTTTCGGCGGCGGGGGCCTTGGCGGCTTCCTTCGCCGCAGGGGCCTTGGCGTCCTTGCCGGCCGCCTTGCCCTTCTCCTCGCCTTCTTCGCCTTCCTCTTCCTTCTTCTCGGTCAGAACTTCCGGTCCGGCGGCGGCGGTGGCGGCGCCGGCCTCGGCCGCGGCCGTCTCTTACGACTCCGTGCGCGGCGCGGCGCCCGCGGCGACCACCGGGTGCGGGTGGCGCAGCCGCGTGTACTTAGCCCCCTCCGCCTTCACGTCCCGCACGCGCAGCGTCTTGCCGATGTGCAGGTCCGCCACGTCCAGCGCGAACTCGTCGACCATGTCGCCGGGCAAGCACTGCACCGTCAGGGTGCGCAGCACGTGCTCCAGGATGCCGCCTTCGTTCGCGACGCCCGTCGGCACGCCGACCAGCTTGACCGGCACGTCGATCTGGATCTTGCGGGTCATCGAGACTTCGTAGAAGTCCACGTGGATCACCCGGCCCGTCAGCGGATGGTGCTGCATGGCCTTGAGCATGACCTTCAGGGGCTTGGCCGATCCTTCCACGGTCAGATCCACGATCATGTTCTCGCTGCGGTGCGTCCGCAGCATCACCACGAAATCGTGCTCGTTCAGCTGGACGTCCAACCCCGGGCGACCCTCGCCGTACACCACCGCCGGGAACCATCCCGTGCGGCGCAGGCGGCCGGCCGACGCGCTGCCCTTCTCCGCGCGCGTCTTCGCTGTCAGTTTCGTTTCTTTCATTGCGTTCTCCCTTGATGAATCTCGAACAGCTTGGAGACGGACTCGTCCCCGTAGATCCGCTTGATGGCGTCGCCCAGCAGGTCCGCGACCGTCAGCACGGTGATGGCGAAGCCGTTCCAGCCCGTTTGCGGCAGGATGGTGTCGGTGGTGATCAGTTCCTCGATCGGCGATTCCTTGAGGCGCTGGATGCCCAGCGGCGTGATCGGGCAGTGGCTGACGACCGCGCGCACGGATTTCGCGCCGTGGTCCTTCGCCAGGCGGGCGGCCGAGCACAGCGTGCCGGCGGTCGTGGTCATGTCGTCGGTCAGGATGCAGTCCTTGCCCTTCACGTCGCCGACCAGCTCGATGGCCTCGACTTCCGTCGCCGACGTGCGGTGCTTGCCCGCGAGCGCGAGGCCCGCGCCCAGCAGCTGGGAATAGGAATAGGCCATCTTCAGGCCGCCCGGATCGGGCGCCACCACGACCCGGTTCTCCGGCGGCAACTGCTCGCGCAGGTAGCGCACCATCAGCGGCGCCGCGTAGAGATGATCCACCGGGATGTCGAAGAAGCCCTGGATCTGCGGCGAATGCAGGTCCACCGTCAGCACGCGGTTCACGCCCGCGGCCACCAGCAGGTTCGCCACCAGCTTGGCGGAAATCGGCACGCGCGACCGGTCCTTGCGGTCCTGGCGCGCGTAGGCGAAGAACGGCATCACCGCGGTGATGCGCTTGGCCGAGGCCCGCCGCGCCGCGTCGGCCATGATCAGCAGCTCCATCAGGTATTCGTTGGGCTGCATGGCCGTCGGCTGGACGATGAACACGTCGCGCCCCCGCACCGTCTCTTCGTAGATCACGGAAATTTCCCCGTCGGGGAACCGGCCGATGCTGGCCACGCTCAGAGGAATGCCGACCCGCGCCGCGATCTTCTCCGCCAGCGGCCGGTGCGCATTTCCCGAAAAAATCTTGATGTGGTTTTCCATGTCGTTCGTTTCCTGGTTTCGTTCTTCGTCCGGCGCAATGGTTGCCCGACTAGGATTTGAACCTAGACTCTGGCCTCCAAAGGGCCGTGTGCTGCCATTACACCATCGGGCAATATCCGGGCCACCCGGCTCCACAGCCCTGACCCCATGACCTCCCGAATCCGCCGGTCCAAATCCCGGGCCTGCGCTTCGGTCCGCGTCATGGCAAACAACGATGCGCCGCTGCCGGACAACAAAGCCCCCAACGCGCCTTCGCCTTTCAGCCGGTCCCGCAACAGCTCCAGTAACGGATACTTTGCGAAAACCGTCGGCTCAAGCGAATTGAAAAGGTTCGCCGCCGCCAGCTCCACATCGCCGCTCATCAAAGCAAAACGGAGATTATTAAAGATTTCCGGGGGACA
>CAYTEK010000003.1:0-51871 GCA_964436715.1 uncultured Verrucomicrobiota bacterium | reverse complement strand
TGCCGGTGCCGGCGGACTACGACGGCGACGGGAAGGCCGACCTGGCCGTGTATCATCCCGCCGGCGGCAAATGGTACGTCTTGTCGTCCCAGACCGGCGCGACGCTGGTGAAGAGCCTCGGCGGCTCCGACCGCCAGCCCGTCCTGCTGAATTCGCTCATTCATTCCTGGTTCAAAATGAATTGAATTGTGCGGCCGGACTTTCAATAGTCGTCACGCAACATGAAAGAAATCGGCGTGAATGGAAAATGGAAGATCTGGATGGCCGCAACCATGGCGTTTCCCGGCATTGCCGGCGCCGACCTGAATTTTCCGCAAGTGGTGCTCGACGATTCCTACGTGGCCTACGAGCGCGACGTGGGCGACGTGAACGGCGATGGCCTGAACGACGTCGTGGCCGTCGGCGACGGAGGCACCACCGTGGAATGGTTTCAAGCGCCCGATTGGACGCGGCGAACGCTGTTCGCCCTGTCGGGCACCTATGGCTATACGCGCGCCGACGATTTCAAGGTGGCCGACGTGGATGGCGACGGCGACGCCGATCTCGTGGTCCGCTTGGGACGGGGACCGACGGACGACGGCGAAGGCCGGGCGGCCTGGATCGAAAACCTTGGTTCCGGCGCCAGCTGGACGGTGCGGATCGTCGGCGTCAGTCCGTCGTACGGCAAGGACATCGCGGTCGGCGATCTCGATCGAGATGGCCGGCTCGATCTCGTGTATCGCGAAGATTCCCTGACCCAGATCTGGTTCAACGAAACGAATCGCTGGACGGAGGTGCGGCTCGTCCATGGGGCGCACGAAGGCATGGAACTCGGCGATCTCGACATGGATGGCGATCTCGACGTGGTTCTCAACGGTTTTTGGTTCGCCACGCCCAACGCTCCGGCCGCCTGCCGGAGCGCGGGCAACTACGCGTACCAATCCATCGATTCGCAGTGGTACGACCAGACCGGCGATTGGACCGCCAATTCCTGCAAGGTGGCGGTGGGCGACGTGGATGGCGATGGGACCAACGACGTCGCGTTTTCCCATTCCGAGCGGGCCGGCTATGCCGTCACGTGGTATCGCCGCGCGAACGGCGCCTGGAGCGCCCACCCGGTGGCGATCGTCGATTACGCCCACACGTTGCAGGTGTACGACGCGGATCTCGACGGCGATCGGGACGTCTTGACGGGCGGCATGCCCCAGTCGACGCACCGCGGGCTGCGATTGTTCCTCAACGCGGGGGCCGGCGCATCCTGGACCCCGCAGATCATCCAGAGCGAAGGCAGCTACAGCGCGGAACTCGGCGACGTCGACAACGACGGCGATCTCGACATCGTGGGCGTCGTGAATTGGAACGCCGCGCCGTCCTACGTTTACCGCAGCAACGCCGGCGGCCCGCCCAGTCTCGATTTTTGGCGGTACGTGAGGGTGTCCGATCGGCACGAGCGCACCTTCGGGATGGCGTTCGCCGACGTGGATGCGGACGGCGACCAAGACGTGGCCAGCGGGCGATATCTCTATCGGAATCCCGGCGGCAGCCTGACCGGCGCGTGGATCCAAACGACGGTGGATGCCGACATCCACCTGTTCCAAGCCCTCGACGTGGATGGCGACGACCGCGCGGATTGGCTTGCCATGCGCCCGAATTCCGCAGCGAACCGGATCGACTTGTACTGGTACGAAGCGCAGGACGCCGCCGGCACCGATTGGCATGCGGTCGTGAAATTCGGTGAAGTGCCGAACAGCGAACATCCCGCCGGATTCCAAGGCAGCCGCTTGGCCCAGATCGCGGCCGGCGACCGGCCGGAAATCGTGATTTCGACCTCCCAAGGCCCCTGCTATTTCACGGTCCCCGCGAACCCGGCGGCGGGCGCGTGGCCGCGGGTATGGATTGCGGCCAACGATTCCGACGAGGGCGTGGACTTGGCCGATTTCGACGGCGACGGGCGCCTCGACCTCGCGTTCACCGGCGGCGCCAGCAAACAGGTGAAATGGGCGCGCAACCCGGGCGACGGCTCGAGTCCCTGGCCGGTTTTCGTCGTGGGCACGTTCGCGGAGGCGGATTGGCCCGATCGCTGCGAAGCGGGCGATTTCAACGGCGACGGACGCCCCGACGTCGCCGTTACCGAAGAAAACGCCGGAAGCCTTCCGGACGCGCTGGCCTATTGGTGGGAGCAGCCCGCCGCTTCGCCCACCAACGGCAATTGGACGCGCCATTGGGTGACCACCCGCTACACGCTCAACAGCATGGACGGCGGCGACGTGGATCGGGACGGCGATCTCGATCTCGTCTTGGCCGAACATCGGGGAGACAAGCGCATCAGCGTGTTCGGCAACGACGGATCCGGCGCTTTCTCGGAGCATCTGGTCGGATCGGGTGAAGAGAACCATCTGGGCGCGCGGCTGATCGATCTCGACGGCGACGGCGATTTGGATCTCGCCGGCATCGCCTACGACGATTATGCGCGGCTGCACGTTTGGCGAAACGACAGTCCCCGCGGCGGCGCGCCCGTGGTGAGGCCGATTCTGTCGCCCGCGAGCACCAATCTGGCGGCGGCTGGGGCCAACGGCGTGTCGCTCGCGGTGTCGGCCACCGTGGACTGGACGGCGGCGGCCACCGCTCCCTGGCTGTCGATCTCCGGAGGAAGTTCGGGCAGCGGCAACGGCACCGTCGTCTACGACGTGGCCGCAAACGCCGGCGCCTACCGCTACGGCGCCATCGTCGTTGCCGGCGGCGGAGTGGTTCGCACGTGCGTTGTGACCCAGTTGCCGGGCGTCGCATTGCCGGAAGTGGCGGCCGATTTCGACGGGGACGGGGCGGCGGACGCGGCGACGTACCGGCCGGCGAACGGGAACTGGGGTTTCGCGTACAGCGGCGGCGGCAGCGCGACGACGGCCTTCGGGTGGTCGGCGACGGTGCCGGTGCCGGCGGACTACGACGGGGACGGCACGGTGGACCTGGCGGTGTACCATCCGGCCGGCGGCAAGTGGTACGTCCGCCAATCGTCCGCGGGCGACCGCGTCGAGTCGTTCGGGTGGTCGGCGACGATTCCGTTGCCGGGGGACTACGATGGCGACGGGCGGGCGGACTTGGCGGTGTTTTACCGGCCCACGGCGCGGTGGTACTTCCGGTACAGCCAGAGCGGGACGGACTACAACTTGGCGTACGGCTGGTCGGCGGTGGTTCCCGTGCCGGCGGACTACGACGGCAACGGGGCGGTCGAAATCGCGGCGTACCATCCCGCGAGCGGAAACTGGTACCTATCCAGCGGCGGGGTGGTCCATTTGGGCGGGGGCAAGGCGCTGCCGGTGCCGGCGGACTACGACGGCGACGGGAAAGCCGATTGCGCGACGTTCACGCGCGCCAACGGGACGTGGCAGATCGCGTACAGCGGCGGGGGCGGCCTCGCGCAGGGCTTCGGCTGGTCGGCAACGCTGCCGGTGCCGGCGGACTACGACGGCGACGGGAAGGCCGACCTGGCCGTGTATCATCCCGCCGGCGGCAAATGGTACGTCTTGTCGTCCCAGACCGGCGCGACGCTGGTGAAGAGCCTCGGCGGCACCGACCGCCAGCCCGTTCTGCTGAACTCCCTGATCTATTCCTGGTTCAAGATGAATTGAACGCCGCGGGTTGACAACCGCGCCGGGAACCAGTAACTTTTATGAAATCATAAAAGTTCAAGTTGCCATGACCGAACCGTCCCTTCCAACCCTGGCCGATGAAGCCGCGATCAAGTCGCGGCTGGTGGCGTCGGGCGGTCGGCTGGCGCAGGAATTCGGCTTCAACCGGGTGGCGGGCGAAGTGCTGGCCAACCTGTATTTGACGCCGCGGGAGGCGTCGCTCGATGCGCTGGAGCGCGAATTGCGCCTGAGCAAGGCGGCGGTGAGCCTGGCGGCGGCGCAGTTGGAACGGCTGGGCTTGATCCACCGGGTGCGGAAGGCGGGCGACCGCAAGCGCTACTACCGCAGCGCGGACGACGTCGGTTCGGCGTTGCGGCACGGCATTCTGAAGTTCGCCCGCGCGAAGGCCGTCGCGCTCGATGCGGACTTGCAGGCCGCGGAAGAATCGCTGGCGGGCTTGAAGCGGGAAGCGGGCGCGCGCTTTCTGGCCGCGCGCGTGAAGCGGGTGCGCGACCTGAACCGGCAGGCGGAGCGCCTGCTGGGAAATCCGCTGGTGAAATGGTTCGCGAAATTGGGATGAAACGAGATGCGACCGACCCTCATTCGAGCCAATGTGCCTTGGTGGCGGATCGATTTCCGGGAAATCTGGGAATACCGCGACCTGATCGGGATCATGGCTCAGCGGGATCTGACCTCCGCCTACAAGCAAAGCGTGCTGGGACCGACGTGGTTCGTGATCCAGCCGCTGCTGACGACGCTGGTGTTCACCGTGGTGTTCGGCCACATCGCGAAGATCGGCACGGACGGCGTGCCGCCGATCCTGTTCTACATGGGCGGCATGCTGGCCTGGAATTTCTTCGCGAACTGCATGAATTCCATCGCCGGCACGCTGACGGGCAACGTGGCTTTGTTCGGGAAGGTCTATTTTCCGCGCCTGTGCGTGCCGGTGGTGAAGGTGTTGGCCAATGTCGCGACGCTGGGCTTGAATTTCGCGATGTTCCTGGGATTTTGGCTGTACTATCGGTTCCGGGCGGGCGTCGCGTTGCCGCCGGCCTGGCACATGCTGGGATTCTTGCCGGTGCTGGTCGTGGCGGCGATCTTGGGCGTCGCCATGGGCCTGCTGCTCGCTTCCACGACGATCCGCTATCGAGACGTGAAGTTTTTCCTGCCGTTTCTGTCGCAACTGTGGATGTACGCCTCGCCGGTCATTTATCCCTCCAGTTCGGTCGGGGAACAATGGCGCTGGATCGTGGCGGTCAATCCGATGGCCTGGGTCGTGGAGGCGACGCGCCGCTGCCTGACCGGCCACGGCACCTTCGCCGTCGCGCAGGCCGCGGCCGGCACGGCCGCGGCGCTGGTGCTGCTGGCGATCGGGCTGCTGGCGTTCAATCGGGCGCAGCGCACGTTCGTGGACGTGGCGTGAGCGGGAAGCGAAAGATTGTGGGAGTGCAAGATTGTGGGAATGTGGGATTGCGGGAATGCAATGATTGCAGAAGTGCGGGATTGCGGGAACAAAACATGAGTGAGCGGATGGACAAGGCGGAATTCAAGAAATGGCTGAAAACCCGGACTCGAACGTTCGCGGTCCAGGTTTTCAAGTTCGTGGATGAACTGTCCAAGGCGATTTCGACCCAGGTGATTGCTTTCCAATTGGGCAAATCGGCGGCGTCCATGGGGGCCAATTATCGCGAAGCCACGCGGGCCGAATCCGCCGCGGATTTTGCGCACAAGATCGGGATCGTCGAAAAAGAAGCAGACGAAACGCTGTTTTGGCTGGAAGCGCTGTCCGATCTCCATCCTGCTCCTTGCGCCAGCCAGAAGGTTCTGGCCCCATTGATGTCGGAAGCAGATGAATTGCTTCGGCTTTTTGCCTCCATTAAAAGAGGCTGTTCTTCTCCCCTCAAGCAATCCCGCAATCTCAATTGATCATGCAATCCAGCATTCCCGCAATTTCCGTCCGCAATCTCTCGAAGATGTACCGGCTGGGAGAGATCAACCGCCGGACGCTGGGGGACGAGCTGCGCTATGGCTGGCTCAAGCTGCGCGGCCGGGATCCGGCGGCGCACATGGGCAAGCTCGGCGAAAAGCCGCGGGAGCGCAATCCGGAGTTCTGGGCGCTGCGGGACGTGTCGTTCGAGGTGCAGCCGGGAGAGGTGGTCGGCGTCATCGGGCGCACCGGGGCGGGCAAGGCCACGCTGCTTAAGATTCTGACGCGGATCACGGAGCCGACGACCGGCGAAGCCGTCATCAACGGCCGGGTGGGGTCGCTGCTGGAAGTGGGCACGGGGTTCCATCCGGAGCTGACGGGGCGGGAGAACGTCTTCCTGAACGGGACGATCCTGGGCATGAAGAAGCGCGAAATCGCGGCGAAATTCGACGAAATCGTGGCGTTTTCGGAGATCGAGAAGTTCATCGACACGCCGGTGAAGCGCTACTCGAGCGGGATGTACGTGCGGTTGGCATTCGCGGTGGCGGCGCATCTGGAGCCGGAAATCCTGCTGGTGGACGAGGTGTAGAACTAGGTCGACGACTAATAAAAAAAAAAAAACCTCGGCAAGATGGACGACGTCGCCCGGCAGGGCCGCACCGTCCTGTTCGTCAGCCACAACATGGCCGCCGTCGAACACCTCTGTTCCCGCGCGATCTGGCTGAAGGACGGCCAACTGGCGCGCCTGGGGCCCTGCGCGGACGTGATCCGCGGCTATCTGGAGGCCTTGGAAAACGGCGCCAAGGTCGTGCCGCTCCGGGAACGCCAGGATCGTTCGGGCTCGGGACGCGCGAAAGTCGCGGATTTCTACGTCGTCGACGAGACCGGCCGGCGCCAAGCCGTGCTGCAGTCGGGGCGGTCCTATCGATTTTGCCTGGAGTGCCAGCTGGGCGCCGGCGTCGCGCCGTTGACGAACGTCGTGGCCAGCATCGCCCTGCGCGACCGCCGGGACGAAACGGTTTGGCTCGTGCGGACCAGTTTCACGAACGAAAACCGGAATTTGGAGGCGCCCGCGACGCGCATCGAATGCGCGGTGCGGGATTTCAACTTGGCGGAGGGCGCGTATTTCGCCACCGTGTTCCTGTCGAAAGGCGAAACGGAGGTCTTGGATTGCGTGTCCCGCGCCGCGGAAATCGTCGTTGAAGGCGGCGACTATTTCGGCACGGGCAGCAAGGGCCTGCCCGCCCACTGCGCCGTCTTGATCCGCAGCCAATGGAGCAGCCAACCATGCGAATGCTAGATGCCCTTCAACGTTGGGGCGCCCGGCGCCTCGGACCGGAGCGCTGCCGGCGGATCATCCGCCAGGTGGCGCACGTGGCCGGCATCGATCTGCTCGGCCTGGCCCATCGGGAAATGGGCATCCTGAAATATCAAAACCTGGACGTCACGGGCGAGGAACACCTGATCCGGAACGAGCTGCCGCGCTGGATTTCCCGGCCGCAGCCCGTGCTGGTGGACGTCGGCGCCAACGTCGGCGAGTTCGCGCGCCGGCTGCGGGCCCAATTTCCCGCGGCCGCGATCTGCGCCTTCGAACCCGTCGCGGCGACGTTCGCGAAGTTGCAGGAGAACGTGCGGGGGCTGGACGTGCGGTGCTTCGACGTCGGCCTCGGCCGGCAGGAGGCGACGGCGCCCATCTATCGTTCGTCCCGCGAGGATCTCAGTTCGCTGGCGAGCCTGTACCCCGA
This sequence comes from uncultured Verrucomicrobiota bacterium, assembly GCA_964436715.1. Taxonomy (GTDB): domain Bacteria; phylum Verrucomicrobiota; class Kiritimatiellia; order CAIQIC01; family Lenti-01; genus Lenti-01. The sequence goes on along the minus strand of CAYTEK010000003.1, from coordinate 44,594 downwards.
AGTGGCGCGTTCCATGCATCGCTTCGCGGACGCCGTGGCCGAAACGATCCGCCTGCGCACGCTGGACGCCGTGGCCGCCGAGCAGCAGTGGGAAACCATCGATTTTCTGAAGATCGACACGGAGGGCAACGAATTCGCCGTCTTGCAGGGGGCGGAAAACCTGATCCGCGGCGGGCGCATCGGCGCGATCCTGTTCGAATTCAACGAAATGAACGTCGCGGCGCGGGTGTTCCTGCGGGATTTCTACGACCTGCTGCCCGATTACCGGTTTTTCCGGCTGGACACGCGGCGCTTGATTCCGCTGGGCCCCTACCAGCCGCGCAACGAAATCTTCCAGTTCCAGAACCTGCTGGCGGTCCGCGCCGCCGGGTTGCCCGCGAAAGAACAACCATGACGTCCGCGCCGTCCGACGTGCCCGTGTTGTTTCTGGTTTTCAACCGCCCGGAGCTGGCGCGGCAGGTGTTCGCGCGGATTCGGGCGGCGCGACCGGCGCGCCTGTTCGTGGCGGCGGACGGTCCCCGGCCGAATCGTCCCGATGACGAAACGGCCTGCCGGGAATGCCGCCGCTTGGCCGAGCAGGTGGATTGGCCGTGCGAGGTAAAAACCCTTTTCAGGGAAACTAATTTGGGTTGCCGGGCCGCGGTGAGTTCCGCCATCACTTGGTTTTTCGAACAGGTCGAAGCCGGCATCGTCCTGGAGGACGATTGCCTGCCGGACCCGTCGTTTTTTCCGTATTGCGCCGAACTGCTCGAACGCTATCGCGACGACGAGCGGGTCACGACGATCAGCGGCATGGGGTATCGCCGCCCGGGTTTGTGCGGGCGGGATTCCTACGCTTTCACGACCTATCAGCTGATCTGGGGCTGGGCGACGTGGCGCCGGGCCTGGCGGCGGTACGAACCGACGCTGGAGCGCTGGCCGCACCTGTCCGATCCCGCCTGGCTCCGGCGGCACCTGGGCGACGCGCGCGCGGCGCGCATCTGGAGCCAGCTCGTCGCCGCCTATCGCCGGCAGCAGGTGGACACGTGGGACTATCCGTGGAATTTTTCCTGCTGGGCCCATGGCGGGCTTGGCATCGTGCCCGCGGCCAATCTCGTGGACAACATCGGCTTCGGGCCGGGCGGCACGCACACGACGGAAGGCGATTCGCAGTTGGCGCCGGCGACGGCGCTGTCGTTTCCCCTGCGGCATCCGCGCCGCGTGAAGTGCAACCGCCGGCTGGACCGCGAATACGAACGGCTCTATCTGCCCGCCGAGCGGCCGCGGCCCGGCCTGGGTGCGCGGCTGGCCGCGCGGCTGCAGGCCGCGCGGCGAAACCTGGGCCGGCGGGCGGCGATCTGGCTGGGGGCCTGGCGCGCGCACCGCGCGTTCGCGCGCGCGCGGCAGCTGGATTTGCCGGGTCGGGATTTCTATCGCCTGGGCCGCCGAATGGGGTGGCGCCTGCGGCGGCGGGATCCGGCGGCGGCCCAAGCGCTGCTGGCGTGCCCGGTCAGCAGCACCCGCTATTTCGAGTTCGATTTCGCGCGGCGCGCGCTGGCGCAGGACGGGTTCGCGCCCCGGCGCTGCCTCGACGTCAGTTCGCCGTTCCTGTTCAGCTTCGACGTCGCGCGGCGCCTGCCGGAGGTGCAGGTGCGGATGTTGAATCCGGACGCGCGCGACTTGCGCCGGACGCGGCGCCTGCGGGATCTCCTGCGCTGGCCGGGGATCGAACTGGAAGAGGCCGGCGTCGAATCGCTGGACGCGGCGACCGGCGGCTACGATGCGGTTTGGTCGCTGTCCGTGATCGAACACATCGCGGGCGCCGGCGGCGACGATCGCGATGCCGTCCGGCGGCTGTGGAAAGCCGTGCGCCCCGGCGGGCGCCTGATTTTGACGGTGCCGACGGACCGGCAGGCGTGGGACGAGTATCGCGACCGCGATGCCTACGGCACCCAGCCGCGGGACGCCGCGACCGCGCGCTACTTTTTCCAGCGCTTCTACGACGAAGCGGCCATTCGCGCGCGCCTCGTCGAGACGATCGGCCAAGAACCGGCGCGGATGGAATGGTTCGGCGAAATGACGCCCGGCCATTTCCACGCCTACATCGCCCGGTGGCGGCGGGAGGGCGCCGTGGCGACCTGGGACGACCCGTGGGACGTCGCCGCCCATTATCGGACCTATCCCTCGTTCGGCGCCATGCCTGGCGCCGGGGTGTGCGGCCTGCTCTTCATCAAACCATGAAAAACGTCTACGTCGATGGCATCATCTATCGTTTGAATCCGGGCGGAGGCATCACCCGCTACTGGACCGAAACGCTGAAGGCCCTGGCGCGGCTTTCGGCTCCCGTGCGCTGCCACTTGCTGCTGCCGCCCCAAGCGACGCCGCCGGCGGATGCGCCCTGGCGCGCGCGCCGGAGTTGGCGCGGCCGGCTGGCCGCGTGGCGCGCGGACGTGTTCCACACCAGCTATTACACCCGGTGGCCGCGGATGGATGCGACGTCCGTCGCGACCGCGTACGATTTCATCGACGCCGCGTTCCCCCTCCTGCGGCCCAACGGCGACGGCTTCGTGGAGCGCCAGTTCGGCGTCTTGCGGCGCGCGGCGGCGGTCGTCGCGATTTCCCAAGCCACCCGCGATTTGGCCGCGGAACGCGTCGGCCTCGATCCCGCGCGGATCTTCGTGGCCTATCCGGCGGTTTCCGCGCCGTTCGTCCTGCCGCCGCCCGCTGCGGCCGACGTGCGGGAATTCCGCCGGCAGCTGACGGGCGGCGCGCCCTACCTGCTGCACGTCGGCGCGCGCAAGAACTACAAGAATTTCCGCACGATCCTGCAGGCGTTCTGCCGCGCGGCGCGGGAAACCGACCGGCATCTGGTGATCCTGGGCGGCCGGCAGCCGCTGGCCGAGGACGAAATCGGCTGGGTGGTCGCCGCCCGGCTGCTGGATCGCATCCACTTCCGCCCCCGCGTGGACGATGCGACGTTGCGGCTGGCCTATGCGGGCGCGGACGCGATGGTGCATGCGTCCCTGATGGAAGGCTTCGGCATTCCCGTGATCGAAGCGCTGGCGTGCGGCACCGGCCTGATCCTGTCCGACGTGCCCGTGTACCGGGAAATCGCGGACGGCATGGCGACGTTCGTGGATCCCGCGGACCTCGACGCCTGGGCGGCAGCCTTGCGGGCGCCCGTCCCGGTGCAACCGACCTGGCGGGACGAAGTCCTGCGGCGCTACACGTGGGAAGCGACGGCGCGGGCGCACGTCCGGGCCTATGAAAGCGTGCGGACGTGAACGCCCCGGCCGCGCCCAAGGTCAGCTTCGTCACCGTCAACCGCAACCAGGCGGCCGGCTTGGCCAAGACGCTGGACAGCGTGCGCGCGCAGACGTTCCGCGATTTCGAGCACGTCGTGATCGACGGCGCCAGCACGGACGGCAGCATGGACGAGATCCGCGCGCGGGCGGACGGGCTGGCCCATTGGGTTTCGGAGCCGGACGGGGGCGTCTACGAAGCCATGAACAAGGGCATTCGCGCCGCGCGCGGCGAGTACGTGCATTTCCTCAACAGCGGGGACTGGCTGGCCGATCGCTGCGTGCTGGAGCGCGCGTTCGGTCCGGCGGGGCCGGACGCGGATTTGCTGTACGGCAACGTCCTGCGGCCGACGCCCGAGGGCGGCGTGCGGGAAGTCCGCTATCCCGACGAATTGACGATGGCCTGCTTCGCGATTCGCCAGGGCATTTGCCATCAGGCGATCTTCTACAAGAGGGAGCTGTTCGCCGTGTTGGGCGCCTACGACGAGTCCTTGCGGATCATGGCCGACTGGGATTTCACCCTGCGCGCGGTCGTGGCGGGGCGGTCTTGCCGGCATCTGCCTTTTCCGGTGGCGTTCTACGATGCGGGCGGGCTCAGCGCGCTGGATCCGGAGCGGCTGGCGCGCGAAAAGGAAATCGTCCTGCGGCGCCACTTGCCGGCGGCGGTCCTGCGCGATTACGAGCGCCTGAAATTGCTGGAAGAGGAGTGCCGTCGGCTTCGGAAGAACGCGCGCGAGTGGGAAGCGATTCGGAATCGGAGCGTCGCGTTCCAGCTCGTCCAGATCGCGAAAGGGTCCGCGGAAAAATGGCGCCGCCGCTTCCGGGCCTGGCGCGGGAGCGAGTGACGTTCGCGCGGCCGGCCGGGGCGGCACCGGCCGTTTCCGTCCCTCACAGCGGCCGGCGCGGCGGTTCCTCGCGGCGCTCCAGGAAGCGCGCGGCGGCCCGCAGGCCGGCGCGGGTCGCGCGGTGGCGCTGCAGCCAGAAGAAGAAATCGATCCAGCGCCGCAGCTGGCGGCGGAGCGGCGCGGAGGCGCGGACGAGTTCGTGGCGGCGCCGCAGCAGTTCGTCCAGGATGGCTTCGTCGGGGGTGCGGTTGGCGCAGAACCGCGCCAAGTCGAGCGGGCGCAGGTGCGGCCGGAACAGGCGCTCGAGTTCGGCTTGCCGAAGTTCCGCGTGGCGCGGATCGTTGGAGATGCCGCCCCGGGGAAAATAGCTCACGAGCCGATCGACGTGGGCGAACGTGGCTTCGCCCCGCAAGTAGGTGCGGAAAAAGAACTCCCGGTCGGCGACGATGCGGTAATTTTCGTCGTAGCCGCGCTCCGCCAGCAGGCGGCGCCGGATGAAGGTCGCGCCGTGGGGCAGGGTGCCGCGGACCCAGAACGTGAAATTGAGGTCGGTGGGTTCGGGCGGCACCCACAACTTGCCGGGCTGGTCGCCGATCATGAACTGCAGGTTGCCGTACGCGACGTCGGCCGCCGGAAAATCGGCGAACGTCGCGGCCAAAACGTCGGGCGCCAGCCAGTCGCCGGAATTGAGAAAGAGCAGGTAGTCGCCGCGGCTCCGGGCGATGCCTTTGTTCATGGCCGCGTAGATGCCGGCGTCCGGTTCCGAAACCCAATGCGCGAGCCGGTCGGCGTAGCGGCGAATCACGTCGATGCTGCCGTCGGTGGAGCCGCCGTCGATCACGAGGTGTTCGCACGCCGCGAACGACTGCTGTTCGTGGACGCTGGCCAAGGTCTTGGCCAAGCCGTCCCGATCGTTGCGGTTGACGGTGATGATGGAGAGCTGCGGAGCGGCGGTGCGCGGCGTGGTCATGGGCGGCCTGGTTCGGGGGTTGGATGGTCGTCCGCCGGGCGGAGCCGGTGGGCGAGCCGGCGGCGGAATTCGGGGAAAAAGCCCGGCAACAAGAAATCGCCCGCTTCCTGCCGGAACAGCATCCGGCGCAGGACGACGAGCAGCGTGCGCCCGCGCAGCAACAGAAGGGGATCCTGGGCGACGATGCGGCGAGTGATGCTCCAGCGGCGGCAGCGGCGCAGGCAGACGTCGTGCAAGACGCGCCGTTGGCGGCGGGTGAGGCCGGCGGTCGGCGCCCAGGCCAGCAGCGCGGCGTAGACTTCCTGCTCGGCTTGGCGCATGCGCTCGGGATGCCGGATGCGGTTGTCGCCGTGCACCCCGCGCATGGCCACGGGCGCGCGGGTCTGGCTGCCGGCCAAGCGGCACTTGGCGGCGAGCTGCATGCGCAGCAACGTGTCCTGCGACAGGCGCAGGTCGGAAAAATAGCCCCCGCGCTCGAACGCCCGGCGGCGGAACGTGGCCGCATCGAAGGAAAACAGCCCGCGCTTGCCGAGCAGGCTCATTTCCACGAACAGGTCTTCCGGCGGCGGCGGGTCCCAGATCGTCGTCAAGCGGGCGCGCGCGGGCTGCGCCCGCCACCAGCGCTCGCCTTCCGCATCGACGAACTCGACGCCGAGCGCGTTGTACGCGCCGTCCAGCGTTTCGTCGGCCAGCAGCAATTCGGCGTCGCGCGCGAACCGGCCGGGCAGATAGTAGTCGTCGGCGTCGAGGAAGGCGATGAACGGGAACCGCGCTTGGCGGATGCCGAGGTTGCGCGAGGGGCCGGCGCCGTGGTTCCGGCCGTCCGGATGCCGGAACAGCCGAACCCGATCGGGACGTTCGGCGGCCAAGCGTTGGCAGACGGCGAGGGCTTGGTCGGGCGACTGGTCCTCGACCAAGACGACTTCGCCGACTTCCGGCTGCGCCAAGGCGGAGGCGACCGCCCGCGCGACGAATTTCTCCGCGTTGTAGACGGGGATGACCACCGAGACGACGAATGGTTCCGCTTGAGTCATCGGCAGCGAGAATAAAAAAACGCGGTGCGGAAAGAAACAAGAACCTGTCGGCGAAATCGCCGCGGCTAGGCCGGGCGGCGAGCGAACAGGCTGCGCAGCCGGGCCCGGACGATGTCGCGCAGGCGGGGATGGAACGCCAGCCGCGGATCGAGCGCGAGCAGGCCCGGCAGCGCTTTCCAGCTGTGCAGCAGGCGCAGGTTCAAACCTTGGATTTCCCGGCGCTGTGCGCGGGGCAACCGGCGTTGCCGGGCCCAGACGAGCAACGCGCGATAGACGGTCCGGCGGGCGGCCAGCATCTTCTGCGGATCCTGGATGCGGTTTTCGCCGTGCACGCCGCGCATCGCCACCGGTTCCCGCGTGTTGCCGCCGGCGAGGCGGCAGAGGGCGGCCAATTGGACGACCAGCAAGGTGTCCTGTCCCAGCCGCAAGTTGGAAAACAGGCCCACCTTGTCGAAAACCTCGCGTCGCACCGTCAAGGCGTCGAGCACGAACCAGCCGCCGTTGCCGACGGGCTGCATTTCGAAGAACAGCCGTTCCGGCGGCGGCGAACTCCACACGCAGGTCGTGCGGGGGCGTTCCTTGCCGGATGTCCACCATTGCCGTCCGGCTTCGTCCAGAATGTCGGCTCCGATGGCGTTGTAGACGCCGTCGAGCGTCGGATCTTCCCGGAGCAACTCGGCGTCGCGCGCGAACCGGCCGGGCAGATAGTAGTCGTCGGCGTCGAGGAAGGCGATGAAGGGACAGCGGGCGTGCCGAATGCCGAGGTTGCGGGAAGGGCCGGCGCCGTGGTTTTTGCCGTCGGGATGGCGGAACACCCGGACCCGTTCCGGGTTTTCGGATTCCAGCCGTCGACAGACGGCGAGCGCCTGATCGGGAGAATCGTCCTCCACGAGAAGGACTTCCTCGACTTCGGGCTGGTCCAAGGCGGAAGCGACGGCGCGCGCCACGTACTTTTCGGCGTTGTAGACCGGAACGACGACGGAAACGCGAAATGGAGCGGATGAAACCACGACGCCGCTACCCTGTCACAGCGGGCGGCAACCTGCAATTCCGGAGATGCCCGGGAAATGGGCGCCTTATTCAATTCCAAACAGTTGCTCCGTTGACTCCCGCGGCGGCGGCGCCTTACAGTTTTCCTGCATTCTTTGGAAAGAACCATTCGATGCAGCCAGAACAGAACGGGGAGGGAGTTCGGCGACGCCCGCCATGGAAATGGACGGACGGCGCCGCTTATCGGCTGCTGCGGCGCGCGGAATGGGCGCGCCGCCGCCTATGGTTCGATGGCTTTTGGGAGCGGCGCATTCGCCGGATGGCGCGATCCGCTGCGGGGCGGCGGCTGGAGCGGCCGGTGGTGCATTTGTACGCGCCGTGCCGGAACGAGCAGCGGATCCTGCCCTATTTCATGGCCCACTACGGCCCCTTCGTGGATCGGTTTTTCATCTACGACAACATGTCCACCGACGCCACGCGTGCGTTGCTCGCCGGCCATCCAAACGTGGAGATCGTTTCCTTGGACACCGGCGGACAATTCGCGCACGTGGAACGGGAGCGGATGAAAAACCACGCCTGGAAGGCCTCGGCGGGGAAGGCCGATTTCGTGCTGGTGTGCGACGTGGACGAATTTCTCTACCATCCGCACCTGGACGTGCTGCTGGCCTTGATGAAGCGGCACGGCTACACGGTGCTGCGGCCCCACGGCTACCAGATGGCGTGCGAAAAACTGCCGGAATTCGACGGCACGCCCATCACGGCGCGGGTGCAGGCGGGCATGGACGTCGCCTCCCATTATTCCAAGACGATCTTGTTCGACCCCAACCGCGTGAAGGAAATCCACTTCAGCCAGGGCTGCCATTGCTCGCGGCCGGAGGGACGCATCAAGACCTTCCATTCCAACCACGCCAAGCTGCTGCATTACAAATACGTCGACCGGGACGAAATCCTGCGCAAGACGCGGACCTATCGAGCGAACGTTTCTCCGGAAAGCCTGGCGAAAGGATACGGCCGGCATTATCTGCGGAGCGACGCGGAGGTCATGGCCTTGTACGACCGCATTCTGGCGGGCGCGCGGAAGGTGATCTGACGTGGCGCGCGCGTGGGCCATTTGGTTGGCGTACGGAGGATCTTGGACGTTTCGATTCCGGTGGGGCCTTGGACTGCTCGTTTTCGCCTTGCTGGTTTTCGGAAACATCCACGGCTTTTCGCTGGGTGCCTGGGACGTCTTGTTCCCGGATGCGACGACGGAATACCGCTTTCACGAAATCGGCCGGTGGCGCGCGATCCGCAGCGACGAATGGCGGGTTTCGACTCCGGCCGTGCTGGCGCAATGCGCCCATCCGGATTTCTTCCCGCGCATCAACGACCGCATCGGCGGCGGCATGGACATGTTCTTGGCGATGCCCGCTTGTCCCGTCTGGGATTGGACCGCCGTCGGCCAAGCGCACAATTGGGGCTATTTCCTGTTCGGCGCCGAACGCGGCTTGGCCTGGAACTGGTGGATCCGCTACCTCGGCCTTTTCCTGTTCGCGCTGGAGTTCTTCCTGATCTGGACCCGTGGGGACAAAAGCCTGGCCGTCGTGGGCGCATTGGCCATCTGTTGGGGGGCGCCGACCCAGTGGTGGGACACGTCTGTGCCGTATCTGCTGCTCTATTTTTTCGCCGGGCTCGTGTGCCTTTACCGTTTGATCGCCGCGCGCCGGCCGCTCGCGCAAGGATTGTGGGGCGTTGGTCTGCTGGTCGCGCTCTGCTCCTACGCGTACTCGTTCTATCCGCCGTTTCAGTTGATGCTGGGCTATCTGTGGCTCTTGCTGGCGGCGGATCTGACGCGGCGCGCCTGGGAGGCGGGCGGTAACCGCTGCCAAGCCATGATCATTCTTGGGGTGGTGCTGGGACTGGTCGTTGCCGAAGGAATCTATTTTCTCGCAGTTCACCGGGAAGCGCTGAACGTCATTCGCCATTCCGCTTATCCGGGCCACCGCCTGTATCTTGGCGGGACGTTCCAAGGACATGTGGGATTTTTCGCCTATGCGTTGCTTTGCCTGTTCACTGCTTTCCTGGATGTGCAGTTCATGAACAACTGCGTGGTCAGCGTGTATGCGGTTCCGTTCGTTGCTTTGGCCGGTCTCGGCCTGCAGGCTTGGCGGCAGGGCGGGAAGAAACGGCCATGGTTCGGGTGCGTTTTGTGTGCGTATGGCGGCGTGTTGATCGGCTGGATGCTTTTTACTTGGCCGGAGTCCGTGGCCCAATGCACGGGCCTTTTCCTCGTGGCGCCGCATCGTGCGCCGGTCGGGATGTCCTTCGTGTTCTTGCTGTTGACGTTCAAGGCGTTCGATCATTGCCGCCGGCGCGCCGTGCGCCTGTCCTGGCCGAAAACGCTGGGTTGGCTCGTTGTCGCATTGTTGAGTTTGGGAATTCTGTTGCGCATCGATGAAAAGGCCTGGGACTACTTCGCGGACGCGGAACCGGCGACCGGCATCGTCATGCTGATCGCAGGAGTCGGCCTGTTTGGGGTGCTGAGTGCGGGGTTGTTGCGCGTGAACCGGTTCCTCTTTTTGGGCGGCTATCTGGCGTGTTCTTTGCTGACCGGCGCGTTCGTCCATCCCCTCTGCGTCGGTGCCAGCCCGCTGCTGCACAAACAGGTCGCGGCTCGTGCCCGGGAAATCCAGCGGGAATTCGGCGCGGGTCGCTGGCTGACCAACGAAAAATCGCGAGCCCAATTGTTGATTGCAAACGGCCTGGCCTGCGTGAACGGCATCCATTTCACTGCGCAAACCGCCTTGTGGCTCGCGATTGATCCCGACCGCAAGTTCGCATCGGTTTGGAACCGTTACGCCCACGTTTCGGTCGAACTCGTTCCGGGCAACGAAAGTGAAGCGGTTCTGAAAAGCCGCGACATGATCAGGTGGAAATTGTGCCGGGCGGACCTGGACCGGTTGAAGGTTCGGTATTTGCTGTTGTCGGAAACGGAATGGCGGGAACCTTGGGCGATTCCGCTCGGACGCGTCCGAAAGGATCTGTACTATCGAATGGAAAAACCTCTTCCGCACAGATAGAATTTGTCCATGAATCCTGACGTGCCCACGGTGTCGGTGCTGATCCCGACGTACAATTACGCCCGCTATCTGCCCCAGGCCATCGACAGCGCGCTGGCGCAAACGGTGCCGCCGCTGGAGATCGTCGTGGCCGACGACGGTTCGACGGACGACACGGCTGCCGTGCTGGCGCGCTACGGCGGCGCGGTGAAATACCGCCGGTTCGACCACGTGGGCGTCTACGCCATCCGCCAAGCCATGCTGGCCGAATTGCGGGGCGATTGGTTCCTGAATCTCGACGCCGACGATTGGATCGACCCCGATTTCCTGGAACAGGCCTTGGCCATCGTCGCGCGGTCGGCGCGCGATGCGTCCCTGGCCTTCGTCTATCCCGACGTCCGGCGCTTCGGCGAGATCGAAGACGAACGGACGTTTCCGGACTTCAGCTTGGCCCAATTGAAGCGCGGCAATTTTTTGGTGATGAGTTCCCTGATCCGCCTGGACGCCGCCCGCCAGGCGGGTTTCGACGAAAAATTCAACGATGGGCAGGGGGATTACGATTTCTATCTGACGCTGGCGGAAAAGGGATTCCGGGGCGAGCGGCTGCCGGGCGGGCGCATGCACGTGCGCGTGCATGGCGACAGCATCAGCGGCGTCGGCCGGGCGCGCTTCCGGCACGTGGAACTGGCCGACCGGATCTTGGCCAAGCACGCCGCGCTGTTTTCGCCGGCGGAGGCCCGCGTCTTGCGGCGCAACGCCCGCCGCGGCGCGTGCCAAGCCATGTGGCGCGCTGCGGCGCGCCTGCACGCCGCCGGCGCGCATGGAGCGGCGGCGGCGCTGGGCGCGCGCGCCATCGGACTCGATTGGCGGCAAACGTCGCGGAAATCGGCGGGCCTCTTGTGCCGGGCGCTGCTGGCCGGCGGCCGACGGCTGCTGCGGGGCGCCGCCAGCGCGGCGGAGCCGCAAGCGTAGGGGCGGAAAAGAGGCGCCGTGCAAAATCGACCGGGCGGATGGAAAGAAACGGCCTGGTTCGTGCGCGCGCGCCGGATCGTCCGCTTCGCCGGCTTGTACGTGTTCTGCCGGAACCGATTTTCGCGCGTGTTGGCGAACCTCCGGGAATTCGCGCGGATGCTGGACGACCGGGGCGTCGAATATTTCGTGGCCGGCGGATTTCTCGTGTCCCTGTTGGAGGGGCGGCAATTTCGGCGTTTCAAGGACGTGGACCTGAACGTCGATGAAAAGGAGCGCGTCCGCTTGCTGGAAATCTTGGCGGGCTTGGGCGTCGCGGTGCGCGTCAAATGGACTGGCAACGTCTCCTTCATCTGGCGGGGCGTTTCCTACGACGTGATTTTCTTCCGGCGTGCGGCGGACCGATGCATGTTCGAATACAAGCCGCACCAGTTGACGCTCGACGTGCCGGCCGGCGCGCTGACCGACGATCGGTTCTGTCCGGCCACGTTCGCGGCCCACGGCGTCCGGATTCTGAATCCCGCCATCGTGTTCGGATTCGTCTATCTGGCCCGGAAGGCGGCGCACTACAAAAAGAAGGATCTCTACTGCCTCAACCGGCGCGTGCCCCGGGAGCGGAAGGCGGAAATCGCGGCGGCGAATCCGCGGCTGCGCGACGATCCCGATTTCCTGGACTGGAAATATTCGTACGGCGCTTGGCTCAAGGACGAACTGTTCGGCATTTCCCCGCCGGCTCGCCGCGCGCGGCCGTGACCGGCCGCTTCACGGCAGGTCGGACGTCCAGGCCTGCGCCCGGGCCAGCCAGGAAAGCATTCCGGGCGGCAAGCGGCGCCACGCGTTGCGAAGCGGAAGCCACCGATCGGGCCGGAGCCGCAGCTGGCGGCGCGGTGCGAGATCCTGGACGAAACCGGGCCGCGGCACGAGGTGCTGTTGCAGGGCCCATTCCATGCGCTTGTAGCGGCGCACGTCGCCGGCGATGCCGGCCAAGCGGTACAATTCCCGGTGCAGGCCGCCGAATTTCCGTCCGATCCATTCGTTGTAGGAATACAGGTAGCGGAAGGTTCGGTAGAGCACGTAACCGACCGGAATCGGGAAATCGAAGGTCCACTCGTAGTCGATCACGTGCCAGCGGCCGTCGCGCGCAAAGAGGTTGGGCAGGATCAGATCGACGTCGGTGACGGGCGCGGATTTCAGCCCCGACGGCAGGCGGACGGCGCCGAAGACGGCCCGGAATTCGGCGGTGGGCCGGAATTCTTCCGTCGCGAGCGCCTGGACCGCGGCGCAGAAGTCCGCCATCGCGGCGAGGAATCCGGCGCGATCGTTCCGGCGCAGCCGGTCGAGCGCCTCGTCGGCCAGCGTCGGCCCCGCGAGGAATTCGAATTCGGCGCCGCCGCCGCGCAGTTCGCAGCGGTTGACGGCGAAGCGCGTGCCGGCGCAGAGCCGGGACAATTGCTCGAAGTGGCGCTGCAATCCGTCCACGTGCGCCTGGCCCGCCGCCGCCGTCGGCGATTTGCGGATGATCGGCGCGCCGCGTTCGTCCACGAGCAGATCGGTGCGAATGCGGCGTTCCGGCCGGCGCATCGTCGAGAATTTCGCGTAGACGATCCGGCGGCCGTCCGCCGCCGCGGCGCGCGGCGCTTCCGGCGCCAGCACGGCCAAAAACGAATTTGCGAAAAACGGAAATTGGTTTTCGCGGATCAGCTCGTCAAACGTCTTGCCCGGCTGGAAGAGCTGGCTTTGCCGGGCATCCCAGGGAAACGCGTTGCAGCCCAATTCGCCCGGCCGGGGCAGGCGCTCGTCGGAATAGATGCAGCTGGGAAATCGGAAATCGGGATGAGGATAGAAAAATACGGCGCTCGCGAAACCGCTGTCGCGAGCCAACTGCGCCAATTCCGCGCGCGACAAGGCGCCGCTTGCAGTCGCTTCCGCCTGGCTTTCCAGGCGGCCAAATGGCGGCTCCACATCGTCTTCCGCGCCGCCGGCCCAGAACTTGAGGCCGTAGCGATTGGGCGCGGCGACGACGATCCGTCCGCCGTCCGCCAGCCGCGGTCGCAACCGTTCCAGCAGGCGCCGCCGTGGATCGCCGTCGGGCCCGACGAAATCCGCGGCCGCGCCCAGCGAACCGATCAGCGCGATCACGTGGAATTTGCGGTCCGCCAGCCGCCGCTCCGTTTCCGCGAAGGCGCCGGCGTGGATTTCGACGTTGTCGCGGCCGCGCTGCCGGATCGCGTTGATCGCGGCGCGGGCGGGGGAGAGTTCGACGGCGACGACGCGGGCGGCCTTGTCGGCCCACGCGCCGGTGAGGGCACCGGCGCCGGCGCCGATTTCCAGCACCGTTTCGGTTTTCGCGACGGGCAGCCATTGGATGCCGTTGCGCCGCTCGAAGCACAGTTCGCGGGCGAGTTCGCGGTCGTTTTTCCGCAGGACGAGCCGATTGAATTCGCTTTCCGAATGATGCCGGACGGCATCGAGCAGTTCTCGTTCCAGCCGGGAATAGCGCAACCGCTCGGGAGCGTCGCAACCGAAGAGGGGGGCGGATTCGGCGAGCGGCTTCATCGAGCCGCTCCGTCGGATCCCGCCGCGCGCAGCCGCCACCGCGCGCCCCAGCGCCGGAGGCGAGCCGGACTGCGTCGAATCGCGACATCGGCCAGTTTGTGGAGGCCGTCCAGCGCGACGCCCAGGCCGGTCAACCGCAGCGTGCGCCGCAGCGTCGCCAGCGATTTTCGGAAAGCCGCGAAAGTGGCGAAGTTCAAACCGGGCGTGCCGTCCAGGGCGTGGCGGGTTTCGTCCAGCATGTAGCGGAGGTTGGCGATTTCGACGGCGGCTTGACGGTCGGTCAGGACCCAGCCGGTCAGATAGCCCTGGGATTGCGCGACGAAAGGCAGGATGCGCTCCAGCGCGTGGTTGACGGTGCCGTCGTGGGCCAGCGGCTCGGGCGGGAAGTCCGCGGCGCGCCACGGCGCGGCGAACAGCGGTTTCAAGGCGTCCAGCCGGCACCAGAAGACGGAACCGACGGCCAGCGGCTGCTGGTTCCGATCGATGCGCGTCGCCAGCCCGAGCTTCTGCGCCAGCCGGACGGTTTCGTCGTAGCAGATCGTCCAGCGGTCCAGGCCGGATTTGAAATAGGTGCCGTGGAGGGGGCCGGGCGGCACCAGCAGGCCGAGCCGCGGATTGGCCTCGAACGCGGCGACGACGTGGCGCACGTAGGTTTCGCCGGCGAGCACGTTTTCCCAGAGCAGATCGCGGAACCCCGCGCCGACGGTGGGGTATTCCTTTTGCGCCGATTTCTTGTCGTGCACGAAGCCCAGATAGTCGTAGCCCGCCAGCCGGTCGCCGCAACCCGCCAGCAGCGCGCCCCAATCTCGCCCGCGCGGTTCGACCCGCAGCACCGTCGGCCGGCGGCCGGGCCAGTCGGCGAACCGCCGCTCGAGTTCCGCTTTCTTGTCGTCCGCGTCGGTCGTGACGAAGAGGTCGATCTCGGGCGGGAGCGGACGCAGGTAGCGCTCGCACCAGGCGAAGAGTTCGGGATAGAACAGATGGGCGACGACCGCAACCTTCTTGCCGGCCGGAAACGGCGGCGCCGCGCCCGCGACGGGCAAAACGTGGTTCAGGCACAAGGCGTCCTTCAAGGCCGCGGCGTCGCCGCGCCGCAGCAAATGGGCGAACATCGGGTCCAGGTCGAAATCGTAGTGGCGGCGGACGTAATCCAGCGTTTTGGCCAGTTCGTCGCCGGCGCCGAAGCGCAGATAGGTTTCCCGGGGCACGCGGAACGACCGGCGCTTGAGGACGGGATAGCGCCGCTGGGACACGAGTTCGTACAGGCTGAACGTGTGCGGATCGTAGTTCTTGTCGCGCCCGATTTCCAGGTCGGCGGTGTCGCAGTAGGCGCTCCACGAGAAGCCGAGATCCGCGAAATGTCGCGTCAGCACGGCCGCGAACCGTTCGGCCAGTTCCTCGAACCGCCGGCAGGCCGGCTGGTTTTGCCAGAATTCGAGGAACGCGGGCGCCGCCAGCAGGCGCGGCCCGAACGTGAGGAAATAGGTTTGCAGGTAGCGGGGGCGGTAGCCGTAGGGCGAAAGCCCGAGGCCGGGGGCTTCGCCGTGGACGCTCAGGCCCCAGAAGTCGTCGCCGCGCCGTTCCATTTCGCGGAACACCTCGGCGAAGGGATAGAACGGTCCGAAGAAGGAATCGTTGCACAGCACCAGTTCGTCGTAGGTTCGCAGCCGGTCGAAGCCGCATCGTTCCAGCAGGGCTTCCCGCCACGCGCCGACGTCGAAGCCTTCGTTGGGGCGCACGTGGATCTCGCGCGTGAATTCTTCCAGCTTGCGCCGGCCGGCGTCCGACAATCGTCCGTTGGCGACGACGATCAAGTCCGCGAGATTCCGCCGCAGGTCTCGCAGCAGGTGGACGACGTAGTCGTCGACGATGCCGTCGGGATCGTGGAACAGGAAAATGCCCAGCCGCCGGCGCGGTTTGGAGATGATCGGCACCATGTCGAGGAACCATATTCCGTCTCTGCACGGGGCGCAAAGCTATTTTCGGTCGCCGGCGGCCGGAACGCGCCTCGGCGGGCGGGCGGGATCATTCGAGCCGGAAACAGCCGTTGCGCGGAGTCGCCGGCGTGGTTGTGCGGATGCTTCGGGCGCCATAGAGCACCACCACGGCGTCCGGTCGGCGGCGGTCGATCAACGCGCGGAGACTGCCGTTGAAATGCCGCAGGTCCACGGCTTCCAGCGCCGCCGTGCCGAGCGCCAGAAACGGCAGGACGACGTTGGCGGTCGAATCTTTCACCACCAGCAGTCGCCGGCCGTCCGGCCGAAGATGGTTGGTGATCGCGAGAAAGGCGGAATCGCCGTAGAGGTAGGCGGCATAGGGATTGCGGCCATAGAGATTGCGCCGGGCGATCTGGCGCGCATCGATCAGCGCCCGGCGGAAGGATCCCGTTTGCCGCACGCGGCGAGTCGGAATGTCCAGGCTCAAGCGGCTTTTGAACTTGGGCGTCAGCAGGGAAAAATCGTCGGGCGCGACGTAGGCGCGGGTGACTTTCTTGCCCAGCGAGCCCAGGAAAAATGCCGGCCGGACTTCGACGGCGTAGTGGGTGGGGGCCAGCAGGCCGGCGGGGATGCCGAAATCGAAGCGCCGATTCAATTCCGCCGCGATCTGGCCGGCGGCCCACAAACCCGCTTCGGGCTTCCAGTGGTGATCAGTGCGGAAAAACGCGTTCCAGCGATCCGCGAAATCCCGGCGGAGGGGCTCGCGCAGATCCAGGCAAGGCACGCCGCGTTCCGCCAGCCGGGCCGCGAAACGATCGACGTTGGGGTTGGCGAAATCCGCGAATCCCGCGGGAAGTTGGGTATCCAACCGGTCGCATTTGCCGGGAGCCGCGACGTAAAGGAATCCCATGCCCCGGGCGGCGCAATGGTCGCGCAACGCGGCGATTTGATCGGCGTCGTAATCGACGTCCGCCGCGACGCTGGGCAGGTCCAGCCAACCGTTGTTCAAGCGCAGGACGTCGTCGGCGTCGGGAAACAGCCGCATGCCCGCGAATCGCCGGAAAGCCATGTTCGCTTCGGAAAGCGGAAGGCGCAGCAGGGCGTTTTCGCGGGCAAAAGTCTCGATGCGCTGGATTCGGCGTGGCGCGCGGGCCTTGAAGCGCCCCGCGGGGGCGGCCGTTTCATCGTCGGCGGGGCTTGGAGAAGCGGCGACGCGGGGCGGGGGTTCGAGGCCGGCCGGGAAGGGATACTCGGCTTCCCAATCGGGCGCGGGAATCGCCGCCGGGGTCGGCGCGTTCGCCAAGCGCCACCGCACGAGGCCATAGTGGCCGCCACCGGCATAGAGGACGGCCAAGAACAGCAGGGCGCCGGCGGCGTGGCGGTCGAAAAAATGGGCGGCGGAACTCATGGCCGGCTAGAAGTTGAAATAGATGAACGGATTGTAGTCGCTCTTGACGATGAAGGAGAGGCCGATCAGGAAAACCAGCGCGACGCCCGCGACGTAGGCCGCGCCTCCGATTCGCGAGCGCCACGCGGGCCAGGCCGCAAGCCGGTGTCGGACGGGCAGACAGGCGAGCAGCGCGGCGCAGAGGTAGATCTTGTAGTCCAGCAGGTAGAAGACGAACGTGCCGTCCGCCAGCGGAGCGCCGTTCAGGCCGAACAGGGTTTGCACGTAGGCCGCGGCATGGGCAAGGTCGCGGGCGCGGAAGAGCACCCAGCCGAGCAGCACGAAAAACAGGGCGTAGACGTGCCCCCAGCGGCCGAGGCGTTGCGCGAAGCCCGTGAGCTTTTCCAGCGCGAGCAGCGCGAAATATAGCGCGCCCCACAGCACGAACGTCCAGTTGGCGCCGTGCCAAAGGCCGGTCAGCGTCCAGACGACGAACAAGTTGAACACGAGCCGCGCCCGGCTGTCCACCCGGCTGCCGCCCAGCGGAATATACACGTAGTCGCGGAACCAAGTGGACAGGGAGATGTGCCAGCGCCGCCAGAAGTCGGTGATGGAGGTCGCGGCGTAGGGGTCGTTGAAGTTCTCGAGAAAATGGAATCCGAACATGCGGCCCAGCCCGATCGCCATGTCGGAGTAGCCCGAGAAATCGAAGTAGATCTGGAACGCATAGGCGACGACGCCCAGCCAAGCGGTGGCGGCGGAGAGGCCCGATTCGGCGCCGAAAGCCATGTCGGCCACCACCGCCAGGGGATTGGCGAGCACGACTTTCTTGGCGAGGCCGAGCATGAACCGGCAGGCACCCCGGCTGAAATCGGCGACGTTCTCTCGCCGGTCGTCGATTTCATCGGCGATGGTTTCGTAGCGCACGATGGGACCGGCGATCAGCTGGGGAAAAAACGCGACGTAGAGCCCGACGCCCAGCGGGTTGCGGCGCGGCGGATGCTTGCGCCGATAGACGTCGATCACGTACGAGAGCGCCTGGAACGAAAAGAACGAGATGCCGATGGGCAGGGCCGGGCGGGGCACCGGCACGTCCACGCGGAGCAGCAGTTCCAGGTTGGCCGCCGCAAAACCGAGATATTTGAATGCGAACAGCAGGCCCAAGTTGAAGGCCACGGCCGCCGCGACGGCCGCTTTGCCGCAAAGAAAACCCGTGCGCTGCGCCGCCCGCAATCCGAGCAGCCAGTTGACGACGATGGAGACCAGCAGCAGCAGGACGTTCGCGGGTTCGCCCCACGCGTAGAACGCCAGGCTGGCCGCGAACAACAGGCCGTTTCGCGCCGTCCGCCGGCGTTTTCCTCCGGGCAGATAATAGAGCGCCAGGACGACGGGCAGGAAGATGAACAGGAAAACCGGCGTTGGAAACAGCATGGCTCAGATCGCCGCCGGGTGGCCGGAAAGATGGGGATTGGCGCCGGGATCGGTTCCGTTCAGTTCCGCCGGCCATTTGCGCCGGAGCCGGCGGGCCTCGGCGACGGAGCGGAGAAACTTGGCGGGCGTCAGATCGCGGCCGCGGGTGGCGGATTCGCGGTGGCGGAGTTCCGCATGCGGCGTCCAGACGATCCGCAGGCCCGCGCGCCGAACCTTCAGGCAGTAATCCACGTCGTTGTAGGCGACGGGAAAATCTTCGTCGAGTCCGCCGACTTGTTCGAACACCGCGCGCCGGGTCAGGCAGCAGGCGAAGGTGACGGCCGCCAGCTCGTGGGGATGCCGGAAGGCGCCGTCGTCGTGCGGGACGCGGCCGCGGCCGCGATGCCGGGGCAGGCCGTCCAGCAGGATGCCCGCATGCTGGATCGTGCCGTCGGGCTGCAGCAGCAGGGCGCCGCAGGCGCCGACGTCCGGGCGCTGGGAAAACGCCAGCATTTCTTCGAGCCAGTTCGGCGCGAGCACTTCCACGTCGTTGTTCAGGAACAAGAGGTGTTCGCCGCCGGTTTGCCGCGCGCCGAAATTGCACAGCGCGGAAAAATTGAACGGCCGGCCGCGCGGATATTCCACGACGCGAATCCGCGAGTCGCGGACGAGCCGGGCGTAGCATGCGGCCAGGCCGGGCGCCGTGCTGCCGTTTTCCACGACGACGATTTCGAAATTCGGATAGGTGGAGCGCCGTTGAATGGAGGCGATGCACGTTTCCAGCAGCGGCTGGCTGTCGCGGTTGGGGATCACGAGGGAAATCGTCGGATTTCCGCGGAGGGCGTAGCGGATGCGGCAGAACGGCGCGTCGGACAGCGGTTCGGCTCGGCCCGCCAGCCCGACGCGCTCGAGATGGGCTTGCACGGCGGCCGCGTCCGCCGCCGGGGCGGCGGCGAAGTCGGCATTTTGAAAGAACAGCGGCCGGGGCACGTGGTCGATCCGCCGCGCCTGTTCGCACAGGCGCAGCCGCAGGTCGTGGCCGTTTGCGCCGGCGATGCCCGGCCGGTTCCAAAGGTCGCGGCGCGCGACGAGCAACTGGCCGATGCCGTCGCCGGCGCGCAGTTCGTCCGGCGCGTAATTGCGCTTGAAGCGGATCCGGCCGATGCGCGCGGGGCAACCGGTGAATTCGGCTTCGTCGGTGAACAGCACGTCCGGGCGCGCGGCTCGACAGACGACCGCCAATTCGAAGAAGGCTTCCGGCGCGAGCAAATCGCCGGCGTCCAGGCGGGCGACGTAATCGGCGGTCGTTTCCGCCGCGGTCCCGTCGGCGCCGCGGATGCGCGCATCGCGGCGGGCGTAATCCTGCGCCACGGCGGCGGCCGCCGCGTCGGTTGGCCGAGCGACGTGCGCTTCCCAGTTCGCATGGGTTTGGGCCAGGAGGGAATCCAACGTGCGGGCCAACGCGTCGGGCGCGACGGTCCGCCAAGCGAGTTCCACGGCGAAGCGAGGGGAATCGGCGAAGATCTGTCGGCGTTGTCGGGCCAGTTCGCGCGGACTTGCGAACAACCGCCGGTTGTGCCGCCATCGGCACGCTTCCCGGCAGGCGCCGGGAACGCCGTCCAGGATGAACGCGGAAGCCAATTGCCGGAGCCAGATGGAAACGGCGGTTTTCATCGCATGGTCCGAAGTATAGTGGGTTTTCGGTCGCCGCCAAAGGATTTCGTGGCGTCGGATCGCCGCGAGAAGGGCTAGGTTTCCGGCGCCGGCTTGTGGTATAACGCGGGCGATGATCCGCATCGAATCCATGGGCGCGGCGTGGGCGACCGTTTTGCCGCTGCTGGCGCTGCTGGCGTGGGTGGGCCCCGCGCTGGCGGCGCGCCTGCGGCAGGCCGCGGTCGGCGCGCGCGTCGGGTTGGCGTTTCTGTGGCTGGCCGGCGCCGCGGGCCTGCTGGCGTTTCCTCACGAGGACGTTTTCGCCGGGCTGGACGTGGCGGCCTATCGGAAGATGGCGCACGTGCTGGCGGCCGGGCGCGAGCTGTGCGGAATCGATTCCGTCTGGGCGCAGGTGCCGCCCGAATTGCGGCCGTGGTTTCGGTATCGTCCCGGCACGCGGCCCACGCGCGATTTGGCGTTCCAGTTGTCCGGCCCCGCCAGCGCGGAAACCCGGCCGTTTTTCATGCCGACGACGTCGCTGGCGGCCGCCGGCTTGGCTCCGGGCATGTCGCCGGATCGCTTCGTGCCGCTGGTCGGCGCGCTGGCGTGGGCCTTGGTGCTGGCGGCGGCGTTCTGCGCCGGCGGAGGCTGGGGCTTGCCGGTTGCGGCGGCGCTGGCGTTGGGCACCGCGTGGCCGGCGTGGTTCCTGCGCGGCTTCTACGCGGAGAGCGTCGGCGCGGCGCTGGTGGCCGGCGTGGTCGCGGCCGCGGCGGCGCGGCCCCTGCGCGGCCTGTGGGCGGGAATCGCGGGTTTCGCGCTGGGCTGGTCCGTCGGTTTCCACCCGACGCTGATCGTGCTCGCGGTGCCCGTGGCGCTGGGCCTGCTGCTGGAACGCGCCGAGCGGAAAACGGCCGGCGCGACGGCGGTCGGGTTGCTGGCGGGGCTCTTTCCGTTTTGGGCACTGACGCGTTGGGTGTGCCAACCCTACGGCGATTGGACGCGCTGGTCGGTTTTGAAGCAATTGGCGTTTTCCGTGCCGGAACTTCGCGCCGTCGCGTTGGCGTTGCTGGCGCTCGCGTTGCTGGCCGGCGTCGGCCTGTGGGCGGGATTCCGTCCGGCGTGGCGCGCGCGGATTCGCCGCCTGGACGAGCGGTGGACTCCGTGGGGCTGGAGGATGTTGTGCGCCGCGCCCCTGCTTTTGGCGGCGGCCGGTCCGGGAGCGGTCGGCGCGGCGTTGCGCAGCGGCGCCGCGGCCACGTGGAGCGGCATTCGCTGGCCTTGCGGCCTGCTGCTGCTGGCGGGCGCCGTCGCGATCGCGCTGCCGCGGCGGCCGATTCGGGAGCGCTTCTGGCTGGCGGCGCTGACCGCCGCCGCGCTGTTGTTTTGGTTCGTCAAAGGCGTGGAAACGCCGGTGGGACTCTGGAGCCAGCGGCGCTTCTTGCCGGTGATCCTGCCGGGCATCGCGCTGCTGGCGGCGCCGCTCGCGGCCGGCGCGGCGGCGTGGGCGCGCCGCGGCCGGTTCCAGAGCGGACTGCTCGTCGCGCTGCTGGCGGCGGCGGGCGCAGCGAACGCGATTCGCTGGCCGGCGCCGTATTTCATGGTCGGCGAACGCGGCGCGACGGCGTGGACGGCGGACGTGGCGGAACGCCTCGGCACGAATCGCTGGGTCGTTTTCGACTACTATCCCCACAGCGTGCCGTACGCGGCGGGCTTGCGGCAACGCGCGCTGGGCTTGGGCGAAGCCGCCGTCGCGCATTGGCCGGACGTCGCCCGTTGGCTGGCCGCGTCGGCGCGGACCGCCGAGGTCTGGGTGGCCACGTCGCACGCGCCCTGCGCGCTCGAAGACGGCGTGCGGCTGGAACCGGCGTTTGCCGCAAGCGGCGCCTTTCCCGTCGTGAAGACGAAGGCGTTTTTTCCGGCGGAACGCGGCGAAAAAACGGTGGCGAACTCGTTTTTGCGCTGGGTGCCGCTGGCGCCCGGCGAAGCCGTTTTCCAGACGAAGGAATTGGACGGCGGTCCGCTCGCCTTGCGCGGGCCGTGGGGCCAGACGCGCAACGGCGCGATGTGGACGCGGCAGGGCAGCGGCATCGTCGGGCCGATTCCCGCGCCCGGCGGCGCGGTGGCGCTGGAAGCGGTCGCCGCCTGGCCGGCGCCGAATCCGGATTGGAGCCGGCAGACGTTGCGGGTGGCGCCGCCGTGGGGCGGGGAACCGCTGCGCCTGGATGTGCCCGCGGGCGAACACGTCGTGCGTGGCGCGCTGGCGCGTCCGGCGGGCGACGCTCCGCGCCCGGCCACGGGAATCTACGAATTCCGCGCGGAGCGTCCCTACGATCCGGCGGAATTCGGCCTGTCCGGCTACGCGCCGGATCTGGGCGCGCTGCTGCGGCGCGTCATCATTCGGGTTGAACCCGGCGGGACTTCCATGCCAGACTGACCGCGCCATGGAAACGGCTCTTCCATCCTTCTTGGCGCGCACGACGGTTCTCATCCCCGCCTTCAACGAGGAAGCCGCGCTGCCGGAATTGCTGGCGGAAGTGCGCGCGCAGCTGCCCGGCGCCGCGGTGACGGTGGTGGACGACGGTTCGACCGACCGCACCGCCGAAGTGGCGCGGGCGGCCGGCGCGCGCGTGCTGCGCCTGCCGTGCAATCTGGGCGTGGGCCCGGCGGTGCAGGCGGGCTTCCAAGACGCGCTGGAATGCGGCGCCGAATACGTGATCCGACTCGACGGCGATGGCCAGCATCCGCCGGCCGAGGCGCGCAAGCTGATTGCGGCGATGCGGGCCCAGCCCACCGATCTGGTGATCGGCACGCGCTACGGCGCGAACAGCACCTATCACGGAAATTGGTCCCGGCAATTGGCGCTGAAGGCGCTTGCGGCGTTTCTTTCCGCGATCTGCAAGAAGCGGATCACGGACCCGACGTCGGGGTTTTGGCTGGTGTCGCGGCCGCTGCTGCAATGCTTCGCCATCCATTATCCCGCGGATTATCCGGAAGCCGAAGCCATCGCGCTGCTGCGGCGGCAGGGTTTCGAAATGGAGGAAGTGCCGGTGGCGTTCCGGCCGCGGCAGGCGGGGCGATCCTCGATCCGCGCCTGGGGCACGTTGAATTTCGCCGCGAAGGTGTTTTTGGCGCTGTTCGTAGATCGCCTGCGTTCGGTGGATCCGCGCGGATCGGCGGCGTTCATCAAGAAAGGGCGCGCGTCGTGAAAAAGCTTCTGCTGGCGCTGGCGGTTCTGGCGGGCGGACTCGTCCTGCTGGGTTTCTGGCTGGCGGACGCGAGCCAGATGCTGCGCATTCGCGCGCTGATGGGCGTCGTCAGCATCGGCGTGTTCCTGATCACGCTGCTGGCGATCCGCGGCTACAAGCTGCGGGAAAAATACGCCGTGCTGTGGCTGGCGACGGCCGCGATGATCACGCTGACGGCCCTTTTCCCGCAACTGGTGGATGGCGCCCGCCAGTGGTTCGGCATGCAGTATGTCACGTCCGTCGTGGCCGTGGTGTTCACGTTCCTGGTGCTCGTGTCGTTCCATTTTTCGATCGCGCTGTCGGCTTTGAACGACAAGGCGGCCGCGACGGCGTCGCGCTGCGCGATCCTGGAGGCCCGGCTGCGCGACCTGGAATGCCGGCTCGCCGCGGCCGAAAAGAAAAACGGCGCGCGGCCGGCGGACTAGCGATGGCCGGCGATGCGGACAATTCGCGCGCGGCGGAACCGCTGGTTTCCGTCCTGATCTGCGCGCACGACGCCGCGCCGTTTCTCGAAGCGACGGTGCGGTCGGTCGCCGGCCAAACCCATCGGAACCTGGAAATCCTCGTGCTCGACAACGCCTCCGCCGATCGCACGGCGGAAATCCTGGCGCGGCTGGCGGCGGAAGATCCGCGCATCCGCCCGGTGCCGAGCCGCGAAAATCTCGGCGCCTACGGTGGCTTGAATCTCCTGCTGGACCAGGCCCGCGGCGCGTACGTGGCGATCCAGGACCACGACGATCTCTGGCATCCGGACAAGCTGCGGGCGCAGGTCGCGCATCTCGAAACCCATCCCGGCGACGTGGGGTGCGGTACGGCCATCGTCAACCACTACGAGCAAACCGACCGGTTCCTGCGGCGGCGCCAGCCGGCGCAGGCGACGGTCGCCTGGCACACGTCGCTGGTTTTTAGGAACGGTCCGGAGCGCTACGACCTGTCCGTCCGGGTGGGCACGGATTTCCATTTCATGCGGCACGCGCTGTGCGGCGGCCGGCGGCGCATTCGCAACCTGGAAGCGCCCTACGTGCTGCGGCGCCTGCGCGCGGACGGCCGCAATCTGTCGAGTCGCTGGATTCGCGCCGCGTCGGCGCGCGACGTGTTCGGGGCGCGGATCGGCTGGTTCGACAAGCTGTGCCTGATCCAGCGGCGGCTGCTGCCGGCGGCTTGGGTGGATCGTCTCGTGCTGGACGTGGTTTTGCGGAATTCCGTCCTGACCCGGGACCAGATGCGTGCGGATCCGATCCTGCGGGCGTTCGTCTAGGGCGCCGGCGCCGGCCCGGCGGCGGGGCCGCCGAAGCGCGCGTCCATGTCGGCCAGCAGCAGGCCGATGGTTTTCCGCCATTTCGCCGTTTCGGCGGCGAACGACGTCGCGCCGGCGCGGGGAAACCGCGCGAAATCGAAGTCCATGGAACCGGCCAGGCGGGCGGTCATTTCGTCGAGGCGCGCGTTCAGCGCCGCCGTCGCCAACGGGCCGTTCCGCAGTTCGCGCCAGCGCGCGCGAAGCCGTTCGTCGAAGCCGGGCACGTCGCGCCGCAAGCGGTCGATGATGAGGTTGGACATGGCGAGGTTTCGCTTGCCGAAACCGTGATCGTAGTCCCAAACGACGAATTGGAACCGCGCGTGCGGCGCCGAATCGCGCGCCAGGTAGAAATTGCCGTCGTAGCCGTCCTTGTTGCCGGAGAAGTACAGCAGCAGCAGGAAATCGACCGCGTTGTCCAGATCCAGCCGGTCGCCGATTTCGCGGGCGAACGTTTCCCGATCCGCCCGGCGCACGAAATCGGCGAAATCGCGCAGCGGCTGTTCGCAGGGAAACTGCGCGGCCGGCGGCAGGATCTGCTCGAACGCGCGCCGCCCCGAGCCCAGGAAGAGATTCTGAAGGGAAGCGATCTTGTAGAGCACCGCTCCCGAAGGCGTTTCGGATTCGGCGTCGTCATTTTCGCCGAGCGTTTCCCCGTCGATGCGGGTGGCCATTTCGTAGATGCCGAAATAGCGGCCGTTGACGAACACCTCCGTCCAATCCAGTTCGGGCGCCTGGCGCGGGCGGTCGGGGCCGCCGAACGAGCGGAACAAATCGAACGCCAGCTTGTTGCGCATCTTGGTGGCGTCGAGGAAGCCGTTGAGCAGATAGAGATGGCGCGTCGCGGCGTTCGCGTCGAGCAGCCGATGGGGTTCGTCGCAGCGCAGGGACAGCGGTTTTTTCAGCCCTTCCCAGTAGCTGGTGTTGCCGTGGTGCTTGATGCCGCCGCGCGTGGCTTGGCTGCCGCGCAGGCGGCGCGGCGGGCCGTCCTCGCCGGCCGGATGGAATTCGGCTTCGAATTCCACGCGCCGGGGATGGCTCAGGGGTTCGTCGAACCACAGCATCAACGCGGACAAATTCCGGCGCTTCGGCATGACGCGGAACTGCAGCGCGGTCGCGGCGCCGCCGTTCGGCGACGTTGCCGCGAGTTCGACGGTCACGGGCCGGTCCCCGTCCGGCCGGGTCACGTGGCCGTCGGCGGCGATCACGTCGGGTCGGGAGCTGGTCCAGGCGACGTTCGTCGGCAAGGCGAGATCGCCGACGACGTAATCGGGCGACGGATTGTCGCCGAGAAACGCGCAGGCGGTCGGCGCGACCGGTTCCGGCGCGGCCGCCTTTTGGATCGCGCGCATTCGGAAATCCCATTCCCGCCGGCTCCACGGATGGTGGATGTCGTTGACCAGCAAATTCCGCAGCGCTTCTTGTTCGGCCGGCGGCACGCACGCGCGGGATTCGGCCGGCATGCGGAACAGGGAGCGCCAGTCCACCGGCAGGCGCGGGCCGTTGGCCACCCAGGTCTTGTCGCCGGGCCGCAGGCCGCGCCGGTCGAAGGGCTCGCGGCGATAGACGCCTTTGAATTGGCCGTCGATGCTCAGGCGGCACAGATCCCGGGTGCCGCGCGCCCAGCCTTCGCCGCTTTCGTTTTCGGGCGGAATCAGGCGCCAGCGGCGCGAGCCGCTTTCCGGCGCCTGCGCCGGAATTTCCAAAATGAAGCCGGGGCGCCGGCCGGCGGCGTAGCGGACGTCGGAACCTTCCAGACAGAGCTGCGCTTCGACGGTGCGGCCGTCGATCTGGGCGTAGATGCGGCGGAAATTAGCGCCCTTCGCGGTGCGCCGGCCGGAAGCCAGGCTGCGTTCGTGCGCGCGGCTGAAATGGCGCGCGTCGGCGGAACTGAAGTCGAGATGGACGTCCGGCAGGTCGGCCGCCAGCAGGCGGCCTTCGTGAAGCAGCACGTTGAACCGATCCAGCAACTTGAGCCACTCGGGAATGCCGGCCTGCACGGCCTGCGCAAGCCGCCAACGCCCGTAGCGCCGCGGCTCCAGGACGAACGGCAGCGAAACGCGCGCCTGCGCCAGCCGGCGGATTTCGTCCGGGGACAAGGCGCGGGTCCAGGCCGCCGCCTCGTCGATCCAGGCGGAAAGCGGCGCCGTCACGGAATACCAGCGCGTCTTGC
Source organism: uncultured Verrucomicrobiota bacterium (assembly GCA_964436715.1). Classification (GTDB taxonomy): domain Bacteria; phylum Verrucomicrobiota; class Kiritimatiellia; order CAIQIC01; family Lenti-01; genus Lenti-01. The sequence goes on along the minus strand of CAYTEK010000003.1, from coordinate 17,812 downwards.
CGAATTCCATGTTTTGCTTCGGCAGATCGACCGCCGCGATGGGAATGCGGGCTTGCAGCCGGCCGTTTTCATACAGCCGGGCCTCGCCGCCGGGGCCATCGACCACGCCCGCCAAATGCACGAACCGGCCGTAGGCCGCAAACGGATAGCGCGCGATCTGCTCAGGTTCGCCGCCGGGCACGAAAAACGACATTTGGCCGTCGCGCAACGCGAAACCGACGAATCGATCTTGGAAGGAGGTGTACCAGACGTCCTGATCCCGCCGGAGGTCGTCCAGCTTGATCCACAGCGAAAGCGTGTAGGTCTCGCCCAGCTTGGACCACTCCGTCGCCGTGGACACGTAGGTCTTGGGGCGTCCGTCGAACCGCCGCGCGCGTCCGAGCCGGCCGGGGCCGCTTTCGGTGCCGGGGTACAGGACGTTGCCGCGCCCGATGCATTCCGTCGGCCGCGCCTCGTCGAACGTCGTCAGGAAAGCCAACCCGTGCCGGCGGGCCAGCGCCTGGCTGGTTTTGTCGGCGTAGAGCTGGGTTTTGACGGCCGGCAGTTCGAAGAGCAGGCGATCGGAGCGATACGCGAACGCCGCCGCGCCGCCCAAGGCGAGGACCAGGACGATTTTCGCCCCGCCCCGCCAGCGGTCAGCGCAGGCCACCGGGGCGGTCCAGGAAAACGTTCAGGGAACGCAGGGGCGCCCGCGCGGCGAGTTCCGCCTGCAGTTCGGGCACGCCGTCCCGCAGGCCGGAGAACACGAACTGGTAGCTGGCGGTGCCGTCGCGGCAGGCGGCGCTTTCCAGCCGGTGCCGGCGCAGTCGGGCTTTGAGGACGGTCTCGACGGCGGCCACGTGGGCGGCGGCACCTTCCGCCGGCAAGGTCAGCACCAGCACGCCGTCGCGCCGCAGGAACGTCCACGCCCGCGCGCCCCGCGCCAGCAGCAGGCTGGCGAGCGCCACGACGTACAGCAGCACCAGGAAGCGGAAATTGAACGTGGCCGCCGAAACCGCCGCGGCGATCACCAGCATGATGAATCCGACTTCCTCGGGTTCCTTGATCGGCGTGCGGAAGCGGATGATCGACAGCGCGCCGAGCAGGCCGAGCGACAGGGGAATGGACAATTGCACGCCGATGAACAGCGTGGTGATGGAGATGCCCAGCAGCGGGAACGCCCGGTGCACCTGGCTGCCGGTGCCCCGCCGCTCGTAGATGACGCGGGACCTGCCCGCCGCCGCGCACGCAGCCGCCAGCGACGCCAGCCGCGCCAGCACGACCCGCCCCGGCTCCAGCTGCTCCCGCAATTCCTGGAAACGATCCAGCACGTCCAGCACGTCTAGGTTCTTCACGCGGGGGTTCCTCCGTTCAGGGCTTGGTTCATGCACTCGCCGTATTTCGAAAAGCTGCGCAGCCGGAAGCCGGCGGCGAACAAGGCTTCGCCCAGGGCCGGCAGCACGCCGCCCCGGTTCTTGAATTCGCACAGCGACCGGTCCAGATGGACGCGCGGCGCGCCCGGCAGCAGTTCCGGGTTGAGCCGTTCCGCCCGGATGTCGCGATCGACGGCGATCCGGCTGCCGGTGCGCGGGCAGACGTAGCGATCGCGCGCGTAGCGGATGCACAGGACGGGCGCCAGGTGCAGGGGAATCGCTTCCGGGAGCGCACCGGCGTGGCGGTAGAGGAAAGCCGGCCAGGCTGGATCGTCGAGCGGCGCGGTGCGGAGCCAGCGCGTGGGCGCCGGTACCGCGAGGCGATGCTTGCGCCGGGCGGAACCGATCCGCAGCTTGAGTTCGACGAACACCGTCGTTTCGCCGGCGTCGTCCGCTTCCGGCCGCTCGTACCAGCGGATCCGCACCTTGCGCTTCAGGTTGTCGCCGTCCGTTTTTTCCGCGTGGAAGCGCCGGTCCGGCGTGTCGAAGTAGACGCTGTGGATTTGGCCGGCGGGATGCTGGGGATCGGGCCAGCAGTCGGCGTCCAGCAAGGCGAGCGCGGCCGGGGCCAGCGTTTCGTCGCCCACGTATTTCAGTTCGCTGGTCAGGCCGGATTCCGCCGCTTCGGGGCGGCCGCCGGTGGAAAATCGGAGAAACATGCGCAAATCATGGGCGGAACCCGGCTTGAATGCAAGCGCAAGCGCGGCGCCGGGGCCGCGTTTTCGCCCGGAAACCGCCCCGGCGCCCCGGCCACCTTTTTATAAAAAGGTGGCCGCGGCCGTTCCCGCCTCCCGGCGGCGTTGAATGCCCGGCCCGGCCATGTTAGGATTGCCGACAGAACGCGAGGAACCGGAATGATCAGCCAAGCCTTGACCATCGTTTTGCTGAGCCTGTTGTGCGGCGCCTTGGCCGCGGGTTGCCTGTGGCTGCTGTTCCGCCGTCCGGGCGCGGTCTCCGGACCGACCCTCCGCGCGACGGCGGCCATCGAGGAACTGAAGGCCATCGGCGTGCTGTCCGTCTTCAAGGCGGTCACCAAGGAAATCGTCACGGCCCGCGACCATTCGCTCGGCGACCTCGGCAAGCGCTACCTCGAATGGCTCATCACCTCGAAGAAGATGGCGATGATCTTCGAGTTCGACATCGATTTCCAATACGACCTGCGCGATCCCGCCTTCGCGGTCCAGGAGGAGGCCCCCGGCCGCTACCGCCTGCAGATGCCGCGCTGCGACTACGTCGTCCACGTGCGCGACGTGACCTTCTACGACGAGCAGGGCGGCAAGCTCCTGCCCATCATCCTGCCCGACGTGATCAACAAGATCCTCGGCGGCGGCTTCAACGAGGAAGATCGCAACAAGCTGATGGAGGAAGCCAAGGCGCAGGCCGAGCAGCTTGCGCAGAACCTGGCCCGCCGCCTCCGTTCGGAAGTGCAGACGTCCGCGCGCCAAACGATGGAAATGCTCGCCAAGGGCTTCGGCGCCCAAGCCGTCCGCGTCGCGTTCCCCGATGCCGAGCCCCACAAGGCCCAGCTCGTGGAGCCCGCCGCCGCCGACCGCTGAAGCCCCGGTCCGCGTTTCCCATGCGGTCCGGCGCCGCTTGCGCCCGCGGAGGAAATCGTCGCCCATGAAGCATCCGAAACGAAAATCCCGGCGCATCTTCCTGCAGGCGGCGGAATTCCGCTTCTACGAGGAGTTGAACGACTTCCTCCGGCCGGAGCAGCGTTACCAAACGGTGCCGTACCGGTTCGACGGCCATCCGGGCATCAAGGATCCCATCGAGGCGCTCGGCGTGCCGCACGTGGAGGTGGACCTGATCGTCGTCAACGGCGCGTCCGTCGGCTTCGACTATCGGCTGCGGGACGGCGACCGCGTCGCGGTCTATCCGAAGTTCGAAAGCCTGGACGTCTCGCCGATCGTGAAGCTGCGGGAGCGGCCGCTGCGCCGGGTCGCCTTCGTGGTGGACGTGAACCTCGGCCGGCTGGCGCGGATGCTGCGCCTGTTGGGGTTCGACGCGCTGTTTTCGAACGCGTACGCCGACGACGAAATCGCAGCGATTTCCGAGGCGCAGGGACGGATCGTGCTCACCCGCGACCGGCGGCTGCTGCACGCAAAGGCGATCACCCACGGCTATTGGGTGCGGTCGGTCTGGCCGCGGCGCCAGGTGGACGAGGTGGTGCGCCGGTTCGACCTGGCCAACCAGATCCGGCCGTTTTCGCGCTGCGCGGACTGCAACGGCCCGATCGAGCCCGTGGCGAAGGAACTCGTGGCCGACCGGCTGGAACCCAAGACGAAGAAGTACTTCGACCTCTTCTACCGTTGCGCCGCCTGCGGCAAGATCTACTGGGCCGGCTCCCACGTCGACAAGCTGCGCGAGCGCTACCGGGGCGTGCTGTAGGGCGCGCGTCCGGGCCGCCGCCGCGCCGGGCCGCAGGGGCGCGGCGAGGATTGTTCCGCGGTGCGGAAAATATTTTTCCACGCCGTGGAAAAGTGCGTAGGATGGCGCGCATGTCCGAGTTTTCCCTCCAGCCCGTCCAGATCGGGCCGCTCCGCGTGGAGTGGCCGGTGTTCCTCGCGCCCATGGCGGGTTTCACCGACGGCGCGTTCCGCTCGCTGTGCCTCGAACAGGGCTGCGGCGCGGTCGTCACCGAGATGGTCAGCGCGCAAGGCTTGGTCCGGCACCACGCGCGGACGGAGCATTACCTGGACGCGTGGGGCGCGGAGCATCCGCTCGGCGCGCAGATCTACGGATCGGAACCGGGGGCGATGGCGGCGGCGGCGGCGCGCATCGCGGCGCTGGGCCGCTTCGACTTCCTCGACGTCAACGCGGGCTGCCCGATGCCGAAGATCCGCAACCGCGGCGACGGGGCGGGGCTGATGCGGGATCCGGCGAAGATGGCGGAAATCGTGCGGCAGGTGAAGGCGGCCGTGGCGGGTGCGCTGCCGGTGACGGTGAAGACGCGCATCGGCTGGTGCGCGGACACGATCAACGTGATGGAAACGACGGCCGGCGCCGAGGCCGCGGGGGCGGACGCCGTTTTCCTGCATGGCCGCGTGGCGGCGGTGCGGCATTCGGGGCCGTCGGACTGGAACTTGATCGCGGAGGTGAAGCGCGCGCGGCGGGTGCCGGTGATCGGCAACGGCGGCGCGAAGACGGCGGCGGACGTCTTTCGCCTGGCGGCGGAAACCGGCGTGGACGGCGTCATGGTCGGCCGCGCGGCGCTGGGGAATCCCTGGTTGTTTCGCGACGTGCGCGACCTCGCGGCGGGCCGGGCGCCGCGCCTGCCGGACGCGGAGGAGATCCGCGCGACGATCCGCGAACATCTGCGGCGGGAACTGGAATTGATGACCCGGCGCGGCAAGCGGGAACTGAAGCTGGGCGCGGAACTGACGGCCTGCCTCGTGCTGCGGCCGCATCTGGTGCGCTATCTGCGGGGCTTCCGCGGCTTCGGCGCGCTGGCGCGCACCCTGGAGGAACGGCAGGACGCGGCCACGCTCCTGCGCCGCGTGGACGAGGTGCTGGCTTCGGGCCGCAAGAGCGCCGAACGGGCCGCCGCCGAAGAGGTGGAATCGGTTTTGCAGGACCCGGACAATCCGCTAGATTGACGTTGGACCCATATGAAACCAGGCATGTTCCAGAACCAGGCGTTGCGCCAGGAAATGAAGCTGGCGCCGCGCATGATGCAGGCGCTGCGCTTCCTGCAGGCGCCGCTGCCGGAACTGCGCGATCTGGTGCGCGCCGAACTGGAGCAGAATCCGGTGCTGGAGGAAAAGCCGGGCGACGCCGACGCGGCGCTGGGCGCGGCGCCCGAACCGCTGGCGGCGCGGGCCAGCGACGAAGTGGATCAGGAAAACGATTTCGAGCCGGACGATTTCGGGCGGGAGATCGATGCCCTGGAGCAGATGCTGGAACCGCGGCCGCTGGACGAAGCGCCGGGCACCCCGGCGCCTGCGCCGGCCGACGAGGAAAAACGGCAGTTCTTCCTGGATTCGATCACCGCGCCGCCGTCCCTGCACGCGCACCTGGAAGAGCAGCTGAACGAATCCGGCCTGACCGAGGAGCAGAAAAAGGCGGGGGCCTACGTCATCGGCAACGTGGACGACAACGGCTGGCTGGCCGCGGACGTGGCGGAAATCGCGCGCGAAGCGGGCGTGGCGGAAGCCACGGTGCGGGCCACGCTGGCGGAAGTGCAGGAATTCGATCCGCCGGGCGTGGCGGCGCGCGACCTGAAGGAATGCCTGCTGATCCAGCTGCGGCGGGCGGGCCACGGCGCGGATTCGCCCGCGGCGCGCCTGGTCGCGAACCAGTTGGAAGCGCTGGGGGAGAAAAGCGCCGCGGAGCTGGCGCGGGCGGCGGGGCTGGCGGAAGCCGAAACGGCGGCGGCGCTCAAGCTGATCGCCGCCCTGGACCCGAAGCCGGGCCTGAAGTTTTCGGCGCCGCCGCCGACGTACGTGACCCCGGAAGTGGAAATCCGGCTGTCCGCGGAAGGCGCGCCGACGGTGGAGATGCTGCGCGACGGCCTGCCGCGGCTGCACATCAGCGCCGAGTACGAGGCGATGCTGGCGGATCCCGAAACGGCCGCGGAAGCGAAGAAATACCTGAACGAGAAAATCCGTTCGGGCCAGTTCGTGATGGACAGCCTGCACCAGCGGCGCACGACGATCCGGCGCATCGCGGAGGAAATCGCGGCGGCGCAGCGGGATTTCTTCGTCCACGGGATTTCCAAGCTGAAGCCACTGACGATGGGGGCGGTGGCGGAAAAGCTGGGCGTGCACGAGACGACGGTGGGCCGGGCGGTTTCGGGCAAGTACGTGCGGACGCCGCAGGGCACGTTCGAACTGAAGTTCTTTTTCACGGCCGGCCTGAAGACGGCGGATGGCGGCGCGATCTCGACGGAGGCGGTCAAGGAAGCGGTGGCGAAGACCATCGCGCACGAAGACCTGCGCAAGCCGCTGTCCGACCAGGCCATCGCCGACAAGCTGGCGGGGCAGGGGCTGCAGGTGGCCCGGCGCACCGTGGCGAAATACCGCGAGGAACTCGGCTTGCCGCCGGCGCACAAGCGGAAGTGATTTGGAGAAGGCGGATGAAGACGGATTTCGGAATCGAAGATTACGCGGCGTTTTGCCGCACGCACCGGCCGGAGTACCAGGCGCACTACTACGCGATGTATTCGAGCTGGTGGGACGCCATCACGACGGAGCCGAACCTGATGACGATCCCAGTGGACGACCACATGGTGCACCGGGGCGACGGCTTGTTCGAGACCTTCAAGTGCGTGGCCGGCGCGGTGTACAATCTCGACGCGCACTTGGCGCGGCTCGAAAACGGCGCCCGGGCCATCGCGCTGGCGCTCCCGTGGACCCGCGCGGACCTGCGGCGGATCGTGGGCGCGGTGGTGCGGGCCGGCGGCCGGCGCGACGCGCTGGTGCGGATCTTCGTTTCGCGCGGTCCGGGCAGCCATTCGGCGAATCCCTACGATTGTCCGCAGCCGCTTTTGCTGGTGCTGGCCATCCGGCTCCCGCCGCCGTTCATGGCGGCGCATCCGGAAGGCGCCCGGGTGGGCGTGAGCGCCGTGCCGGCCAAGCCCGGCTTCTTCGCGCAGGTCAAGAGCGTGAACTACCTGCCGAACGTCCTGATGAAAAAGCAGGCGGTGGATGCCGGCGTGGATTTCATGCTCGGGTTCGACAAGAACGGCCACATGACCGAACTGCCCACCGAAAATTTCGGCATCGTGACGGCGGACCGCGTGCTGCGCGTGCCCAAGCCGGACCACATCCTGCTGGGCACGACGATGCTGCGCGTGCTGGAACTGGCGCGCGCCCAGCTCGTGCCGGCGGGCGTGCTCGCGGGCGTGGAGGAAGCGGACGTGCCGCGCGCCGAAGTGGAACGGGCCACGGAAATGCTGATTTTCGGCACCACGCCGAACGTGGCGGCGGTGACGGAATTCGCGGGCCGCCCCGTGGGCGATGGCCGGCCCGGCCCCGTTTGGCGCGCCTTGAGCCGCGCCTTCGACGCGGATCTGCGCGACCCGCAACGGCTGACGCCCGTCTGGCCGGACTAGGCCGCGCGAAAATATTCCGCACGGCGCGCAAATTATAGTTGTGTTAACTTCCTTCATGAAGTATCTACCGGCGATAAGCTCGTGGTGAGCGTTGGAGAATTCGCGATGGCCAAGATCGAAACGTGGATGAAAATGGGCGGAGTTGCGCTGTTGGCGGCGGCGTTGGCGGCGGGCTGCGAAACCTCTTCCATGGAAAACGAAGGCACGGTCTCGCTGAACGAGCTGCAAGGCATCGAAACGACCACGGCCACCACGGGAACGACCACGAATGTCGCCACGGGCGGCACCGACGCCACCGGCGGCGACACGGGCGGCGATTCCGGCACGACGAACACCAACAGCCTGTGGCCTTCGGAAATCACCGGCTCCGTGCGCTTTCTCGGCACGGACGTGTCGAATTGGGCCGTGACGGCCAGTCTGGACGCGAGCGTCAGCGGCGGCAAGGTCACCCTGAACTACAACAAGGCCCGGGTGTGGCCGGCCGTGGACGGCGTCAACGCGAATCCGTGGGTGTTCGTGAACCTCAACGGCCAATGGTACGCGGCGACGTGGGAATATCTGCGCGCCGGCCAGACCTTGAAGGACATGAGCGGCAAGAGCTGGGGCGGGCACATCAAGGTGTCGCCGCTCAGTTCGTGGGAACCGCGTTCGGGCGAACGCATCGGCTTGATGGTCAGTGGCCTGGTGCGCGGCGGCCTGCGCAACGTGCAGGAGCGCAGCAACGTCGACATGGTGACGTGGCGCTAGGCGCGCCAGCCGCCCGGCCGGCGACGACGGCCGCCGTCCTGCGGGAACTGAAGCGCGCCAGTTGTCCGGCGCAGGCGGCGAACCTGCGCCGGTTTTTCAAGACGGGGCCCGGCGAATACGGCGCCGGCGATGAATTCTGGGGCTTGCAGGTTCCACAAACGCGCGCGATCCTGGCGCGCTTTTCCGACGTGCCGCTGGCCGTCGCCGGCGAATTGCTGGCCTCGTTGGTGCACGAAGCGCGATTTTTCGCCTTGGCGGCGCTGGTGCGGGCCTATGCGCGCGGCACGCCGCCCGCGCGCGCGGAAGTCTTCGATTTCTACCTGGCGCACGCGGCGCGCATCAACAACTGGGATCTGGTGGACCTCAGCGCGCCGGGCATCGTGGGCCGCCATCTGCCGCCGGGCCAAGGCCGCCGCGTCCTGCGGCGCTTGGCGGATTCGCCGAATCTCTGGGAACGGCGCATCGCGATGGTCGCCACGCTGGAACACATCCGCCAAGGCGATTTGGCCAACACTTTCTGGCTGGCCGAACGCCTGCGCGACGATCCCGAAGACCTGCTGCACAAGGCGACGGGGTGGATGCTGCGCGAAGCCGGCAAGCGCGACGTCGCCGCGCTGCGGGCGTTCTTGACGCGGCAGGCGGCGCACCTGCCGCGCACGGCGCTGCGCTACGCCATCGAACGACTGGCGCCGGCCGAGCGCCGGAAGTGGCTGCACCATTCGAAATAAACGGTTGCCGGCGCTGGCCCGCAAAGGTACTTTGCCAAAATGACGACGAACGACAAACGAACGCTGGCCCGCTGGGGCTTGGGAGCGTGGCTGATCGCGCTCGCCGGGGCGGGAACCGGTTGCGAGTGGAGCGCCGGCGGGGCGGAAACCGCCACCGCGGAAACCGCGGCGACGACGACCGCAGACAACGCCGCGGTTTCGGACGCGGACGATTCGGTTTCGAGTTGGCCGGCGGAAATCGCCGGGCCGATCCACTGGCTGCACGCGGACGTGTCGGATTGGGCGCAAACGGCGTCGCTGCGCGCCAGCGTCGGCGGCGGGACGATTCATCTGGCTTACGACAAGGCGAAGGTCTGGCCGGCGGTGGATGGCGCCAACGCGAATCCCTGGGTCATCGTCAACCTGAACGGAACGTGGTATGCGGCGACCTTCGAATGGCTGCGCTACGGGCAGACCGCCAAGCCGATGTCCGTGCTGACGGACAGCGACCACATCGAAGTGTCTCCGCTGAGCAGTTGGCGACCGACCAGCGGCGAGCGCATCGGATTGATGGTGAGCGGGTTGGCGAGATCCTCGCTGCGCAACGTGCAGGAGCGCAGCAACGTGGTGATGGTCACTTGGCCCTGAAGCGTCGCGCCGGGGCCGGGGGCGGTTTTCCTTTACGTTTTCGCAGTCTGCGCGTAAAACGGCTGACCGTATTGTTCAAGAGCCATAGCCATCATTCAGGAATCCATGCAACCGACCATTAATCTTCTCGTCCAACTTCAGGAACTCATCATCGCCCGCGCGCAGCAGGAAGCCGGCATGCCGGGCGCCCAGCTCGACCAGCTGGATGCCTCGATCGCGTCGCTCACCAAGGAAATCCCCGCCGACGTCGGCCAGCAGTTTTCGCGGCTGCTGCAAAAGAATCCCTTGGCCATCGTGCCGGTGGTCAACGGCGTGTGCACCGCCTGCGGCATGACGCTGCCGGTGTCGCTGGTGCACCAAGTGCACGCCGCCGAACGGATCTACCATTGTCCCGCCTGCGCCCGCCTGCTGTTCTACCAGGAATCCGGCGCGCGCAACACCCGCAAGTCCCCGCGCCGCAGCGATCCGCCCAAGATCGGCATCGAGCGGTTTTCCGCCGAAACGCTGATGATCCCGGCGCTGAAGGGCGCGGACCGCGACGCGGTGCTGGCCGAAATGTGCCGGAAGCTGGCCGCCGAAGGCTTCGTGGACAACGCCGACAAGCTGCTGGAATCCGCCCTCAAGCGCGAAGCGATCGTGACGACCGCCGTGGAAAACGGCATCGCGTTTCCCCACGTGCGCTGCATCGAAGGCGGCGCGCTGACCTTGGCGCTGGGCATCGCGCCCAAGGGCATCAAGTTCGATCCGGCCGGCAAGGCTGGCACGCGCATCGTGTTCTTCATGGTGATTCCCACGGCCGCCAGCGCGTTCTATCTCAAGCTGATCGCCGGCCTCTCGCAGGTGTTCCAGAAGGCGGAAAACCGCGACAAGCTCTTCGAGGCGGACACGCCCGAGAAGCTGTGGAAGGCCCTGATGAAGGCCACGCGCCTCGTCATTCAATAGCGCGCAAGCCGTTGGCACGACGGCCGCTGCGGCCCCGCCTCGCGCGGGGCCGTTTTTTTCATCGGGCAAAATTCATACGAAAAATTAACCGACCCCGAATCGCCCCCTAACGGCGACGTGGCATTTTTTCTCAATCGCCGAACGCATGTCCTGCGTTCGCGGAACGAGCGGCCATGGTCACCGGCACCGTCAAATGGTTCGACTCCCGCAAGGGCTTCGGCTTCGCCGAGCTCGACGCCACGCGGGCGCAGGTGTTTCTGCACCCGTTGCCCAAAATCCTGGCCGTCGTGGGGGCGTTGGCCGAAGGCGATCGCGTGGAACTCGAGCTCGAAAAAACCGCCTGCGGCTGGCGGGCGCGGTATCTGCGGAAGTTGGATTTGACGTCCGACCCGAAATAGGTTGCCCTGTCCGGGATGGAAAATCTCCGGAATCTGGTGCTGCTGGGATTCATGGGCACGGGCAAAAGCGCCGTGGGCCGGCGCGTCGCCGCCTTGGCCGGCCGGCCGTTCCTCGAAATGGATGCGGAGCTGGAACGGCGCGCCGGCAAGCCGATCGCGCGGATTTTCGCGGAGGACGGGGAGGCCGCGTTTCGGGACCTGGAATCGGCGCTGGCCGAAGAGTGGGGCCGGAAGGACGGGGCGGTGATTTCGTGCGGCGGCGGGGTGGTGCTGCGCGAGCAAAACCTGCGGGCGCTGGGTGCGCACGGCGTGCTCGTCTGCCTGACGGCGCGGCCGGACGTCATCCTGGAGCGCACCGCGCGCTCGAAGAAGCGCCCGCTGCTGGCCGTGGCGGATCCCGGCGCCAAGATCCGCGAGCTGCTGGCCGCGCGCGCGCCGCACTACGCGCAGGTGCCGCACCGGCTCGACACCTCCGACGCCGACGTCGATGCGCTGGCCGAGCGCTTGCTCGACCTGTGGGCGCGGGGCTAGCCGTTTCGCGCGGTTTGGGATTGGCCGGCCGCGGATTGGTGGCATACTGCCGGACATGTGGCGCTACGTGGCGAAACGGCTGGGGCAGGCGATCCCGACGGTGATCGGGGTCGTGCTGATCACCTTCGTGCTGTTCAACGTGGTGGGGGGCAGTCCCGCGGCGCTGGTGCTCGGGCAAAACGCCGGCGCCCGCTCGCTGGAGGAATTCGACGCGGCGCGGGGCTACGACAAGCCGCTCTTTTGCGGCCGCTGGACGAAAACCCGCGCGCTGGAAACCGTGGATTTCGCAACGGCCGGACCCGGCGCGCGCGCGGCCTGGGGCGCGGGCGCCACCGGCGGACTGCGGCTGGAAGACGGCCAGGAACTGGTCCTGCCGCTCGCGTTTCCGCTGCCGGCGGACGGTCGCTGGCGCCTGACGGTCGAAGGCCGCGGGCCCGGTTTTCCACAGGATGGAAATAAGTTTTCCACGGCGTGGAAAAAAGTTTTCCACGGCGTGGAAAAACCGGCATTCCGCGCGGCCGGCGGTTGGGCGGAAATCCGGCGCGTGCGGCTGGAAAAGGGCACGCGGCATTTCTTCGACAGCCAACTGGCGGACTACGCGCGGCGCGTGGCGCGGCTGGATTTCGGCACGAGCACGAGCCTGAACCAGCCGGTGGGCCGGCTGCTCCGGGCCGGCCTCGGGCCGAGCCTCGCGCTGACGGTGCCGATCCTGGTCGTCGAGCTGGCGGTCAGCCTGACGCTGGCGCTGCTGTGCGCGTATCGGCGCGGATCGTGGCTGGACCGGAGCCTCGTGGCGGTCTGCGTGGCGCTGATGAGCGTGAACTACCTGGTGTGGATCGTGTTCGGGCAGTTCGTGCTGGCGTACAAACTGGGCTGGTTCCCGGTGTGGGGCTTCGAATCGTGGCGGAACCTGCTGCTGCCGATCCTGATCGGCGTGGCGACGGGGCTGGGCACGAACGTGCGGTTCTACCGGACCATCCTGCTGGAGGAGATGCACAAGGACTACGTGCGCACGGCGTTCGCCAAGGGCCTGGGCGAAGGGCGCGTGCTGTTCAAGCACGTGCTGAAGAACGCGCTGGGGCCGGTGATCGTCAACGTGGCGCTGGCGCTGCCGTTCCTCTACACGGGCAGCTTGCTGCTGGAAAGTTTCTTCGGGATTCCGGGACTGGGCTACCTGAGCCTCAACGCGATCCATTCGGCGGACGTCGACGTGGTGCGCGCAGTGGTGCTGGTGGGCGCGCTGTTTTTCACGGCGGCGAACGTCTTGGCGGACGTCGCGCTGGCGTGGGTGGATCCGCGGGTGAAGCTGTCGTGAACGCGGGCGCGCAACCAGCGGAAAGAGCGCGCGACGCGGCGCCGGGGCGCGCGGCGTGGCGGCAGGTGTGGGCCAGCCGCACGGCGCGGGCGTGCCTCGCGGTGCTGGCGGTCTTTTTCCTCGTCGCGCTGGGCGCGGAGATCGCGCACGACTGGTATGCGTGGCGGGACGTCACGCCGCCGTGGCAGGCGCAGGATCTCGCCGCGCGCTACCAGGCGCCGGGCGCGGCGCATTGGCTGGGCACGGACGGGCTCGGGCGCGACGTGGGCCTGCGGCTGGCGCAGGGGGCGCGCATCGCGTTCCAGGTGGGCGTGGTGTCGTCGCTGATCGCGATTCCCATCGGCGTGCTGCTGGGCTGCCTGGGCGGGTATTTCGGCGGGAAGACGGACGACGTGGTGACGTGGCTGGCGACGACGTTCGCGTCGATCCCGGGGCTGCTGTTCGTGCTGGCGATCGCGATGGTGGTGGGCAAGGGGCTGCTGGGCGTGTTCCTGGCGATCGGGCTCACGACCTGGGTGAGCACGTGCCGCCTGATCCGGGCGGAAACGCTGCGGCAGAAGGGCCGCGGCTACGTGCGGGCGGCGCAGGCGCTGGGCTTTTCGCACGGGCGCATCCTGTTCCGCCACGTTTTGCCGAACGTGGTCCACGTGGCGTTGGTGTCGTTCACGCTGCGGTTTCCGGCGCCGATCGGCACGGAGGTGTTCCTGAGTTTTCTGGGCCTCGGCGCGCAGGGCCAGCCGAGCTGGGGCACGATGATCGCGTCGGCGCGCCTGCGGCTGTGGCAGGGCATGTGGTGGGAACTGGCGGCGGTGACGGCGGCGATCTTCGCGGTGGTGCTGGCGTTCAACCTGCTGGGCGACGTCCTGCGCGACGCGCTGGATCCGCGCCTGCGGACCGCGCCGGAATGAGGCCGCGGCGGCCGCCGGGGAAAATGCGCGGCGCGGGCCGGCGGCCCTTGACAGGGGGCGGGCGGCGTGGTTTAGTCTCCGCATCATGACGATTCGGTGCATCCAGGGCCTGCTTCTCGCGTTGCGCGGCGACATCCGTGCCACGGCGGGCGACGGGTGTTGCGTTGGATGATCGACCGGAGCCGATGGTTTTCCGGACAGCCCGCCGAAGTTGAGACTTGGCGGGCGTTTTGTTGCCCGCGTGCGACCCCAGGACCTTTCCCATAGGACGAACGAACATGAAAAAACCGGATCACGTGATTGTTTTCGACACGACGCTGCGCGACGGGGAGCAATGCCCCGGCGCGAGCATGGGCCTGCACGAAAAGCTGCAGGTGGCGCGGCAGCTCGAAAAACTGAACGTGGACATCATCGAAGCCGGCTTTCCGGCGGCCTCGCCGGGCGACTTCGAGGCGGTGAAGAAAGTCGCCGCCGAAATCAAGAAATGCCGCATCGCGGGGCTGGCCCGCTGCGTGAAGGGCGACATCGAGAAATGCGCCGAGGCGCTGAAGCCCGCGGGCGACCGCGCGCGGATCCACGTGTTCCTGGCGACGAGCGCGATCCACCGCGAATTCAAGCTGAAGAAGGCGAAGGACGAAATCGTCCGCCAGGCCGTCGAAGGCGTGGCCTACGCGAAGAAGTTCTGCAAGGATGTCCAGTTCAGCCCCGAAGACGCGTCGCGCACCGAGCCGGAATTCCTGGCGGAAGTGGTGCGCGCGGTGATCGCGGCGGGCGCGACGACGGTGAACATCCCCGACACGGTGGGGTTCACGGTGCCGCAGGAATTCCGCAAGCTGCTGACCTATCTGCACGAGCACGTGCCGGAGCTGGCCGACGTGGTGGTGCACGTGCATTGCCACAACGACCTTGGCTTGGCGGTGGCGAATTCGCTGGCGGCGATCGAATGCGGCGCGCGCGGCGTCGAGTGCACCATCAACGGCATCGGCGAGCGCGCGGGCAACTGCTCGCTGGAAGAGCTGGTGATGGCGCTGAAGGTGCGCAACGACCACTACGGCATCCAGACGCGCGTGCGGACGCAGGAACTGTTCGCGACCAGCCGCCTGGTGAGCCAGCTGACGGGCATGATGGTGCAGCGCAACAAGGCCATCGTGGGCGCGAACGCCTTCGCGCACGAATCGGGCATCCACCAGGACGGCATGCTGAAGCACCGCGAGACCTACGAGATCATGCGGCCGGAAGACGTCGGCGTGGTGACGGGCACCGATCTGGTGCTGGGCAAGCACAGCGGGCGCGCCGGCTTCGCGGCCCACCTGAAGCGCATGGGCATCCAGGTCAGCGCCGACCAGCTGCAGGGCATCTACGACGCCTTCATCGCGCTGGCGGACAAGAAGAAGGTGGTCTACGACGACGACATCGTCGAGCTGCTGAAGGAATTCATCTCCGACGTGCCGCGGGTGTATGCGATCAAGTGCCTGCAGGTGTCGGCCGGCAACCGGTCGATTCCGACCGCGACGGTGCAGATCGAGAAGGACGGCGTCGTCGTGCAGGATTCCGCGACGGGCTCCGGCCCGGTGGAAGCCGCGCTGACGGCCATCGACCGCATCACCGGCATCAAGGGCGAGCTGAAGTCGTTCGCGATGCAGGCGGTGACGCACGGCGAAGACGCCTTGGGCGAAGCTTCGGTGCAGGTGAAGTACGGCGAGGAAACGGTGGCGGCGAAGGGGGCGGACATCGACATCGTGAGGGCGGCGGCGAAGGCCTACGTCAACGCGCTGAGTCGGCACCTCTTCCTGACGGGCGAAGCCGCCAAGGCCTAGCCCGCCGGCTTGCGCGCGGCGCCCGGCCGACCGGCAACGGCGGCCGGGCGTTCTTTTTGGATGCCCGGAACGGCGGATTGGAATAGGATAGGCCCCCATGAATGGCGGAATCCGCAAGTGGGTCGGGCGCGGCGCGCTGGCGCTGGCGCTGGCGGGAGTCGCGACGGGCGCGGCCTGGAAAGTCGCCGCGGCGCGGCGGCCGCCCTGTCCCGGCGCGCATTGGACGACGAAGGCGCCGGAAGCGGCGGGATTTTCCGCGGCGAAGCTGCAGGCGTTCGCGGACCGGGCGGGCGGTTCCGGATGCCTCGTGCAAGGCGGGGAGATGATCTTCACGTGGGGCGACGTCACCGGGCGCCACGACGTCGTGTCGTCGGCCAAGCCGATCTACGCCTTCCTGACGTTCAAGGCGATCGAGCAAGGCCGGTTGCCGTCGCTGGACGAGCCGCTGCTGCGCTGGGTGCCGGAAATCGGAAACCTCAACGCCGATCTGGGCTACAAGGATCGCGCGATCACGTTCCGCCATTTGCTGGACCAGACGTCGGGCTACGGCTTGCAAGAGCCCCCCGGCGCGGCGTTCGCCTACAACGACTTTGCGACCGGCCTGCTGGTCTGGACCTTGTTCTACCGGGTGTGGGCCTTGCCGCCGGCGCGCTACGACGAACTGCTCAACGGCGACGTGCTGGGGGCGGCGCTCGGATTCGAAGATGCGCCGACCGCGAACTACCAAGGCTGGCGAAAAGCCATCCGGGGTCGCATCCGCATGTCGGTGCGGGACATGGCGCGGTTCGCCCTGCTGTATCTGCGCGGCGGCGAGTGGCACGGCCGCCGCCTGCTGCGGCAGGATCTTTTCCGGGAAGCGCTGGGCGGGTGCTTGCCGCTCGATTTTCCGCGGACGCAGGGCCGCGACGCCGAATTGCTGCCGGCGGAATGGAAGGCCATCGGCGCGGGCGGGGGCAAGGACCTGAAAAACCATCTGGGCTGCCTGGGCCATTTCTGGTGGTTCAACCGCCCGACGCCGGACGGCGGGCTTTTCTTGCCGGACGCGCCGCCGGGCACCTTCATGGGCTCGGGCTGGGGCGGACAATTCGCGATGGTGGCGATTCCGGAGCTGGATCTGGTGGCGGTTTGGCACAAGGTCCATCCCGACGAGCAATGGAGTCCGCTCAGCGAAACGGGCCGCTTCAAGGTCAACGCGATGCTGCGCGAACTGCTCGCCGCGCGCACGGAGCCGGCGCCGTGACGAAACGGGGCGTCCAGCAAGCGGCGAGTTGGCTGATCGTCGGCAGCCTGGCGCTCGGCGCCGCCGGTTGCCGGGCGCGGACCGGTCCGCCTTGTCCCGGCGCGCATTGGACGACGAAGGCGCCGGAAGCGGCGGGCTTTTCCGCGGCGAAGCTGCAGGCGTTCGCGGACCGGGCGGGCGGCGCCGGGTGCCTCGTGCAAGGCGGGAAGATGATCTTCACATGGGGCGACGTCGCCTTCCGGGGCGACGTCGCGTCGGCGTGCAAGCCGATCTACGCATTCCTGGCCTTCAAGGCGATCGAACTCGGCCTGATCGGCTCCTTGGACGAGCCGATCCTGCGGTGGGCGCCGGAAATCGGGAACCTGAACGCCGATTTGGACTACAAGGATCGCGCGATCACGTTTCGGCATCTGCTGAACCAGACGTCGGGCTATGGCCTGGCGGAGAAGCCGGGCGAAGCGTTCGCCTACAACGATTTCGCGACGGGGTTGCTGGTTTGGACGCTGTTCTACCGGGTGTACGACAAGCTGCCGGTCCAATACGACGAATTGCTCAACGGCAAGTGGCTGGGCGCGGCGCTGGGTTTCGAAGACCAACCGACGGCGAATTACCGCAATTCGCACCGGGGCCGGATCCGCATGTCGGCGCGGGACATGGCGCGGTTCGCCTTGCTCTATCTGCGCGGCGGCGAGTGGAACGGCCGGCGCCTGTTGCGGCAGGACCTGTTCGACCAGGCCATGGCCGGCACGTTGCCGCCGGATTTTCCGCGGACGTCGGGACGGGAAGCCGAAGACTTGTCGGCGCAGGGCTGGAAATCGATCGGCGGGGGCAAGAACCAAAAGAATCATCTGGGCTGCCTGGGCTATTTCTGGTGGCACAACGAAACGACGCCGGACGGCGGGCGGTTTTTGCCGGATGCGCCGCCGCGCACGTTCATGGGTTCAGGCTACGGGGGGCGGTTCGCGATGGTGATCGTGCCGGAATTGGATTTGGTCGCGGTCTGGCTCAACGTCCATGAGGAAGACGGCAAGACGGCGTGGAGTCCGCTCAGCGAAACGGGCCGCTTCAAGGTCAACGCGATGCTGCGCGAAC
>CAYTEK010000002.1:77010-83253 GCA_964436715.1 uncultured Verrucomicrobiota bacterium | reverse complement strand
TCGGCCTTGCGCTGCAATTTCGCTTCTTTTTTCTTTTTCTTGGCGATTTCGCGCTGGTGCTTGGCGCAGGAATAATTGGGTTTGCCCATGAGATCTCCAGATGCGTCGAGGGTGGTGCCGTTTCGCGCGGGAAACGGCGCTGCAAAAAAGGCGCCGCGGCGATTGCGCCGCGGCGCCGGCGGCCAAACCGGCCGGAATTTCTAGTAGCGGTTGCGGCGTCCGCCGCCGAAGCCGCCGCCGTTGCCGCCGCCGAAGCCGCCGCCGCCGCGGGGGCGATCTTCGCGAGGCCGGGCTTCGTTGACGACGAGCGCGCGCCCGCCCATGTCCTGGCCGTTCAACTGGGCGATCGCCTGGGTGGCCGCGTCGGCCGAGCTCATTTCGACGAACGCGAAGCCGCGGGGGCGGCCGGTTTCGCGATCGGTCACGACGCTGCAGCTGGCGACGTCGCCGAAGGGCGCGAAGGCCTCCCGCAGTTCGCTTTCCGTGACGCTAAACGGCAGATTGCCGACGTAGATTTTGGTAGCCATGTGATTGAGTACTTTCTGCTCCGAGGGATGTTTTCATGACTGTCCCGATTCGTTCGGGTTAAGATGTCCCTTGGGCCCGCCGGTGCGGACGTGGACGACCTGCCAATTCAAGCCAACGATTCTCACTAAGCGGGGGGAAAACTACCATGCGGCGGCCAAAATGCAAGCATCAAGCGCAGCCGATCGACGGCTAGCCGAGCAGGGTGCGGACGACGTCGGCGGCCGAGAACTCGGTGCGGCCGTCGGCGCAGAAGCGGCCGATGCCGGCGAAATCGTCGCCCAGCGTGACGAGGGGCTGTTCCGCGCGGCCGCCGGTCATGCCGACGTTGGCCACCAGCGCGTTGCACAGGCACTTGCGTCCGGCCAGCGCCGCGGGCTGGCCGCCCTTGGCGAGGTAGGCCGCGGCGGGTTCGGCGGCGCAGCGGTAGCCCAGCGTGCCGTCGGGGCGGCGATAGGCCTCGCGCAGGAAACCGAGGTCGCACACCCGGCGCCGCTGGCCGTAGACTTCGGCGTCCGACAAGGTGCCGGGGAGTTCGGCCACCTTGAAGGGGAAGCCGGTGGGCGACGCCTGGGCGTCCGTGAACACCTTGGCTTGGCCGGCCAGCGCCCGGGCCACGAGCGCGCGCCGCAGGTCCGGCGCCAAGCCGGATTCCGCGCAAAGCGCGAACGCGGTGCCCACCTGCACGCCGGCGGCGCCGCGCGCGCGGGCTTCCCGCAGTTTTTCCGGCGCGCCGCAGGAGCCGGCCAGCCAGAACGGCAACCCCAGGCGGCGAAACGCGTCCAGATCGATCGCGTCGCGCGGACCGTAGATCGGTTGGCCGTCGGCGGCGAGCTTCAGCGGGCCGCGCGGCGGGGCGTTGTGGCCGCCGGCGGTGGCGTTTTCGATGACGAATCCGGACAGGCCCTGCGGAATCCGCCGGACCAGCATCGTCGCGAGCGTGCCGGACGAGACGATCGGCAGGAAGGCGGGTTTGGCCAATTCCGGCAGGGTTTGGCCGGGTTCCGCGAAATCGGCGGGGTCCAGCGTCAGGACGACGGGCGCTTCCGTCCGGGTGCCGGCGACGTGCAGCGCGTAGGACGCCGGCCGATGTTCGGCCAAGGCGGCGATGGCGGCGGGAAAATCCAGGGGGATGCCCGCGCCGACGATCACGACGGCCGCGCCGGCGAGCATCGCGCCGTAGAGCGAGGGCAGGTGCGGCAACTGGATCTTTTCGAGGAAATTGATGCCCACCGGATTCGCATGGCCTTCGCGCGCCAGGAAAACCTCGACGAAATTCGCCGCGATGCACAGTTCCTGCGCCCGCGCGTTTTTCTCGGCGACGTGCATGCGGCTGGCCTTGTAGGGCTGGTCCGGCGCGCGGCCGCCGGGGATGAAATGGCTGGCCAAGATGCGCTCGGCGATCTTGGGGAAGGGAAAATGAGCCAAGGCGCGCCGCACGTGGCCGCCGCGGTCGCCGTCCTGCAGGCGGCGCGACATGAGTTCGTCCAGCGCCGTCCCCGCCACGACGCCCAATTGGCCCAGCCAGGACACGGCTTTGGCGAGCCGCCAGTTGGACACGCCGGCGCCCATGCCCCCTTGAATGATGATGGGAAGTTTGAAATTCACCGAGACAGGATAGCGTGCGTTTTCGAAATTGCGAGCCCGCATCCGAATATTTCCTGCCCGGCGCTTTTGCGCGGCCGTCCACAGAGGGGGAAACGCGGGAAAAGAAATGCGAGCTAGGCGGGAGGGAGGCCAGTTCCTCATCATCTTGCCAAGTGCATCGCTCGGCCACTTGGCGGGCAGCTGGTCGCTCTTTTCTGCCCTTTCGCCTAGCTCTATCCATAGGGTATCGCCGCTTGCCGAAATTTCAAATTTTCGGGCGTAAAAATGTCGTTAAGGCGCAGCTCGTTCGCGGAGCGCGCGTTCGGCGCGCGGCGGCGAGAAACGGGGCGTTGGCCGGGAGATTCGGCGCTGGCGCGACCTTCAGGATTTTGCGGCGCCGGCGCGATTTTTCCGCGTTTCGGTCCAGACGCGGCGGGCGAGCAGGGCGCCGATCAAGACGGCCGTGAAGAGCGCGGGAATCTGCGAATGCAGCTGGGCGAGCCAGCCGTAGAGGAGGTCGTAGGCGAAGAGCCAGCAGGCCGCGGCCGTCGCCGTGCCCGCCACCACCGTGGCCATGTTCGTCCACGTCTTCAGGCCCAGCAAAAAGCCCAGCACGGCGCCCACGACCACGCCCGTCATGAAGAACGGCAGCCACACGAAAACGAAAATGCCGGCGATCTTGAACTTGGCGAAACGGGTGACGTTCTTTTCGGCCGCCTGCAGGATGTGCTTCATCCGCGCGTCCACGGGGCGGCCTTCGACCACGTTGCGATAGGCCAGGATCAGCACGGGATAGAACAGGAACACCGTCACCGCATCCACGTACGTCGCCAGGAAAACGACCAGGCCCGGATGCATGCCCATCTCCACCGCCTTGGCGATGGCGACGCCGCGGCCGAGGATCAACTCGGTGAAGCCCATGATGACCCATTGTTCCCAGGGATGGCCCAGGCGCCACAGCATCGCGATCGCCAGCAGCCAGGCCACGAGCAGCAAGCTGCCGATCACGAACACCCCGCTCTCTTCGGAGAGCATGATTTGCCGCCGCCACCGCCCTGGCTGAAAAGCGTCCACGCCGTCACTGTACGTCGTCGGGCGCGGTTCGCGCAATCCGCCGGACGGGAATTTTTGGGGCGGCGGGGCGCGGGGCGCGCGCCGTCAGGCCGAATCCGGCGGGAACAGGCCCGCGGGCGGCGGCGAGACGCGGACCGTCAGGTCCGGCGCGTCGTGGCGGACGTCGTTGACGCGCGTGGAAACGGGATGGGCGTCCAGATCGGTGCGGGCGGCGGCGAGGAGCGCCGCGATTTCGTCCGGCGCCGCGGCCGGATCCAGCCAACGCGCGCCTTGTGCCGGCGTCAGCGCGGCGGGCATGCGCGGATGGATGGCCGCGTGGCGGGGGGCGGCGGGGCTGGTTAACCGCGCGCCGGGCGGCGGCGGGGCCGCGTCCGGGCGGGTCCAGAGCGACCAGACGCCGGCGAACGCGATCACGGGCTCGGTCGGGCAGAACAGGAAATAGGGTTGCGGGCCTTCGCGGCCGGCGGCGTCCAGCGCGAGCTGGTTCCGGCGCCACTCGTACCAGCCGCGGGCGGGCAGCAGGCAGCGCGCGGTTCGCAGGGCGTCGCGCCAGATCGGCTTGTGCGCGGCGTCTTCGGCGCGGGCGTTGAAGGTGCGCGCCGGCGGGGCGGGCCGGGTCCACCATGCGGGCACCAGGCCCCAGCGCGCGGCCTGCAATTCCCATTGGCCGTCGCGCGCTTGGACGACGATGGGAACGTCGGTCGTCGGCGCGACGTTGGCGCTGGGTTTCCATTCGCAACCGCCGCCGCAGCGAATCCGCGGCCAACGCATCACGATGGCTTCCTTGTCCGGCGAGGCATAGCGTCCGCACATGCCGGCCACGATAGGATGCCGGGCGTCGGGCGGCAACATGGAAACGCCGAACGACGGAGAAGGACGAGTCGCCGAGCACCGGAACACCGGAATCGCCGGCGGCGTTTTCGCGCGGGGTTGCCGCGACGTCGCGGCGGCCCAACGCGCGGCGGGACGCGGCGCAAGCGATTCGCAAAGGTAAATAATCGGCCAAACCGCGAAATCGCTCAAATGCATTCCGCTGATGGCCATGAAATTGCAACTGTTGTTTGACCTCGGACCCGCAAGCAGGTTAAATGTTTTACCGATTCCCGATTTAACCCCGGCGGTAAACGATGCGCACCCGACACCTGTTTACAAAATTCTGCGGCGGAGTTCTTCTTGTCCTGGCCTCCATGGCGCGGGCGGACAGCTTCCAGATTTCCGTGGATTTGTCTCCGCTCGTCCTTTCCGAAGCGAATGGTTTCGTGGACGTGGCAGGCGGCGCGGGCACCACGCTGTCGTCCGTGCCCGGACAGCCGCGCTTGCCGCAGCAGGTCGCCACCTACGCCCTGCCGTCGGATGCCGACCTCGCTTCCGTGTCGGTCGCCGTGGACGAGATGGAATCCCGCGACGTGGTCTTGGCTCATCCGGTTCGTCCCGCCGCGCCGTGGCGGACGTCCGTCGATGCCGCGCCGTTCTACGGCGGGGCGCGGAACGTCGTGGACGGAAAAGACCTGGACGTCTACGGCGCCGACGCCTTCGCGCCCGGCGCGGCCGCGACCTTGGACGGCGTTTCGCAGATGCGCCGCTGGAAGCTCGTGCGCGTGACGCTGAATCCGGCGCTCTACAATCCCGTGCAAGGCGTCCTTCGCCAGGTTTCGCGCGCGACGTTCACGATTTCGTACAACCGCGCGAAGTCGTCGCGCGCGGACCGCCTCGCGTCCGACACCGTGCTGGATGCCGATGCGCTGAAACTCGTTTCCAACGCGGGGACCGCCCGCGCGTGGTATCCCGGTTCCGCCGTTGCCCGCAAATCCAGCGGTTCCACGGGCGAGGTCCTGGTCGTCATGACCACGGATGCCATCTACTCCGATTCGACCAATCTCTACGGCCTCGTTTCGCACAAGCGCGCGCTGGGCTACGTCGTGCACACGGTCACGGAGACCACGGTCGATGGCCAATCAGCCTCCAACGGCTGGAACGAAGTCGCCGGCCAGGCGCCGGACGGCAAGGCCGACCGGATGCGGAAATGGCTTCAGAACAACTACGTTTCCATGGGCATCAAGTACGTCCTGCTGATCGGCAATCCGGATCCCGCGGCCAACGAGCTGCCGATGAAGGAACTCGGCTACCAGGCCTACGTGTACCCGGTGGATTGCTTCTATTCCGATCTGACGGGCAACTGGGACGTCGATGGCAACGGCATTTACGGCAACGAAACCAACGACGTGGAACTCGCCGGCGGCGTGGATCTCGTGCCCGAAGTCTACGTCGGCCGCATTCCGGTCTACGCCAGCGACGCCAACTGGCGCGGCATCCTGCGCAGCATCGTCCGCAAGATCATCCGCTACGAACTGGAAACGGACATCCACTGGCGCAAGGCCGGCCTGCTGCCTCAGAGCTTCAGCAATCTCGACACCGACGGCGGTTGGCTCGGGTACCACGTGGAAAACAACGTCCTCGCCCCGCAGGGCTACGACGCCTACACGCTCTACGAGCAGGGCTCCGTGGACACGAACTACGACTCCGTGCTCGCCTCCGACGAGGAACTGCTCGCCAACGCCACCGCGCGGCACTGGATGACCAACGATTTCGGCACGGTGCTCTGGTGGGCGCACGGCTGGTCGCGCGGCGCGGTGGTCTACACCGGCGGCGACGTCTACAATTCCTACCAGTGCCCGCTGATCGACGACTCCCGTCCGGCCGCGGTCTTCATGTCCAGCTGCTCCTGCGGCGATCCGGCCGACAGCTACAACCTCAGCTACGCCATGCTGCGCGACGGCGGCATCGCCTCGGTCGCGGCGGGGCAGGTCTCGTGGTTCTACTCCTGCCAGTGGTCGCCGTCCGAGGCCAAGGGCATGAACGCCTCGATGGGCTACGACTTCAACCGCAAGGTGGTCGCCGACGGCACGACCTTCGGCCAGGCGCTGGCCGAAGTGAAGAACGAGATCATCGGCTGGTGGAACAACCGCTACACGTTCTCCCTCTACGGCGATCCGACCCTGTCCATCAACGACCAAGGCGCCGACTCCGACGCGGACGGCCTGCCGGACGAATGGGAAA
>CAYTEK010000002.1:72302-76910 GCA_964436715.1 uncultured Verrucomicrobiota bacterium | reverse complement strand
GACGGCCTGCCGGACGAATGGGAAAACGTCTACGGCCTGAATCCCGCCGTCAACGACGCCGCCGGCAATCCGGACCACGATATTTACACCAATCTCCAGGAATACCAGAACGGCACGAACCCCAACGTCTACGACGCGCCGCGTTCGTCCTACGCCTCCATGGCCGTGGCCGGCACGTTCAACGGTTGGGCGCCGGCCCTGACCAACATGTGCCTCGTGGCCGACTACTACTGGCGCTGCGACGTCACGCTCACCAACGCGTCCGGCGTCCAATTCAAGTTCGCCGCGAACGGGGGCTGGGACGCGAACTGGGGCGAAAACGACCAGGCGCAGTTCGGCGTGCCGCTGTCCGGCACCGCCGAAAGCCCGGGCGGCAACGTCTCCACCACCAACGTCCTCGCCGGCACCTACCGCTTCGCCTTCAGCGAGCAGACCCGCGCCTACAGCCTCGTGGCGGTGGCCACGCCCGACACCGACAACGACGGCGTGGACGACGCCTGGGAGCAGGCCCACGGCCTCGACTCGAAAAACGCGCAGGATGCCTGGAGCGACGCGGACGACGACGGCCTGACCGCGCAGGAGGAATGCGGCCTGAACGGCGACCCGGCGCTGGCGGACACCGATGGCGACGGGGCTACCGACTACTCCGAATACGTCGCCGGCACCCTGTTGAACAATTCGAATTCGGTCTTCGCGGCGGAGGTGCAGACCGTCGGCGCCGACCCGCAACTCTCCTGGCCCGGCATGACCGGCCGCACCTACGCGGTCTTTTACGCCACGAACGTTTCCGCGGCCTCGTTCCAGCCCATGGACGGCTGCACCAACCTCACCTGTTCGACGCCCGGCACCATGAGCCTGACGATTCCGGATTTGGCCATCGGCGAGCACTATTTCGGCATCCAGGTCCGCAAGTAGCCGCCGTTCGCTGCCGATTCCGGCGGACGAGCCGGGCCGGACAAAAAAATTGGGAGTTCAGCGGAGACCAGCCCATCTTCGCGCCTTTCCCGCGATCTACCTCGGGCGGCTGGCCATCTCAACGCTTCCGCCGAACTCCACTTTCACCCTACCGCCGAACGCCGGAATTTCAACCGATCGGGCGCGGAAAATCCGTTCCGGCGCGTCGCGCCCCGGAAGGCAAGCTGGGCGAGTTTGGACAGGATGAACAAGATGTACAGGATTCGGGAAGGTGAGGATGCCTCGCCGAGTCGACCGGGATCGGGTCTCCGGAGACCAAACCGGGTTTAGCCGCAAAGAACACAAAGATCGCGACCGTCAAACCCGTCTTAAACAGGCGCTTTTTACGTCGTCCCGCCGCGCTGTTGGAGGAAGGCGACGACCTCGTCGCGGTGGTCGGCGGCGGCGAGGCGTGCGGCGGTTTTGCCGTAGTCGTTGCGGGCATTGACGTCGGCGCCGCGCTCGAGGAGGAAGCGGACGGTTTCCAGATCGCCGCGCTGAGCGGCGGCCATGAGCGCGGTGCGGCCGGTGCGGCCCTTGGCATCGACGCGGGCGCCCTTTTCCACGAGGTGGCGGACGACGTCCAGATGGCCGCCGATGGCGGCCAAGACGAGCGGCGGGTTGTTTTCCATGCCGCCGGCCTCGACGTCGGCGCCGCGTTCGACGAGACATTGGACGATGGCGAGGTGCCCCATGCGGGCGGCGGCCATGAGCGGCAACTGGCCGTTCTTGTTCTGGACGTCCACGGCGACGCCGTGATCGAGGAGGTCGCGCACGATTTCGAGGTGGCCGCCGGAAGCGGCGAGGTGGAGGGGTGGGTTGCCGTCCGCGCCGCGGGCATCGACGTCGGCGCCATGCGCGGCGAGGAAGCGGACGACGTCGGCGAAGCCCTTGAGCGCGGCCCACATGAGAGGTGTCCAGCCGTTTTGGTTCTTGGCCTCGACGTCGGCGCCTTTGCCGACGAGGTACTGGACGAGTTCGAGATGGCCCTTGTTGGCGACGGCCATGAGGGGGGTCCAGCCGGTCGGGTTGCGGGCGTCGATGGGGGCGCCATGTTCCACCAGATCTTGGACCAGTTCCGGATCCGCGGCATTGGCGGCCTTGACCAGCGCTTCGCCTTTGGAGTCGTTCATGGGGGATCATCCTAGCAAGGCGAGGACCGGGGCGCCACAGAAGAACGCAACGCGGTTGGACGGAGGCAAAAACGGCGAAAAGCGCCGGCGGCGGCGCCCCGCGCGCACCGGGCCGAAACCGGGCGGATTTCCGATAAATAAAACGATTTACCGATTCTTGTTGCATCTCCGGCGGGGTTCGGCATAATGCGCCCCAATTTTATCGAAACGCCGCGGTTCGCGAGTGGGCGGACCGGGGCGCGGTTTCCGGGTTGGCGGCGCACGGCCGCGCGGCGGAAGCCCTCGAAAACGCAAAAGGACAGGCACATGAACAGGATGAAATCGCGGCGGTGGGGAATGCTCGGGGTGTTGGTCGGTTGTTGGCTGCTGGGCGCGGCGCCGGCGCAGGCCAGCGAAGCGGACATCCGCCTGCCGGATCTCCATGCCGTCCAGTTCGGTGCCGTGAGCGGCCTGCATCTGATGTATGCCGGCCTCGTCGTGTGCGCGATCGGCTTGGCCTTCGGCCTGCGGCAGTACCGGCAGACCGCGGCGCTGCCGGTGCACCGTTCGATGGAGGCGGTTTCGCAGACGATTTGGGAAACCTGCAAGACCTATCTGTTCCAGCAGGGAAAGTACCTGGCCGTGCTGTGGCTGCTGATCGGCGCGTGCATCCTCTATTACTTCTACGGCCTCCAGCACAAGTCCCTGCTGGACGTCGCCATCATCCTGCTGGCGTCGATCCTGGGCATTCTCGGCTCCTACGGCGTGGCGTGGTTCGGCATCCGCATCAACACGAAGGCCAATTCCCGCTCCGCGTTCGCGGCCCTGCGCGGCAAGCCCTGGCTGCCGCTGGCGATTCCGATGAAGTCGGGCATGAGCGTCGGCCTGCTGCTGGTCAGCGTGGAATTGTTCTTCATGATCTGCATCCTGTCGTTTTTGCCGGCGGAAATCGCCGGCGCGTGCTTCATCGGCTTCGCGATCGGCGAGTCGCTGGGCGCGAGCGCGCTGCGCATCTGCGGCGGCATCTTCACGAAGATCGCCGACATCGGCTCCGACCTGATGAAGATCGTCTTCCGCCTGCCGGAAGACGATCCGAAGAACCCCGGCGTCATCGCGGACTGCACGGGCGACAACGCCGGCGACAGCGTCGGCCCGACGGCGGACGGCTTCGAGACCTACGGCGTGACCGGCGTCGCGCTGATTTCCCTGCTGGCGCTGGCGCTGGCGGACAACCCGATGTGCGGCACGCTGATCGTCTGGATCTTCGCCATGCGCATCCTGATGATCCTGACCTCGCTGGTGGCCTATTGGATCAACGACAAGATTTCCGCGGCCAAGTACCGGGACAGCGCGGAGTTCGACGCGGAGAAGCCGCTGACCAACCTGGTGTGGCTCACCTCCCTGCTGTCGATCGCGGTGACGTTCGCCGCCAGCTATTTCCTGCTGCCCGCCGCGCAGCACGGCGCGCTGTGGTGGGTGCTGTCGGTGATCATTTCCTGCGGCACGGCAGCCGGCGCGCTGATCCCGGAATTCACCAAGGCCTTCACGAGCACCAATTCCCGGCACGTGCAGGAAGTCGTCACGTCGGCCCGGCAGGGCGGGGCTTCCCTGGACATCCTGTCCGGCTTCGTGGCCGGCAATTTCTCGGCGTTCTGGGAGGGGCTGTTGATCATGGTCCTGATGGCGATCAGCTACGCCCTGTCGCTGCACGGCGACGTGCTGGCGCTGATGAGCGCGTTTCCCTTCGCGGCGCCGATCTTCGCGTTCGGCCTCGTGGCCTTCGGCTTCCTGGGCATGGGCCCGGTGACGATCGCCGTGGACAGCTTCGGGCCGGTGTCGGACAACGCGCAGTCGGTGTATGAGCTGAGCCAGATCGAAACGCGGCCGGACGTCCGGGCCGAGATCCAGCGGGACTTCGGCTTCGTGCCCGACTTCGAAAACGCCAAGCACGTGCTGGAGAAGAACGACGGGGCGGGCAACACGTTCAAGGCCACGGCCAAGCCGGTGCTGATCGGCACGGCCGTCGTCGGCGCCACGACGATGATCTTCGGCATCATCATGATGCTCAACAACACGATCGCCCACGGCAACGTCCTGGCGCTGCTGAGCCTGGAGCAGCCGAAGGTCATCCTGGGCCTCCTGATGGGCGGCGCGGTGATCTACTGGTTCACCGGCGCCTCGACGCAGGCGGTGGTCACGGGCGCGTACCGCGCGGTGGTGTACATCAAGGAAAACATCCAGCTGGACGCCCAGACGGCTTCCATCGAGGACAGCAAGGAAGTCGTCAAGATCTGCACGCAGTACGCGCAGAAGGGCATGACGAACATCTTCGCCGCCATCTTCTGCCTGGCGCTGGCGCTGCCGTTCTTCGATCCGTACTTCTTCATCGGCTATCTCGTCAGCATCGCGTTCCGAATATCCCATATAGCTGGAGCCGCGCACACCTGCGACAGCCGAAGGAGTGTTCACTTCGAAGCTAAGCCCTTCTTTGATCCCCTCCATATTGGCATAAACACGGCCCCTCGACAGGTCGACCCTGTCT
>CAYTEK010000002.1:0-72292 GCA_964436715.1 uncultured Verrucomicrobiota bacterium | reverse complement strand
GAAGTGGACCTGCGCCAGAAGGGCACGGAACTGCACGAAGCCAGCGTGGTCGGCGACACCGTGGGCGATCCCTTCAAGGACACTTCGTCCGTGGCCATGAATCCGGTGATCAAGTTCACGACGCTGTTCGGCCTGCTGGCGGTGGAAATCGCCGTGACGATGCAGAACGCGGCGCTGAAGATCGGAATCGCCAGCGTGCTGTTCGTGGTCGCCCTGGGCTTCATCTACCGCTCGTTCTACGGCATGCGGATTCCGCAGGACACCTGAGGTTCCGGCGCCGCCTGGGCCGCCCGCCGCGCGCATCCGCGCGGCGGGCGTTCTTTTTGGGTCGCGCGGCGGTCAGCCGGCGGCCTGGCGGCTGCACTCTTCGAGCTTGAGCAGGATCTGGTTCAGCAGCGCCATCCGGGCCTTGACGGTGTCCTTGTAGGAAAACGCCCGGGAATGGTGCAGATCGACTTCGCACATGCGCAGCGCGCGCTTGACCATCAGGTCCAGTTCCTGCGCCTCGTCGGTCGTCAGTTCGAGTTTCGCATTCATGTCGCTCCTCCTCCGGTTGGGCGTTCAACCGGCATCGCCTGCGTGCGCCGACGGCGGCAAAACGGGCAAGCGACCCCGATCGCAACTTGCTGCTCTCCATGGAAAAGTATAGCGGCATCCGGGCGGCTGTCAAACGCGGCGATGCGGAATGACGCGAGTTGGGAAAACGCTTGCGCGGAAGCGGCGGGGCGGGCAACATGCCGAAGGTGAACAAGCTCGTCCAGATCGCGATTCTGGCCGCGGGACTGGGGGCGGCGGGACCGGCCTGGACGCAGGAACCGGTGGTCTTGTCCGCCGCGACGCGGGCCGTGCCGCTGACGCCGCACGTGGCGGTCTGGCGCGATCCGTCGGGGCGCGCGACGTTCGCGCAGGCGCAGGTGGCGGACGCCGCGGGGTGTTTCGCGCCGAACGCGGAGCCGTCGCTCCATTTCGGCTTCACGGACGACGCCGTCTGGCTGCGCTTCGGCCTGCGTTCGACGTTGGCGACGGACTCGAAATGGTTCATCGAATTGGCGCACGCGCGGTTCGAGGAGATCGATTGGCACGTGGTGCGCACAGGGCGGCTGGCCGAGCACGTGGCGGACGGCAACCGGCGGCCGCGCTCGACGGGTCCGATCCAAGGCCTGTATCCGGCCGCGCAATTCGATTTGCGGGCGGGGGAAACCGCGGAAATCTACCTGCGGCTGCGCACGCCGATGCAGTTCCGGGTGCCGCTGACGCTCTGTGCGCCCGACGCCTACGCGGAAATCGCGGCGCGCAACGGGCGGTTCGCGCTGGTGTGTTTCGGCGCCTTCGCGATGCTGTGCGCGATGGGCGTTCTGTTCGCCTTGTTTGCGCGGGACCGGGGCTATCTGACCTACGCCTTCAGCATGGCGTGCATGGTCTTGTATTTTCTGGGGCTGACGGGATATTGGCGGCATCTGGGCTGGCCGGGTTGGCGTTTCGCCACGACCAACGGCACGCTGGTTTTCAATGGGTTGGGCATCGCGGCGCTGCTGGTCTATCTGCGCTGGTTCTTCGATTTGCCGACGTCCATGCCGCGGGTGGACCGCGGCATTCGCCGGCTGGTGTGGGCCTGCGCGGGGCTGTTGGTTTGGGTGGCGTTCGGATCCTATCGGCCGCGGCTCGTGGTCGTGCAACTGCTGGATCTCGCCGTGGGCGCGCTGGCGCTGGCGGTGGCGATCGCGGCGTGGCGCCGGGGCAACCGGACGGCGCGATTCTATTTGCTGGCGTGGAGCGCGTTCTGGGTGCTGGTGTTGGTCGAAATCGCCCAGCAATGGAAGTGGCTGCCGGTGCTGACCGCGCCGAACGTCTTGCCGATGGCCGGCCTGCTGCTGGCGTTCGCGCTGTTCCAGGCGGCGATGGCCGACCGCGTGCGGCAACTGCGGCTCGACAAGGAAGAAGCGCAGGCGCAGGCCGGGCGCGACGCGCGCGAGGCGGAAGTCCGCCGGGCGGCCGAACGCCGCTTGCGGCGCATCCTGGACAAGATGCCGACGGCCGTGCGCGTGTATGCGCCGCATTCCGAGGCGGGCGAGGTGTTCGTCAACGACCGCTTCACGCACCTGTTCGGATACCGGCCCGAGGACGTCCGCTCGCTGGACGACTGGTTCGAACGCGCCTATCCGGACGCGGTTTGCCGCGCGCGGATGCGGGACTGGTGGGAAGCTTGCGCGGTCGGTTCGAAAGGGGGCGGCGTGGCCGAACGCGAAGCGCGGATCGTCTGTCGAAACGGCACGGCGCGGGACGTCCTCGTCGCCGTCGCCGCCGTGGACGACCTGCGGCTGACGACGTTCGTGGACCTCACGGCGCGCAAGCGGGCGGAGGCGGCGGTGCGGGTGCGCCAGCTCGAACTCGCCGAAGCCCAGCGCATCGCGCACGTGGGCAGTTGGACGTGGGACCCGATCGGGGACGTCCACGAATGGTCGGTCGAAACCTATCGTCTGTTTGGTTTGGATGCGGCGGGCGCCGCATCTCCCGCGGAAGGTTTGCGGCAGTTGACCGCCGAATCCATCCTGCGGCTGCAGGCGGCGCAGGAGCGCACGTTGGCCACCGGCGCGGCTTTCGAAGTGCCGGTGGAACTGCGGCGGCCGGATGGGGAAATCCGCCATGCGATCGCGCGGGGCGAGCGGGCGACCGGCGCGGCGCCGCAGTTGCGGGGCACGTTCGCGGACGTGACGGAACTGCGGCGCATCGAAGACGTGCTGCGCGCGCGCACGGCCGAGCTGGACAAGGCCCGGGAAGCCGCGGAGCGGGCGAACCGGGCCAAGGGGCTGTTCCTGGCGAACATGAGCCACGAAATCCGCACGCCGCTGAGCGCGCTGGTGGGGCTTTCGCAGGCCATGTACAAGCAGGCCGAAAAACGCCGCCTGCCGGAGGATTTCACCCGCCTGCTGGAGCAGATCCGCTCCGGCGGGCGCTACCTGAACCTGATGCTGACGAATCTGCTGGACCTTTCGGCGGCGGAAGGCGGCCAGCCGCGGCTGCACGTGCGTCCGACCCGGCTAGACGAATGGGCGCGCGCGGTGCGGGACATTCTCCAGCCGATCGCCGAGACGCGCCGCGTGGAACTGCGGTGGCGCGATGCGGAGCTGGCCGGCCAGGAATGGCGCACCGATCCGGTGCGGCTGGCGCAGATCCTGATCAACCTGGGGCACAACGCCATCAAGTTCACGCCGCCCGGCAAGGGCGTGGACGTGCGCTTCGAGCGGCGGCCCGGCTTTTTCGCGCTGGAAGTGGCGGACGAAGGCCCGGGACTGCTCGCGGAGCAGGCGGCGTCGTTCGAAGCGTTCGCGGAGGGCATGCCGGCGGTGTCCGACCTCGACCACGGCGTGGGCTTGGGGCTCTACGTGGTGCGGCTGAACGCCCAGTTGCTCGGCGGCCGGGTGGCCGCCGCCAACGGCCCGGCCGGCGGCGCCTGCTTCCGGGTGGAGTGGAACGACGAGGAAAGCGAGGCCTGACGTGCGCGCGGCGATCATCGAAGACAGCGAAATCGACCGGCTGAACCTGCGAACCTTGCTCGAAGACCACGCGGACGTCGAAATTGCGGGCGAGGCGGACGACGTGGAAAGCGCCGCGAAGCTGATCGATGCCGCGAAACCCGACGCGATCTTCCTGGACATCCATCTCGGCCGGCAGAAGGGCTTCAAGGTCCTCGAGCAGACCCGGCACCGGCCGTGGGTGGTCATCACGACCTCGCATCCGCACTATGCGCTCCAAGGCTTCGAAATCGAGGCGGTGGATTACCTGCTGAAGCCGGTCGTGGAGGAAACGCTGGCGCGGGCGCTGGAGCGGCTGCGCGCGCGCCTGGGCGGCGGGACGCCGCCGGAGGGCCGCCTGGATTTCGACGACGTGCAGATGTTCAAGGCGGCCGACGGCCTGCATTGGGTGCCGGTCGCGCAGATCCAAGCCATCGCGGGCGAACGCATCTACACGCGCGTGCTGGTGCGCGACGGCCGGGAATTCCTGCACAACCGCCCGCTGCGCGAATGGCGCGAGATCCTGCCGGACGAATTCAAGGCGCTGGATCGCTCGACGATCGTCAACCTGCGCGAAGTTCAAATCGCGCAGGATGGCGGCCGCGACGCCGGCCATCGGATCGTTTTTCGCGACAGCCGGCACACGTTGGAATTGGGCGACGTCGCCATGAAAACGCTGCGCGGGTTGACCCCGTAGCCGCACCGCGCCGACCGGCGTCGGCCCGTTGCGCCGAGCCCCCAAAAAATCCGGACCCCAACTTCGAAAATGGGGGATGGAAGGCGAAAATCGCCGCAAATCGCTCGATTTCGGAAGCAAAATCGGCCTTTTGGGAAGTTTTTTGCCGGCTTTCCGCCGCTCCTAACACGATTCAAACAGATCTGTTCTAGTTTATTGACAATATTTTGCACGTGGAATGTTTCGACGGTTCGGAATCGGCCACAGGAAAACGCATGAACATATTTATGAATGGGTGGAAGCATTGGTTGGGCGCGGCGATGCTGGCCGCGGGGTTGCTGCCGGGCGCGGCGTCCGGCGCCAACGTGCTGCAGACGTTCTTCGTGCCGCTGCCGGAAGACGACATGCAGATTTCGCTGAACGCAGTCGATGCCTTCGCCGGCAACATCGGCGTCGTGATGGAATCCGTGATCGGCATGGCCGTCGGAACGGATCAGACGATCATCTACTACGATCATTGGGAAGACGGCTACGAAGCGGACATCACGTCGCCCACGCAAATGACCAGCCAGGTGTGGGGCGATGCGAATCCGGACAACGGGTATCCGCCGGACGTTCCGAGCGACGTGCTGGATGCCGGCGCGGTGGTGCGGCTGGAAGACCAGATCGACGTGACGCGCAACAGCGTGACGATCGAATACGACGGCCGCGACAAGGTGTCCGTGACCCAGCCGATCGCCATGACGCGCGCCATGTACCCGGTCGATCCCGGCGAAGTGATCGCGGAGGCGATCGGCGTGCGGGACATCGGTTCGCACGGAATGGTCTATCGCGCGCCGGTGGGCGAGGGCACCGGCAGCGGCGCCAACACCAACGAGATGTTCAGCACGTCGTCCCTCTACGTCATGGGCGACTACGATTTCACCCGGGTCGAGATCGACGCCAACGCCGACGGCGTTTACGAAACGACGATTTATCTGGACCAAGGCGAGCCCTATTTCGTGAACGGCGGGGTGAAGGCCGGCGCGACGGTGCGCGGCAGCCAGCCGTTCCAATGCAGCCTGATCACGGGCGACGTCGGTTCCAACTACGAGACGCGCTGGTTCGAACTGTGGCCGGAAACCCAGTGGGATTCCGACTATTTCACGCCGGTGTGTTCGCGGACCAATTCCGCGGGAACGACCTATGCCGCGCACGTGTACCTGTTCAATCCCAACGCCGCGGCCATCACGGTGACCGTGACGACGGCCACCAGCACGGGCAGCATCGCCATCGCGGCCAACGCCGTGGGCGCGCCCTTCCAGATGCCGCTGAACGGCGGCGCCCGTTTCGTCGCCGCCGCCGGCAGTCCGTTCATCGGCGTGAGCCTGTTCGACACGGCCGGCTCCTGCCAGGACTACGACTGGGGCATCAGCCTGGTTCCGGAAAAGATGATGTCCACCGCCGGCCTGGTCGGCTGGGGCCCGGGCTACGGCACGACCGGCACGGGCGCGAACGGCAACCCCGTGTGGGTGTCGGCGCTCAGCAACACGACGCTCTACGTGGATTACGACGCCGATCCGACGACCGGGTCCGTGACGGATCCGCAAGGCAATCTGTGCGACTTGGCCACCAACGTCGCGGCGCTGCAGACGATTCGCCTGCTCGACGCCGGCGACGACGATCAATCGGGCCTGCGCTACTACACGACGGACGGCACGGTGCTGCTGGGCGCCTGGGGCGAGGATTCCGCCCTGGCCGGCACGGGCAATCCCTATCTCGACATGGGCTACGCCATTCCGGCGTTCCCCACCGTGATTTCGAAGAAATTCGCGACCTTGCTGAACGACGTCAACGAGAACGGCTATCCGGACGCCGGGGACACCTTGGAGTATCTGGTGGACGTGGTCAACGTGGGTTTCGCCACGGCCAGCCACGTGATTTTCGAGGACAACCCGCCGACCGATTTGACGACGTACGTCACCAACAGCGCGATGTTGGCCGCCGCCGGCGCCACCAACGACGTGCCCGACAGCTTGCCGCCGAAACTGACGCGGTTCCCGTTCGACGAAGGCGGCTGCGACCTCGGCACCATCGGACTGGGGCAGACCACCACGGTGCGCTACGTGACGCAGATCGTGACCAACCTGCCCGTCGATTTCACCGGCTACATCCACAACAACGCGACAGTGGGCGGCACCAACGGCAATTGGACCACGGGTTCCAGCACGAACGTGATGGTCGGCGGCTTGGCGATCTCCAAGGCGGTCAGCACGACGAACCTGTTGGAGCCGGGCACGAATTTCACCTACACCGTCACGGTGGTCAACACGGGCGCGGTGACCTACACGGGGATGCGGATCGACGACGACCTGCCGCTGGGGCTGACGTACGTGTCCAACAGCACGCGGATCGCGCTTTCCGGCGTGCAGACGAACGTCGTGCACGACCGGTTCGACGAACGGGCTTTCACGAACGACGACGGCACGGTGCCCTGGCTGACGCCGTGGGCGGAAGGCGGCGAAGCGGACGGCGTGGCGGCCGGCTACGTCCGGGTGTTGGCCGACGTCCTGACCAATTCGGCGGAAGCTTTCGTGTTGGAAATCGCGGGCGCCAGCCGTTCCGCCACCCGTTCCGCCGACCTGTCCGGACAAGGGGGCGCCACGTTGAGCTTCCGCTATTTGCGGGATGCCCTGGACAACGCGAACGACGCGGTCAGCGTGTTCATTTCCACCAACAATTGGACGTCGTCGAACCTGCTGGTGCGGATCCAGGGCGCGGGGACCGACACCGCCTACGCTTCCACGAACGTCGACGTCAGCGCCTACCTGTCCACCAACACGGCGATCCGGTTTCTGAGCACCACCTCGCTGGGCACCACCGATTACGTGCGTTTCGACGACGTGAAGTTCGTCCTGGTCGGAACCAACGCGACGGTGGCGGGCGCGGCGCCGCCGATCCTGGCGGAAGACGTGACGCTGCTGCCGGGGAGCACGGCCACGGTGACGTTCGCCGTCATGGTGGACAACCCGCCGGTGGCCACGCAAACCGTCAATTCGGCGCAGGTCCGCGCCGACCAGAGCCGGACGCCGCTCGATTCGAACCCGGTGACCAACCGGATCAACGCGACGGAAGGCGTCCGGCTGCAGAAGACGTCGAGCACGACCAACCTGCTGACGGCCGGCACGAGCGTGGTCTATGCGATCCAGATTTCCAACACCGGCACGGTGGCGCAGACCGGCATCCGGCTTGAAGACGTCCTGCCGTTCGGCACGACGTATTCGAACGGCACCGCCCGGCTCTACCGGCCTTTCGCCCACACCAACGTGTTCCTGGACCTGTTCGATCTCCAGACGTTCGCCAACAGCGACGGCAACGTGGCCTGGGCCGGACCCTGGACGGAGGTCTACGACGACGCCGTGGCCACCAACGGCAACGTGCGGATGGCGGTGGACGGCACGTCCATCCCGGGCCAGACCTACGCGGTGCGCACGGTCTCGACTTCGCTCTTCCAGCGCGCGGCGAACTTGGCGGGCTACACGAGCGCCACGCTGCAATTCAGCTATCGCCGCGCGGGCCTCGAGGCGGGCGACTACGTCAACGTCAACGTCTCCTCCAACGGCGGCGGCACGTTCGTCCAAGTGGGCCAGATCGGCGGGGCCACGAACGACGGTTCCTATTTCACGGCCACGTTCGACGTTTCGGCCTATGCCTCGACGGGCACGGTGATCCGGTTCGGCGGCAACGCCTCGCGCGACGCGAACGACGTCGTCTGGCTGGACAACGTGCGCATCGCGGCGTCGGCGGCCAACGCCACCAACGCGCTGCCGGATCCGCCGCTCCTGCTGGACGACTACGCGCTGCCGCCGGGCACGAACATGACCGTCTATCTGACGGCGACGGTGGACGATCCGATCACGGCGACGGAATTCGTCAACGCGGCGCGGCTGCTGAGCGACCAGCAGACGACGTGGATCACGGCGCGCGTGACGAATGCCGCCTCGGGCAACATCGGCATGCGGCTGACCAAGGTTTCGGCGCTGGCCACGAACTGGAACTACGGCGCCACCAACGATTACTACCTCACGATCGAAAACACGGGCACGGTCACCTTGGTGGGCATCCAGCTGACCGACGCCTTGCCCGCCGGCGTGAATTTCGCGCCCAACGGCGCCGCGCTCGTCCAGTTCGAGACGGTGACGACCAATGCCTTCGCGGAGACGGTGTCCGACGCTTTTTCCACGGCGGCCTACAACAACAACGACGGCACGACCAACTGGTTCGGCAACTGGATCGAAACGGGCGACAACGGCAACGCGACCACCGGCAGCGAATTGATTCGCACGGTCGGCGGCACCAACGCCCTGGTGTTCGAAAACACCAATGCCGACAACGATTCGGTCACGCGCAGCAACCAGTTGGCCACGACGCGGGCCGGCCGCACCTACACCAACGTGACCCTGAGCTTGGCCTACCGCCGCGAGAACTGGGACGCCGGCGATACGCTGACCGTCTACCTCTCGACCAACAACTTCGCCGCGCAAACCCAGGTCTTCGCCGTGCCGACGACCGACGGCACCGATGCCGGCTACGTCGCGGTCACCACCAACGTCACCACGTGGATGTCCGCCAACATGGGCCTGCGGCTGAGGGCGGGGGGCAATTTCAACACCGGCGATCGGATCAATTTCGACTTCGTCACGTTCACCAACCGGGGCTTCGACGTGGTCACCAACGTCGTGGCCCAATACAGCAACGCGTCGCAGATCGTCGTCGTGTCGAACCTGACGGCGGACTTGACGAACCTGCTGGTCGATTGTTCGCTGCCGCCGGGTTCGAGCGTCACCGTGCGCGTGCGCGGCACGCTGGGCGTGCCGCTGGCGGCCACCCAGCTCGTCAACGTCGCCACGGCGACCAATGCCCAGACCGCGCCGGCGACCGCCGCGGCCACCAATTATTCCGCGGCCAATCGGGTGGGGGACGTCGTCTGGCACGACGTGGACGGCAACGGCCTGCAAAGCGGCGTGGAACCCGGCATCGCCGGCGCGACGGTGCGGCTGTACGACGCCGTTTCGAACCTGCTGCTGACCGCAACGTCCGGCGTGGACGGCGCCTACGCCTTCACGAATCTGCCAAGCGGTTCCTATTTTCTCGAATTCGCCACGCCGTCGAACTATCTGGCCACGGCGCAGGACCAGGGCGGGGACGACGCGCTGGACAGCGACATCAGCACCAACACGGGGCGCACGGCGGTCTTTGCCTTGAGCGGCGGAACGAACGACGCGACCCGCGACGCGGGCTTCTACCAGCCGTCTTCCGCGATCGGCGATTTCGTCTGGCGCGACGTGGACGGCGACGGCCTCCAGGACGGCGGCAGCGAAACGGGAATGCCGGGCGTGGTGGTGACGCTCTACGACGCGGCTTCGAACGCGGTGGGCGTGACCACGTCGTCGGCGACCGGCGCCTATGCCTTCTCGAACCTGACGGTCGGCACCTATTTCCTGCAGTTCGCCGCGCCCAGCAACTACACCTACACCCTGCAAGACCAGGGCGGCAGCGACGCGGCGGACAGCGACGTTTCGCCGGCCACCGGCTCCACGGCGGCGTTCTATCTGCCGCCGGGCACGACCGACGCGAGCCGGGATGCGGGGTTCGCCGCGATCGTCCGCGGGCTGCGGCTGACCAAGACGTCCAGCGCCGGCTCCTGCTTGACCGTCGGCAACGCGATCACCTACACGCTGGTCGTCCAGAACACCGGCACGGTGACGCAAACGGGCATCGCGCTCTACGATCCGCTGCCGAGCGGCTTGGCCTACGTGACCGGCAGCGTGACGTGGGCGGGCGGCACGCTGGCGACGGCGGGTCCGCCGCCGAACCTGCTGGTCAATCTGCGGCTGACCAACAGCCAATCCGCGACCGTCACCGTGCAGGCGGTCGTGAGTTCGCCCGCGACGACGACGCAGCTGCTGAATGAGGCTTCGGCCTTCAGCGCGGTCCAGCCGGCGATCTACGCTGCCGTCACGAATTGCGTGCAATTCGCCGACGTGGGCGTGAGCAAGTACGTCACGACCAACGCGCCCGATCCGGTGCAGATCATCGAATACGTGCTGGTGGCGACCAACCGCGGGCCGAACGCGGCGACGGGCGTGCAGATCGCCGACGTCCTGCCGGCGCAGCTCCAGTACAACGGCCATTCGAACGGAAATTACAACGCGGGCACCGGCGCGTGGACGATCGGCACGTTGGCCGCGAACGCCGCGACGACGCTCTACATCAACGTCACCGTGCGCGAAAACACCTCGGGGATGTCGATCACCAACGTGGCCGCGATCTCGGGCCGCGACCTGTACGATCCCGTGGCCAGCAACGACAGCAGCGCGGTGGTCATCGTGCCGAAGGGCGGGGCGGCCATCGGCGACCGGGTTTGGTTCGACGACAACGGCAACGGGATCCAGGACGCGGCCGAGGCCCATTTCATCGCCAACCTGCCCGTGGCGCTGCTCGACGCCGCCGGCAACGTGCTGCGCACGACCAACACCGACAGCACGGGCACCTACCTGTTCGCGGGTTTGGCCAGCGGCACCTACCGGGTGCGCTTCGACATGACGGACATTTCGTCGAATGTCGTTGCGACGACGGCCAATGCGGGCGGCGACGACGCCCAGGACAGCGATGCGACCAACGGCGCGACGGCCGGCCACTTCGAAACGGCGCCGTTCGCCGTGTCGGCCGGCACGACCAATCGGACGGTGGATTTCGGTTTCGCCAGCCTGAATTCCACCCGCGCGGAAGTCGCCGAGGTCTGGGGCGAGTGGACGGAAACCGGCGGCCAGGTGGTGTGGCGCACGAGTTCGGAGTGGAACACGGCGGGCTTCTTCGTCTACCGGATCGATCCGGAAACCGGCGCGGAGACGTTGCTGAACGAACAGCCGGTGCCGGCCGCGTTCAACGAAACGGGCGCGACG
Organism: uncultured Verrucomicrobiota bacterium; assembly: GCA_964436715.1. Taxonomy (GTDB): domain Bacteria; phylum Verrucomicrobiota; class Kiritimatiellia; order CAIQIC01; family Lenti-01; genus Lenti-01. Next base: position 61,160 of record CAYTEK010000002.1, on the reverse strand, counting down.
TATCGGCAGAAGGATCCGGCCGCCTGCGCGCGCGGCACGGGCACGTATCGCCTCGAAGAACTGGAACTGTCGGGCACGCGCCTGGATCTGGGCGTCCATGCGGCGACGTTCGGCGCGCCGCGGCCGGCGCCGAAGAACGCGGCGGCTTCGCTCTGGCTGGGCACGGAGGAAGACCGCGGGCCTTCGTCCGTCCTGAAGACGACCGTGGGCGCAGAAGGCCTCTACGGCGTGGCGCTGGCGGACGTCGCGGCCGGCATGGGCCGGCCGGCGGACGAGATCCGCGCCCTGGCGGCGTCGAACGCGCTGTGCGTGTTCGGCGCCGGCCGGCTGGTGCCGACGCTCTTCGACGCGGCGCGCGACCGGCTGGTCTTCCACGGCGGGCCGGCGGCCAACTGGTACGCGCGCGACAACGCCTACCTGATCTACGAAGGCCGCGGACTGGCCATGCCGCGGCGCGCCCCGGGCGCGGGCGGCGGCGCCGCCGTCTTCGCGACGTCCATCCGTTTCGAGGAGGACCGCTATCCGGGCAACACCGCCGTGACGGCGAAACCGGACGACTTCTACTATTGGAAGTTCGTGATGAATTCGACCAACGCGGCTGCGAACCAGGCGGAATTTCCGTTCGTCCTGACCGGCAACGGCGGCGGCGCGCTGACGCTGGCGGTGGACCTGATCGGCTGGCTGCAGGTCGCGGCGCGGAACCCGGACCATCTCGTGGCGTTCGCCCTGAACGGCGTGCCGGTGGGCACGGCCGAATTCGAAGGCCAGGAAACGTTCGCGGCCGAGCTGGACGTGCCCGCGGGCGTCGCGTTCGACGGGACGAACGTGCTGGCGGTGAGCTGCCGGGAGCCCACCAACCTGAACTACTTCGTCGTGGACGGCTTCACGGCGACCTACGACCGGACGCTCGTTGCGAGCCCCGGCACGGCGCATTTCGCGGCGCCGGCCGGCACCGCGATTTCGGCGGCGGCGTACGCGGAACCGCTGGCGGTCGCGCTGGACCGGGACGGCGGGGCGACGTGGATCGCCGACGAAAACGGCGAACTGCCGGCGAAGGCCTGGGCGGCGACGGCCGACGACGCGCGCTTCGCCTTGGCCGAAGCAGACGGCATTCCGTCGCTGGCGCCGGTCGCCGCGGCGGCGGAGGCGTGGTTCCTGTCCGAAACGAACCGGATCGACTATCTCGTCGTGGCGCCGCGCGCCTTCACCAACGCGGTGCGGGAACTGACGGACTACCGCGCCGCGCAAGGCCTGCGCGTCGGCGTGGCGGCGTTCGAAGACGTGTGCGACCTGCTGGCCGGCGGCCTGCGCACGCCCGAAGCGATTCCGGAGCTGCTGGCCTACGCCGCGGGCAGCTGGGCGGAGGCGCCGTGGATGGTCCTGCTGGCGGGCAACGGCCACTACGACTATTTGAACGCGCTCAGCAACGAAGTGAATCACCTGCCGCCGCTGCTGTTCGCGGGCAGCGACGGCCTCTTCGCCGCCGACGAACGGCTGGCGGACGTCGGCGGCGACGAATTGCCGGACGTCGCCATCGGCCGCTTGCCGGCGCTGACGACGAACGACCTCGCGGCGATGATCGCGAAGATCAAGGCCTACGAAGCCGGCTTCGGCCAGAACTGGCAGAACCAGATCGTGCTCGCCAACGACGTCAACGACGCCGCCGCGGGCGACTTCAAGGCCGCCAACGAGCGCCTCGCCGCGTTGGCCGACGCCAAGCATCCGCTGGCGGACGTCGTCGATCTCAACGCCACGGCCATCACGCCCGCGCGCAACAAGCTGCTGGCCTATTTCAACAGCGGCGCGGGCTTCATCCACTACACGGGCCACGGCGGCGTCGCGAACTGGAGCAAGCTGAACCTGCTCAAGGCGGCGGACGTCGCCGGCCTGAACAATCCCAATCGGCCGCCGATCGTCGTGGCGCTGAGCTGCCTGGTCGGGCGGTACGAGGCGCCCGGCGTGAACAGCCTGGGCGAACTCCTGCTGCGGAAGGCCGGCGGGGGAGCCGTCGCGGTCTGGGGGCCCGCCGGACTCTCGCGCAACGAATTCGCGGCGGAATTGGGCGCGGCCTTCTATCGCGCCGTGACGGAAGAAGGCGCGGGCACGCTGGGCCGGGCGATTCTCCTGGCGCGGCGCCGCATGGCTCCGGAGACGCTGGCCGACGACACCTACGCCGTCTACAACCTGCTGGGCGATCCCGCGCTGCGGATCGCAGACAACGTGGACGAACGGCCCGGCGCCGACAATTTCGCCCAGTGGCGCTGGGATCGCTTCGCGCCCGCCGACCTGACCAACGCCGCCGTCAGCGGCGCGACGACGGCGAATTTCGCCGACTACGCGCTCGACGGCGAGAACCCCGTCGAAGCCGAGTTGCCGGAGTTCGGATTCGCGCCGTCGGCTGCGGACGGCAGCGGAGCGGACGAGTCCGGCTTCGTTTTGCGCTGGAAGCGGCGCGTCCAGCGCAACGACGTCGATTATCGGCTGTTCGTGTCGGAAAACCTGCAGGAATGGGCGCTGGAACCGGACGACGTCCAGACGCTGGGCGTGGAACCGGACGCCGACGGTGTCATGGAAACCGTGCGCACGCGGGTGAACCGCCCGTGGGCAGAGCGCGTGTTCATCGGCGTCAAGGCCAAGAAGAAGTAAACCGGGAATGAACGACGCGGCGACATTCGAGGTGGCAGGCAAGGTGGTGGTGCGCCGGATCGGCGCCGACCGCCTGCTCGTGCCGGTGTCGGGCGCCGTCGCCCGGGAAGGCTGCGTGTTTCCGATCAACGCGACGGGCGAATTCATTTGGAATGCCTTGGCCGGTGGCCGCACCTTGGCCGCCACGGCGGCGGCGCTGGCGGCCGAATTCGCCGTCGCGCCGGAAGCGGCGCTGGCCGATTGCCGGGAATTCGCCGGCGAATTGCTGGTTCAGCGGCTGCTGGAGGAGGTGCGCGCATGAACCGCGCCAGCGACTCCCGGCCCCGGGATTGGACCGAAGCGTTCCGCCTGCGCGCCGCCGCGGCGCGGCGACCGATCGCCGCGACGCTGGAACTGACGCGGCGCTGCAACTTGCGCTGCGTCCACTGCTATCTGGGCGACCAGGCGGAGCAACGTCGCCGCCAGCCGCGCGAACTCGACACCGCCGCCGTGCGGGCGGCGCTGGCCGAATGGGCCGAGGCGGGGTGCCTCTATCTCACGCTCACCGGCGGCGAACCTTTGCTGCGGCCGGATTTCGCGGAGATCCATCGCCAGGCCCGCGAATTGGGCCTGGTCGTGACCGTCTTCACCAACGGGACGCTCGTCACGGACGAGATCGCGGGGCTGTTCCGCGAATGGGCGCCGCGCAAGGTGGAAATCAGCCTCTACGGCGCGACGGCGGCCACCCACGACGCGATCACCGGCGCGCCGGGTTCGCACGCGCGGGCCTGGGCGGGCATCCGCCGGCTGCAGGCGGCCGGCGTGCGCGTCGCGCTGAAAACCGTCTTGATGAAAGGCAATTGCGGCGAGCGCGCCGAAATGGAGCGGCAGGCCGCGGCCAGCGGCGCGACTTTCCGGCACGATGCGGCGATTTTTCCGTGCCTGGAAGACGGTTCGCGCGCGCCGCTGGCGCTGCGCGTGTCGCCGGAGGAAGTGGTGCGGGCGGACCTGGCGACGCCCGAGCGGCGCCGGATGTGGCGCGAGAAGATCGAGAAAACCGCCGCGCATCCCGCCGGCGACCAATTGTATGCCTGCGCGGCCGGCCGGACGTCCTTTCATTGCGACCCGTTCGGCAACCTGACGCCGTGTTTGCTGGCGACGGCCTATGCCTGCGCCGCCGCCGGTCGGCCGTTCCGCGAAGTCTGGGCCGGCGATTTGGCGGACATCCGCCGCCGGACGCGCACGCAAACGGACGGCAGCCTGTTCGGCGAACGCCGCGGCGCCTGCGTCCATTGTCCCGCGTTCAACCGCCTGGAAACGGGCGACGAAGAACGGGAGTCGGATTACATGCGGCAAACGACGGAATTGCGATATGCGGCGGCGCTGGGCCGCCGGAACGGAGGAACGCCATGAAACCGGATTGCGAACGAATTTCCACCCCCGACGAGAGTCCGGCCCCGCGCCCCCGCTACGAAAAGCCGGAAATCCAACGGGTGGATCTGGCGTTGGCGGAGACGTTGTCCGAAGGCTGCAAGCTGGATGCCGACTACCGCTGCGTGGGGCCGCCCGTGGTGGCCTACGAGGGAGGTTCGTGACCGGCGCCGGGCATTTGGACGTCGGGCCGCTGCGCTTTGCGCTGCGGACCGCGTGCGCGGGGACGGTGCGCTATGGCGCGCCGCCCCATGCGGCTTTTTATTCCACCGGCGGCGGCGCGCCGCTGCGCGAATTGCCGGTGGAGATCGTTTGCGGCACCGCGGCGCCGCCCGCGGACGCGCCGCTCTGGCGCGCGGGGCGCCATTGGGCGGCTTGGAAAGACGGCGCGGATCTGGTCGTCCACGTCGGCTTGGGGGCGCCGGAGGAACGGCGCATGATCGGCCGCGTGGCGCGCGACTTGACGCGCGCGGAACTGGCGCTGCCGGCTTCCGCGTGGCGTGCCGGCGTTTGCGAGGCGCCGTTGCGCTATCCGGTGGACCAGATTTGGACGTGGGGCCTGCTGTCGCAGATGGGCGGCGCCTTGCTGCATGCGGCGGTGGCCGTGAAAGACGGGATGGGCTGGGTGTTCGCGGGCCGCAGCGGCGCGGGCAAATCCACGATGTCGGCGTTGCTGCGGGATGCCGGCTGGCGGATTCTCAACGACGATCGCGTCGCGGTGTTCCGCCGCGGCGCCGCTTGGCGGGTGGCCGGCACGCCGTGGCCGGGATCGGGACGCTTCGCCGAAGCGGCGGAAGTGCCGCTGGGCGGGATCGCGTTCCTGAAACAGGACGCGCAGGATCGCGCGGAACCGATGACCGCCGCCCAATCGCGCCTGGCTCTGCTGGACGTGGCGGCGGTGCCGTGGTTCGAGGAAGAGTGGTCGCAGGGAATTCTGGACGGGCTGGATCGCCTGGTGCGCGAGGTCGCCGTCGCCCGGCTGCATTTCACGAAAACGCCGGACGCGGTGCGGGCGGCGGCGGAACTTCAGGAATCCCCGCGGGCCGGAGTTTGCGCATGATGCGTCTGGCGGAAATTCCAGAGCGCGCGGCGCAGCGGGCGCAAGGCGAAGCGCAGGCGGCCCGCCAAGCGGCGGCCGAAGGCGTCCAGCCGGCGGACGGCGTCGTTGCGGCGCAGTCCTTCCGCGAGGCCGATCACGTCGGCGGCCGGAATCCATTCGCCGCCGGCGACGGCAGCGTCTCCGACCAGAAACAGCCGTTTTGTTCGTTTATCGTTAAAAGCGATTCTGTGAAGTGCCAAACGGCCGGACGTTCGATACAGTACAACGCTTCCAATGTGGAAGGCGTTCGCGTCCGCGGGGCGGACGAAAACGGTCTCTCCGTCGCGAATGGTCGGATTCATGCTGGGACCCTGGGCGCGGAAGGCAACGCGCGTGCGCTGGCGCAGGAGCGCCTCGACGATTTCGCGGGATTCGGGTGCGGGCAACGACATGTTCCAAGCGAAAAGGTATAGCAGGCCATGAACAACACAAGCATCGTTTTTCGGGCAGGACGGCTGGTGGCGGTCGCGTTTGCCGCGGGGTTCGGCGTTGGGTCGGCCGCGGCAGCCGAGAACGCGGGCGAGGCCATCGTCGCGGCCATGACCGGGACGGCGCAGGTGCGCGTGTTCACCGCGCCCATGCACGAAGGTCGCTCCGAGCTGCGGGATCTGTTCGAAGGCGCGGCCATGGGCGAAAACGTCCGCGTGACCACGGGCAAGGACGGTCGCCTGTGCCTGGTCTGCTCGCCGGGCGCGATTCTCTGCGTGGCGCCGAACTCCGAACTGGCCATCGACGAATTGCGCCACACGGCCGACGGGCTGCCGGAGAGCGAGGACGATTTGGTGCGCCGCATCCACGTGCGGTTGCTCCGCGGCGGCCTGCGCGTGCATGCGGGGGCGCCGACGCCTTCGCTGGACGTCCGCGTCGAGACGGCGGACGGCGCGATCGCGGCCCAGGGCGGCACGTTTGCCGTGGCGCAGGACGACCGCCAAGGCTGGCACGTCGCGAGCGAGGCCTACGAACTCTCCGTTGCGCCGCGCGGCGGCGAACGCGTCGAACTGAAATCCGGCGAGGCGATCCGGTTCGTCGTCGAAGGCCCGCAGGTCGAAACGCAGGCCGAAAACGACGCCGCGAACGCCGCGTGGTTCCAGTTCGAGCTTTGCAACGCCTTCTTCGCCGATCTGGAGCCGTTCCTGCACCGCGATCGGTCGTTCGACCGGGAGGGTTTGGGCGAATATCTGGGCCTGGCGTCGGATTTCGTCGCGCTGGACGACGGCGCGCTGGTGACGGACGCCAGCCCCACGATTCGGCCTTCCGTGGCGGCGACCCGGCCCGCGCGGAGGCCGCGCGCCCAGGCGGGCGAACCCGGCGGACGCTGGGACGAGCCGCGCATTTGGGCCTGGTACGAGAAGCTCGGCCCGGTCAAAGGCGTCAATTACGTTCCGCGCACCGCGGTGAATTCGGTCGAAATGTGGATGGCCGACACCTTCGATCCCGACACGATCGACCAGGAACTCGGCTGGGCGCAGGACGTCGGCTACACCGCCATTCGCGTCCAGCTTCAATATGCCGTTTGGCAGGCCGATCCGGACGGTTTTCTCCGGCGGGTGGAGCGCCTGCTCGAATTGGCCGCGAAGCACGACCTGCGCGTCGTGCCCGTGCTGTTCGACGATTTGAATCTGGCGGGGCAGGGGCCGCAGGTCGGCCCGCAGCCCGAACCGGTCGCCGGCGAATACAACGCCCGCTGGGTGCCCAGTCCGGCGCCGGACGCGGTGAAGGATCGCGCCGCCTGGCCCCAACTGGAAAAATATCTCCGGGACGTGGTGGGCGCGTTCAAGCGCGACGAACGCGTCTTGTATTGGGATCTCTACAACACGGCCGGCAACGGCGGCCTGTGGGAGCAAAGCCTGCCGCTGCTGGACCAGGTCTTCAACTGGGCCCGCGACGTCGATCCCGCCCAGCCGCTGGCCGTGCCCGCCTGGAAGGAATTCGGCAGCGCGATGGCCGCCCGCAAGCTCGAGCGGTCCGACCTCGTCACCTTCCACAGCTTCGAAGGCGCCGAAGGCCTCGAGGCGCGGATCGAGCTGTTGCAGCGCTATCGCCGGCCCATCGTTTGTTCCGATTGGCTGATGCGGCAGACGGGCAGCGATTTCGCGCAGGTGCTGCCCGTGTTCGCCGCCCGCCAGGTGGGCTGGTTCAACTGCGGCCTCGTGGCCGGCAAGACGCAGCTGCAAGTGCAGCAGAAGGCGTTCCGGTCGGCGACGCATCCCGATCGGTGGCAGCAGAACGTGCTGAAGGACGATGGCATCCCCTACGATGAAGGGGAAGTGGAGCTGATCCAGGCCTTCCGCTTCGAGGAAGCTCCCTGACGATGCGGTGCGCGGGTGCCATCGGAAGGCTGGCGGCGCTCGCCGCGGTTTGGGCGGCCGGCGCCGCCCGGGCCGCGGACGACAGCTACGCCTCCGGCTTCTACACGCGCGGCGTCGATGCCGCGGCCGCCATCGACCAGGGCGGCCCGGTGGCCGAGCCGTTCTACGTGCCGGCGCGGACCGGCGCGCTGCTGCCGCGCGCGAGCGTGGTGTTCGAGCGCGACGACAACGTGTTTCTCGATCCGTCCAACGGCACGGAACGCACGACCGCGGCGCTGGTGCCGGGACTGCTGGCGATCTGGGGCCGGCCGGCGGGCAACCACGTCTACGCCGACTACGGCCTGATCCTGCCGATCTACGACAGCGAAGACGACGCGAGCGACGATCCCAGCCACCTGCTGCGGCTGGGCAGCGTCTTCCGCACCGGCAAGAGCCAGCTCCAGGCCCAGCTGGGCTACCGCCGGCTGGAAGACGTGGACACCGTGGTGGGCGCACGAGTGTCCAAGCGGGACTGGATCGGCGACCTGTCCGCGGAGCATCGGATTTCGGGCAAGTCCAGCGTCGGGCTGCAGGGCAATGTGGAAATCCACGAATTCGACGCGGACAGCTATCTGGACTACAACCGCTACTATGGCGCGGGCCGGCTGTATCACCGCGTGTCGGGCAAGAGCCAGCTGTTCGCCCAAGCCGGCGCCGGCCGCGACGATCCGCGGCGCGCGGATTCGGCCGCCGCCGCCGATTTCTGCGACCTGTCGCTGGGCCTGCGCGGCAAGCAGTCGCCCAAGTTCAACGCCACGGGGCGGCTGGGCTACATGTGGCGCGCCTACGACGCGGAGGAACGCGGCGACTATGCGCACTGGATCGCCTCGCTGCGGGCCGAGAGTTCGCCGTTCGGTCTGACCACGTTCACCGGCGAGCTCCATGCGGACGTCCGGCCGGCCGTCGATGCGGATGCCACCGACGTGGTGGACCAAGGCGCGGTGTTCGGCGCCACGCGCCGCCTGTTCACCGAACGCTTGCGCGGGACCGCGTCGGCCACGTTCGGGCAAATCGATTATTCCGGCGGCGACGCGGCCGCGGATGAAGATTGGGATGGCCGGACCGATCGCTACTGGGGCTTCTCGCTCGGCGTGGATTGGTGGAGCAAGGACCGCTTCTCCGTCGGTGCGGCCTATTCCTACATGCGCCGCGACGGCGACGTGGACGGCGACGAGGAGTCGCAGGAAGCGAATTCCTACGAACAAGGCCGCTGGTCGCTGCGCGCCAGCTGGAATTATTGAAAGCCGGCCGCATTCCGGCGTTTTCTTTTCGGAACGATCGTGCTATAGAAAACCGCATGCCGCATCGCTTGAACAGATTGGGCCATGGGCGCACGCTCTGGGGGACGGTTCTGGTCTTGGCTTGGTTGACGGGGTGCGCCGGCGAGACGCGGCCGCGGCCGCCGGACGGGTTCTTGGGCGCCGCGCCTGCGTCCGGGATGCCGGCGGAAACTTCCGCGCCGGCGCGCGACGCACAAGGCGTCGCCGGAGCCGCCGCGAAAAACGATGCGACCCCCAAGAAGGCCGCCCGCGCGAAGCCCGCCAACCTGGAGGATGCGCCGCCCGCCGCGGCCGCGGCCGCGCCCGTCGAATATCGGCTGCAAGCCGGCGACGAAATCGATCTCCAGATCTATCGCGAGCCGGATCTGTCCGGCACGTTCAAGCTCGATCCCGCGGGCGACGTCCGCCATTCGCTGGCGGGCGCGATCCCCTTGGCCGGCAAGACGGTCGCGGAGGCCGAGACGTTCATCGCCGAAAAACTGGATCAGGACTACCTGGTCAATCCGCGCGTCATCGTCAAGCTGCTGACCACGCAGAGTTCGCAAATCACCGTGTTGGGCGAGGTCAAGGCGCCCGGCGTCTATCCGCTGCCCTTCGGCGGCACGACGACCTTGCTGCAGGCGATCGCCGGGGCGGGGGGCTTCACCGATCTCGCCAGCCCCGATCGCGTCCGCATCGTCCGGAAATTGCCGAATGGCCGCCAAACCACGCTGAAGATTCGCGTGTCGGACCTGCTGGACGGCAAAGGCAAGCAACAGGACGTGCCGCTGGAGCCCAACGACGTCGTCATGGTGCCGGAAGTGTTTTTCTGACGGACGGGAGCGAACGATGAGCAAAACTCCATACGTCGCCGGCGAAGCGGAAAGCGCGGACGGCCCGCTTTCGAAATTCCCCGATTGGCGGGAAGGCGTCGCCATTCTCATGGAGCGCGCCTGGCTGGGCGTGTTGATCGCGTCCCTCGTCTTCCTGGCGTTCTTCTTCCAGGCCCGGCGCCAGACGCCCTGCTATCGCAGCACCGCCACGCTGCTGGTCGAGGCGCAGATTCCCAAGATCCTCAATTACCAGGACGTGCTGGCCTACAACACGCGCAACCTGGAATATTTCAACACCCACCTCAACGCCCTGCACAGCCGCAACATGATGGCCCAGGCGCTGGAGCGCAGCGGGCTGGCGCAGGATCCGCGCTTCCTGCCCGGCAAGACGGCGGACGAAAAAATCGAGATCGCGCAGGGGTTCGTCACCCTCACCGCCGTCGAGAAGAGCCGGATGATCAACATCGTCGTCGAGCATTCGGATCCGCAACTGGCCGCCAACCTGGCCAACGCCTTGGCGCAGTCCTACATCCAGCAGGATCTCGACAACCGCATGGGCGCTTCCATGCAGGCCGTCGATTGGCTTCGCGAGCGTTCGGAGGAATACCGCGAGAAGCTGGAAAAGGGCCTGCTCGAACTCCAGGAATATCGCGAGCAGACCGGGTCGGTTTCCCTCGAGGAAGACCAAAACATCGTCATCGAGAAGCTCAAGGCCTTGAACGGCGCGTTGACGTCGGCGCAGACGGATCGCATCCAGGCCGAAACCATGTGGAAATCCGTGCAGGCGCAGATCGACGCGCGGACGCCGTTGACCCAGATCGCGGCGGTGCTGAACGACCTGGCCGTCCAAACGGCGCTCCAGAAGCTGCAGGAACAGCAGCGCGAGGTCGCCGGCTTGCAGCAGCGCTATCGCGATCGGCATCCCGACCTGCAGCAGGCGGTTGAGTTGGAAGAGAAGTTCAAGAAGCAGTTCGAAGACGCTTGCACCGACGCCCTCTATGCGCTGAAAAGCCGCTACGAGATGCTGGTCGAACGGGAGAAGGGGCTCCAGACCGCGCTGCAGGAACAGGAACGGGCGGCGTTCGAACTGGATCGCAAGCTCGTGCGCTACAACGAACTCAAGCGCAACATCGAGGCCGACCAGGAAATCCACCAGGCCGTCATCGCGCGCATGAAGGAGGCCAGCATCTCCGAGTCGATGCCGACCGACGTCATCCGGCTGGCCGAAGAGGCCCGGCCCGCGAAGGCGCCGTTCCGCCCGCGGCTCGGCCAGGCCGCGGTGCGTGGCGCCGCCTTCGGCCTGATCCTCGGATTGGGCGCGATCTTCCTGTTCTACTACGCCGATCATCGCTTCCGCCGCAACGAGGAAGTCGAACGCCTGCTGGGCCTGCCCGTGCTGGCCACGATTCCGCTGATCTACGACAAGACCGATCGCGAGCGCGGCTTGGTCGCCCATCTCAAGCGGACCGGCGAAACGGCCGAGGCGTTCCGCACCCTGCGCGCCAGCCTGCTCTTGCGGGAGGACGTGCGCAACGCGCCCGTCCTGATGGTCACCAGCGCGGGGCCGGGCGAGGGCAAATCCCTCGTGTCCGCCAATCTGGCCGTCAGCCTCGCGCAGGACGGCCGGCGCACGCTGCTGGTCGGCGCCGATCTGCGGCGGCCCGCCTTGACCAAGATCTTCGGCGGCGATCGCGAAGGCGCGGGGTTGGCCGACGTGCTGCAGGAAAAAGTCCGGTGGCAGGCGGCGCTGTTCAAGAACGACGTGCCGAATCTCGACGTGCTGTTGTCGGGCCGGATTCCGTCGCATCCGGCCGAACTGCTGGGGCGGCGCGCGTTGTCCGATTTCCTGCGGGAAGCGAAGGAAGTCTACGAGCACGTCATCGTCGATGCGCCGCCGGTGCTCGGCGTCAGCGATTCGCTCGTCCTGCTGCCGGACGTGGACGGCGTGCTGTTCGTGGTGCGCTACGGCGTCACGCACAGCCTGGGCGCGAGCCACGCGGCGCTCAAGCTGCGGGAAAGCGGCACGCCTTGCCTCGGCAGCATCCTGAACGGGGTCAATCTCAATTCCATGGCCAACTATTATTATTACCGGCGCTACGGCGGCTATGCCTATCGGTATTACCAAAGCCAGCCGGCCGAAACGCCGCCGCCGACCCAGGGATGAAGTCCGCCGATTCTCCATTCGCGCTGCCGTTGCTCCTGCTGCTGCTGGGGGCCTCCGCCGTGAACGTTCCGTTGCCCGCGCCGTGGAACCTCGCGTGGCTGCCGGGTTGCGCGCTGCTGGCCTTGGGCGGTTGCCTGCTCGCCGGTTCCCTGCCCGGACGGATCTGGGTGGCCGGCGGTTGCCTGCTGGGCTTGATTTTCCTCTACGCGTGGAATCCGTCCCACGAATGGAGCGCCGGGCGCGGCCTGATGCCGCGGGCGCATTGGCGCGGCTGGCCGGCTTCCGCCGATTCCGCCGGCACGTGGGCGACGCTGTGCCTGGGCGTGGCTGCGTTCGCCGCGTTTGCTTCCGGCTTCGTGCTTTCGCGGCGGCAGATTCGCCGGCTGGAGGGCTTCGTGGCCGTGGCGGCGGCGGCGATGGCGCTGGTGGTCTTGGCGCAGCGGCTGGAGCCGAACGCGCCGCGCATCCGCGCCTACACCGGCATTTTCGTCAACGAAAACCATTATGCCGTGTATGCCAACCTGCTGTTGCCGGTGGTGCTGGCGGCGGCGGCGCGCGCGCGTTTCCGCGCCGTGCAGGCCGGACGTCCGTCCAGTCCCGCCGGGCTGTATCTGCTGGCCGCGGGCCTGGCGGCGGCGGCGACGGTGGCGTGCGGTTCCCGCGCCGGCGTGGCCGTCATGGCCCTGCTGGTGGCGGCCTGCGTCGCATGGCATCGTCGGACGGTCCGAGACTATCCGTTCGCCGGCATCCCCGCTTCGCGGGGGCTCAAGGTCGCGGCCGCCGCCGCCGTGGTGGCGGCGGCGGGCTTCGCCGTGCGCGCGTTCTGGAACGAATGGCGGCATCTGGGAACCATCGGCAAGGAATGGGCGTTTCGTTCCGGCATCTTGAAGGACGCGTTGGCCGCATGGCAGGCGCGGCCCGTCTGGGGCATCGGTCCGGGCGCGTTTCCCGCCGTTTTCCCGTATTACCAATCCGATGCCTATGCGGGGCTGGCCATCCGGCATGCCCACTGCGAGCCGGTTCAGTTCGGCGTCGAATACGGCGGGGCGGGATTGCTGGCGCTGGCGGCGATCGCGGCGCTGGCGCTGTCCGCCCGCAAACCCGTTCGCGCCGAGCCGGACGAAATTCCGTCCTTCGCGGATTTCGAACGCCGCGCCTTCGGCCTGGGGTTGGTCGCGTGCGCGCTCCATGGCGTCGTCGATTTTCCCCTGCGCATTCCGTTGCTTGCGCTGATCGCCGCCGCCTGGGCCGGCATTTGGCTCGGCGCCCGGCCGGCGACGTCCGGCGCCGAACCGTTGGGGAGCGGGTGACCCATGGCCGCAGCGCGAACGGAATACGTGCGCCGCCCGCGGACCGGCTGGTTCGACCTGGCGCTGGGCGAATTGTGGGATTACCGCGATTTGCTGGGCACGCTGGTTTGGCGCAACCTGACGGTGCGCTACAAGCAGAGCGTGATCGGCATCGCGTGGGCCATTCTCAAGCCGGTGATGCAAATGCTCGTGTTCAGCGTCGTGTTCGGCCGGTTGGCCGACTTGCCGTCCGACGGCATTCCCTATCCGGTCTTCCTGTATGCCGGCCTGCTGCCGTGGACCTATTTCGCCACGACGATCACCAGCGCCACCGGCAGCCTGATCGCCGGCGGCAACATGATCAACAAGGTCTATTTTCCGCGCATGATCCTGCCGTTCTCGTATCTGTTCACCAGCCTGATCGATCTGGCGCTGTCGCTGATCGTCTTGTTCGGCCTGATGGCGTGGTACCGCGCCGACGTGGCGTTCGGCCCGCAAATGCTGCTGTTTCCCGCGTTCCTGCTGCCGGCCATCGTTTTCGCCGGCGGACTTTCGCTGTGGCTCAGCGCCGCGGCGGTGCGCTACCGCGACGTCCAGCACCTGGTGCCGTACCTGATCCAGCTGGGCATGTTCGTCACGCCGGTGGTCTATGCCGTGAAGCTCCTGCCCGAACGCTTCCAATGGCTGCTGCAGCTCAATCCCATGACCGGCGTCGTCGAAGGGTTTCGGTGGGCGCTGCTCGGCAAGTCCGTCGTCGGCTGGCCCGTGATGGGCGCGGGCTTCCTGCTTTCCATCCTGTTGCTGGTGTCGGGGATGGTGTTTTTCCGACGCGTCGAACGCACGGTGGCGGACGTCATATGAGCGCGCCGCCCATCATCGAAGTCGCCCGGCTGGGCAAGACGTTCCGGCTCGGGGAAATCCATCGCGATTGGACGGCGAAACTGGCCGACCGGCTGCGGGGGCGGCGCGGCGCGCCGGCGCCGGTCCTGCATGCGCTCGCCGACGTCGATTTCGCCGTGAACGAAGGCGAAGTGTTCGGCATCATCGGCTCCAACGGCGCCGGCAAGAGCACGCTGCTGAAAATCCTGGCGGGCATCACCGATCCCACGACCGGCGCAGCCACGCTGCGCGGCCGCATCGCGTCGCTGCTGGAGGTGGGCACCGGCTTCCATCCCGAATTGACCGGCCGCGAAAACGTGTTTCTCAACGGCACGATCCTTGGCCTGCGCCGGCGGGAGATCGTCGAAGAATATGAACGCATCGTGGATTTCGCCGGCCTGGAAAAGTTCATGGACACGCCCGTCAAGCGCTACAGTTCGGGCATGCAGGTGCGGCTCGCGTTCGCCGTGGCCGCCCATCTGCGGCCGGAGATTCTCCTGATCGACGAAGTGCTCGCCGTGGGCGACGTCGCCTTCCAGCGCAAGTGCCTCGGCGCCATGCAGGACGTGGCGAGCGGCGGGCGCACCGTGCTGTTCGTCAGCCACAACATGGCGGCCGTGAGCAGCCTGTGCCATCGCGCGCTGATGCTGCGCCAGGGCCGGGTGGCGGGCATCGGTCCGGCGGACGAAGTGATCCAGACCTACATCCACAGCACGGAAGACAGCCAGGCGCAGGATGCCCGGGGCTACGTTTCGTTCCATCCCCGCCAGCCGGTGCTGCCGCAGGCGCCGCTGCTGCTGCAGGCCGCGCGCATGGTGGACGCGCAAGGGTGCCCCGTGTCGTCCGCGCGGACGGGCGACAGCCTGCGGGTGGACGTCCGGCTCGAGGGCTTCGACCGCTATCCGTCCGCCGTCGTCGGCCTCACGGTGCGTTCCGTGTTCGACCAGAAGATCTGCCACTTCAATTCCGCGATGTCCGGCGGCTTCGGCGCCGCGCCGCGGCATCCGCGCGAATTGGCGCGCCTGGAAATTCCCGAGCTGCCGCTGATGGCCGGCGCCTATTCGCTGGATCTGCTCGTGTTCGAACCCGGCGTGCGCCTGATCGACCGCGTGGACGGCGCGCTGCATTTCGACGTCATCGAGTCCGACCTCTACGGCAACGGCTATCGCGGCGAGGCGCGCGAGGGCCTGATCGTCGTGCGCGGCGAATGCGCCCTCGCCGGCGCGGAGGAGGGCCCGTGAGCGCGCGGCCGGAACTGTTCGCCGTCGTCACCACGATCCAGCCGCCGACGCCGGCGGTGCGCGAACTGCAGCGCCGGCTGGCGCAGGTCGGCGGGCGCCTCGTCGTGGCGGGGGACCAGAAGGGCCCCGCCGCGTTCGATTTGCCGGAGTGCGATTTCCTGGACCTGGCCGCCCAGCGCGCCAGCGGCTTCGCCCTCGCGCGGGCGCTGCCGACGGGCCACTACGCGCGCAAGAACGTCGGCTATCTCCACGCCATCCGCGCCGGCGCCACGTGCATCTACGAAACCGACGACGACAACGCGCCGCTGGCGACCTGGGCGCCGCGCGCCGAGACCGTGGCGGCGCCGCGCCGCGTGGAGGGCGCCGGCTGGGTGAACGTCTACCGCCATTTCACGGACGATTCGCGGATTTGGCCGCGAGGTTTTCCGCTCGCGCGCGCGTCCGCGCCCGCGGCGCCCTGCGGCGCGCCGGGGCCGGCCGTCCGTGCGCCGATCCAGCAGGGACTCGTCAACGGCTCGCCCGACGTCGATGCGGTGTGGCGCCTCGTGCAGGATCGGCCGTTCGATTTCGATGCGCGGCCGTCCGTCTGGCTCGGCGCGGGCCAGTGGTGCCCGTTCAACACGCAGAGCACGTGGTGGTGGCCCATCGCCTTTCCGCTGCTGTACGTGCCCAGCCACTGCGCGTTCCGCATGTGCGACATCTGGAAGAGCTTCGTAGCCCAGCGCTGCCTGTGGGCCTTGGGCGCGGGCGTGGCCTTCCATGCGCCGGAAGTCGTGCAGGACCGCAATCCCCACGATTATCTGCGCGATTTCGAGGACGAAGTGCCGGGCTACCTCCGCAATGAACGCATCGCGGAAATCCTGTCCGCGCTTGCGCTGCCGGCCGGCGCGGAGCGCGTGGCGGACAACCTGCGCGCGTGCTATGCCGCGCTGGTAGGGCAGGGCATCTTTCCGCCGGAGGAACTGCCGCTGGTCGCGGCGTGGCTGGACGACCTGCGCCGGATGCCGAAGCCATGAACGCGCCACTTTCGCTCCCGCCGCTGCCGGAACAGCCGTTGCTGTCCGTCGTCGTGCCCAGCTACAACCAAGGCGCGTTCATTCGGCGCACGATCGAATCGTGCCTGGAGCAGGAGTACCGGCCCATCGAGATCGTCGTGGTGGATGGCGCCTCCACCGACGACACCGTGGACGTCCTCAAGTCCTTCGGCGCCTTGCCCGAGTTGCGCTGGACGTCGGAACCGGACCAAGGCGTGGTGGATGCCGCGAACAAGGGCCTGCGCCGCGCGCGCGGCGCCCTCGCCGCCATCCAGAGTTCGGACGATTATTATCTGCCCGGCGCCTTCGCCGCCGCGGTGCGGGAATTTCAATCCCATCCGGCGGCGGGACTGGTGTTCGGCGACGTCGAACGCGTGGATGCGGCGGGCCGCCTCCTGTTTTCGCCGCGGCAGCCCGCGTATTCGCTCGCCCGGCTGCTGGCGCGCGAACTGTTCGTCTATCAGCCCGCGGCGTTCTTCCGCCGCGAGCTCGCGCTGGAACTCGGCGGGTGGAATCCCGCCATCCCGCACGTGCCGGACACGGATCTGTGGATCCGCCTGGCGTTCCATGCGGAGGTGGTCCAGTCCCGGCAGGTGCGAGCGGCCTATCGATCGCATCCCGAGCAGCGCGACCGGCATCTCGCCGCCATCTACCGCGAGTACTTGAAGATGCTGGCGGATTCCCGCGAACTCGCGGCCGCGCCGCGGGCGCTGCGTCGCGCGGCGGCCGCGGGCGCCGCGCTGCTCAAGTTCCGCTACGGCGGGCCGTGGAGCGACGCCGAACTGACGCGCGCGGCATGGCAGGCGCTGGTGCGCCGGCCGACGCTGTTGTTTTCGCCCCTGTTGCCCAAGCATCGCCTGGTGCCGGGCTATTTCGCATTGACCCGGCTGCGCCGGAAATGGCTGGGCAGGAAACCATGAACGCGCCCACGCCCAAGCAGAAACTGGGGTGCTGGCTGCACGAACGTTGGCGCCTGGAACTGGTTTTGCGCGCGCCCGGCTTGGCTCGCCGCCTGGGCCTGGAGTGGGTGGATTTGCACAACCGGAACGAGCGATTGGAAAAGACCCCCGATGGCGCCGGGCGAATTTGCCGGTGGTCCGATTCTTCGTTTTTGACGGCTTGCCGAACGTTTCCGACCACGGGTGCGCGGCTGTTGCGCCACGTCTGGTGCGAACGGCAGGTCGCTTTCGCGTCTCCCGTTTCGGTGATTTTGCCCGTGCGGGGCGAAGCGCGGTTTGCCGCCGTCGCGTTCGTCGCCGAGACCCTGCGCCGCATGATCGGAGCGGAATCGGAAGTGCTGCTTTGCGAGCACGACGTCGCGCCGCGCTATGCCCGCGATTGGCCGCGCGGGATTCGGCACCTGTTCGTGCCGGCGGCGGCGGACGAAGCGTTCAACAAAAGCAAAGCCATGAACGCCGGCGCCCGGGCCGCGCGAAATCCGATCTTGATCCTGCTCGACGCCGACGTCGTGCCGTCGCCCGATTTTCTCGCGCGTTCCGTCGAATGCTTGGACCGCGGCTGGGAAGCCGTGCGTCCGCTGCGCTTCCTCTTCTTGCTGGATGCCCCCGACAGCCGGGAATTCATGCGACAGGGATCTCCGGCGGCGGTTCGCGAAGTGGCGTTCGTGCACCAGAACAATCCCGGGCTCGTCGCGGTGATCCGCCGCGAAACCTACTTCGAAATCGGCGGCCACGACGAACGGTTCGAAGGCTGGGGCGGGGAGGACGTGGAATTTCTCGATCGCTTGCGGACGCGCAAGCTGTATCCCGGGTCGTTCCTGCCGGCGATCCATTTGTGGCATCCGCCGGCGCCGCAGAAGCAAAGCGGCCATCGCAACAGCGAACTGTTGCGCCGCATCCTGGCGGAGCCGACGGAAAGCCGCGTGGTCCGCGACCGGCGGCAACTCGCGGAGGGCGCGGCGCCATGATCTGGCTGGTGGTGCCCACGACGTGGGAAGGCCGGCCCGGCGCCGGCCAATGGAAGGATCTGCAGGGCATCCGCCTCGTGCTCGCGTGGCTCGACGTCGCGTGGCGGGAGTTCCGGTTCGACGGCGGCAACGTCGGCGAACTCGCCGCGCTGATCGGTTCCGCGGCGGACGTCGCGATCTGGTATTACACGTTCTGGCCCGAAGCCATGGAGAAACTGAAGCGGCGCTGCCCGCAAGCGCGGATCGTATTGCGCACCGTCAACGCGGAGGCGTACCAGCATTGGGCTCGCGCGCAAAAGGATTGGCGCCGGCTGCGCGGCCTGCCGCGCGACGTCTATGGCTTCTTCCGGCTGCTGGGCCGCGACCGGCGTTGCTGCCAAGCCGCGGATGCGCTCGCGGGCATCAGCCCGTGGGACGACGACCATTACTGGGCGCGCTTGGCGGGCGCCGCGCGCCGCCATTCCGCGCCCTATTTCTGTCCGTGGCCGGCGCTGCGGCCGGACGTGCGTCCCCGGTTGTGGGCGCAGCGCGAATTCGACGTGGTCTGCCTCGCCGGCACGCGCGATGCCATCGGTCGCGGCCACGTCGCCGGCTTTGCCGCGCTGGCGCGCCGGCCCGAATGGGCCGGCCGGCGCTTGGCGGCGAGCGCCGGGTTGCTGGATGCGCCGCCGGACGCCTGGCCGGAAAACGTGGAGCGCCTGGGGCGCGTGGCCGAGCCGTGGGCGCTGCTGTGCGGAGCCAAGGCGGCGGCCGTGCTGTCGCCGTTGGGCTACGGCAGCAAGACCACGGCGACCGATGCGCTGGCCGCCGGCTGCCACGTGCTGGTCCATCCGCGCCAGCACGCCCGCCTGCCGTCCGCCGAACGGGCGCTGGCCATGCCTGTGGATCCCGCGTCGGCGGACGATGTCCGGCGCGCGGTCGCTTGTTTGGCGCAGCCGCCGGCGCGCGCCGCCGCCGAGTTGCAGCGGGAACAGCTGGAACGCGCCTTGGCCGATTGGAAACGGGTGCTGGAACCATGAACGCGCCGGCCATCTCCGTCGTCATGGGCGTCCGCAACGACGTGGACGTCCTGCCCGAAACGCTCGCCAGCGTTTGGGCGCAGACCGAACGCGATTTTGAATTCATCGTCGTCGACGATGGTTCGACCGATCCGCGCGTCGGCGAAATCCTGGCGGATTGCGCGCGCCGGGAGGCGCGCCTGCGCGTGATTTCCAAAGCCAACGCCGGGCTGACCCGCGCCTTGATCGACGGCTGTGCAGCCGCGCGCGGGGCGTACGTCGCCCGCATCGACGCGGGCGACGTCATGGCGCCCGACCGCCTGGCGCGGCAGAAGGCGGTGCTCGACGCCCATCCGGACGTCGTGCTGGTCACCTGCTGGACCGAGTTTTGCGGGCCTGCCTGGGAACCGCTGTACGTGGAGCGCGGCGCCGCAGACGTGGCCGCCGGACCGGATGTCTGGATCGCGCCGGCGTCCGTCACCGCGGCCGAAGGCTACCTCGTGAACGGGCCGACTTCGCATCCGTCGGTCATGTTCCGCCTGGACGCCTACCGGGCGGCGGGAGGCTATCGTTGGCAATTCTACTACGGTCAGGACGGCGACCTGTGGTGCCGCCTCGCCGAGCGCGGCAAATTCGCCGGCGTGCCGGCCGCGCTGTATCACTGCCGCGTGTTTCCGGAAGGTCTTTCCATGCGCAACGGAAAACGCCAGCGCCGGCTGCACCAATGCCTGTTCGGCGCGATCCAGGCGCGTCGCGCGGGCGCGAGCGAAGAGCCGCATTTGCAGGCCGCGGCCGCAATTCGACCGGCGCCGCGCGCGCCGGGCGCGAAACCGGCCCGCCCGCGCCCGCGGGCGGACGGCTGGTATTTCGTCGGCGAAGCCCTGCGCCGCAACGGCGATCCGCGGGCCGCGAAATACTTTCGGGAGGCCTGCCGCCGCCAGCCTTGGAACGCGAAAAATTGGCTGCGCCTGCTGCAATGCGCCCGGCTGGCGAGGCGTCCGGCGCCGCAGGAGGAACGCCATGCCTAGTTCCTCCGCATTGCGCATCCTGTTCGTGGCCGATCTCGACCGAAACCCGAATTCGGGCGCCGCCGGCACGGAATGGCAGACGCTGGACGCGCTGCGCCGGCGCGGCCATCGCATCGACGAAATCTGGGCGGACGGCCTGCCGCACCGGATCAAGCATTGGAATCTCCACTACGTCTTCGAATTGCCGCGGGCCTACGAGGCGGCCATCGCCGCGAAATATCGCGAACAAGCGTACGACGTCGTCCATGTCAACCAAGCCCATTGCTGGCTTGCCGCGCGGGAACAGCTCCGCCAACGCCGGCCGGGCGTCTTGGTTCATCGCAGCCACGGTCTGGACGACCACATGGAAGAAGTCCTCCGAAACTGGCGGCGCAGCCTGGGCGTGCGCAGCCGCGCTCCGCTGAACGCCGTGCCGGGCTGGTTCATCGACCGGCGCCTGGCGCAACACGGACGGTGGGCGGCGCGATATGCCGCCGGCACCATCGTCAGCAGTTCCAGCGACGCGGAGTATCTGGTGGAAAAATGGCAGGTGCCGCCGGATCGAGTGGCTTGCATTCCGCAAGCGCCGGCACCTGCGTTCCGGCAGGCGCCCCCGGTGCCCTGGTCTCCGGCGCGAGTGAAACGGCTGCTGCACGTTGGCGGATTCACGTTCGCCAAAGGCATTCATGCCTTGGCGCGCGCGGCTTCGGATTTGCTGTTGGCCGATGCCGACGCGACTTTCACCTGGGTCGTGCCGTCCGCCGACCATGCGCGCGCCGCCGCGATGCTGGATGCGCGCGTTCGCTCCCGCGTTCGGCTGGTCGGCTGGGTCGCCCAAGAGGAACTTGCGAAAATCTACGACCGGCATGGCGTGTTCCTGTTTCCGTCGCTGTTCGAAGGATTCGGCAAGGTGTTTCTGGAAGCCATGGCGCGCGGGCTGTGCGTGGTCGGCACGCCGACGGGCGGCATGCGCGACGTGTTGCGCCCGGGCGAAAACGGCGCCTTGGTGCCTTTCAATTCCGCCGCGGACGTCGTGGCGGCCGTGCGGAATTGGTGGCGCCATCCCGAACAGGCCGCCCGAGTTTCGGCGGCAGCGGCGCAAACCGCCGCGGCGCATTCCTGGGAACGCGTGGCGGCCGAAACCGAGTCGTTCTACGAGAAACTGCTGTCCCAACCATCCGGAAGGAGAACGCCATGATCGCTCGGTTCATCTATCGGGTGCGGGAAACGCTCCGCATCGCGTTCGCCCGCCTGCGCGCGCATCTGTACCGCTGGCAAGGCGCGGATGTGCATCCCAAATGCCTGCTGGGCCGCGGCACGCGCCTCGAGCATCCGTGGACGGTGCATCTCGGTGCGCGCTGCATGCTCCAGTCGGACGTGTGGCTGAACGTGGGCGATCCCGACGCGTGCCTGCGGATCGGCGAGTACACCTTCATCGGCCGCGGCACGGAGATCGAAGTCAGCCGCCGGGTGACGATCGGCAAAGGTGCGCTGATCGCGCCCGGCGTGTTCATCACCGACCACTCCCACGCGCTGGCGCGGGGTTTGCCCATCTTCCGGCAACCCTGCGAGGCGGCGGAAGTGGTCATCGGCGACGACGTGTGGATCGGCGCCAACGCGGTCGTGCTGTGCGGCGTGACGATCGGCGCAGGCGCCGTCGTCGCCGCCGGGGCCGTGGTCAATCGCGACGTGGAGCCCTACGCGATCGTGGGCGGCGTGCCCGCCAAGCCCATTGGGCGGAGGGCGTGAGCGATGGCGGCGCGATTCGCGGGATTGCGGTTTGCGTTCTGGATCCAGCGGTTCCGCGCCCTGCCGCGGGCCGAGCGCGCGTTCGCCGGCGTGCCGTCGCCTTGCATCTTGCGCCGGCCGCTGTTCGGATCCCGCCTGGCGATCGACGTTTCCCGGTCGTCGGCTCAGCGGTTGCTGTATCTTGAAGGCGAACGGTTCATCGGCGAACGTTTTCTGCTGTCGCGCCTCGTGCCGCCGGGCGGCGCGGTCGTCGACGTGGGCGCGAACATTGGCTATTATCTCCTGCTCTTCGAGAAGCTGACGGGTCCGACCGGCAGCGTGGTGGCCATCGAGCCTTCCGCGGAAAACCTCCCGGAGCTGAAGCGAAATATCGCGGAAAACGGATTTCGCAACGTCGAATTGCGCGAAGTGGCGGTCGGCGCCGGCGCGGGCACCGTCGGGTTCCGGGCGGGAATCAACGGCGGCATCGGCAACGCGGCCTCCTCCGTCTACCAAGTGCCGCTTCTGCCGCTGGACGAAATCATCGGCGCGCGCCGCGTTGATTTCCTCAAGATCGACGTCGAGGGTTATGAAGGGCGCGTTTTGGCGGGCAGCCGCGAGGTGCTGCGCCGCGGGCGGCCGACCATTTTCATGGAGGTCCACCCGCACATGCTGGGGGCGTATGGCGATACGGCGCGGGGCGTCGTGGAGCGGCTGCGGGCCGATTACAAAGCGGTCGAACTCTATGAAAACGCCGAAGCCCGTCTGTCGCCGTTCGGCAAGTTCGCCGTGCGGTATCTGGGTCGCGATCCCGTGCGGCGGATCGCGGATCCGGCCGCGTTCCTGGCAGCTTTGGGCGAACGGCCGCCGGTTTGCACCTTTTGGGCCGTGGCCCGGCGCGGGTGACGACGATGGACGCAGCCCCCCGAGTCGTTCCGGTCAGCGTGGCGATTCCCACGTACGGGCGCGAGGCCGTGCTGGTGCGGACGGTCGAACAACTGCTGGCTCAACGGCCGGCCGCCGCGGAAATCCTCGTGCTCGACCAGACGAGCGTCCACGAGCCCGCCACGGACGCGCGCCTGCGGGACTGGCACGCCGCCGGCCGCATCCGCTGGATCCGGATCGCCGAACCGTCGCAGCCACAGGCGCTGAACCGCGGCCTCCGCTGCGCCACGCAGGAAATCGTGCTCTGCCTGGACGACGACGTCGAGGTGGAGCCGGCGTTCGTCGGCGCGCACGCCCGGTGCTACGCCGACGCGGCCGTCGTCGGCGTGGCCGGCCAAGTCCTGCAGCCGGGGCAGGCTCCGCGGATCGGCTACGTCCACGTGGATTCCGGCGATCCGCTCGCCGCGCAGGATTTCGATTTCAGCTCCGCCGCGGCCGCCTGGGTGCAAAACGGCATGTCCGGCAACCTGTCGTTCCGTCGCGCCGCGGCGCTGGCGGTCGGCGGCTTCGACGAAAATTTCCTGCCGCCCGTTTCCTATCGCTTCGACGCCGAATTCTGCGCGCGGCTGTGCCGCGCCGGCGGCCGCCTGCGCTTCGAGCCGGCGGCGACGGTCCATCATCTGCGCGCGGCGCGCGGCGGCACCCGCACGACGGGCAGCCATCTGACGTCGGCTTCGCCGGCCCACGGCGTAGGGGATTATTATTTCGCGCTCCGCTGCGGGCGGGGCTGGCTGCGGATGCGCTACCTGCTGCGGCGTCCCTTCCGGGAGGTGCGGACCCGGTTCCATTTGCTGCATCCGTGGTGGATTCCGGTTAAGTTCGTCGGCGAACTGCGCGCCTTGGCCTTGGCCCTGCGCCTGCATCGCCGCGGCCCGCGCTTGCTGGAGAGCGCCGGCGCATGACGTCGCCGGTTCCAGCGTCGCCCGCAGCGCCGCCCGCTTTGCGGGATTGCGTCGTCCGCGCGTGCATCTTGGCGTGGCGCGAGGACACGTCGGCGCTCGAGCGCGCCTTGGCGGAGGAGGGCTTTTGCGTCGAGGTGCTGCGGCCGACCTACACCGACCGGGAAATGGGTTTCAGCCGGGTGGCGCGCTGCCTGTTGAATCACCGCGGGGCTTGGGCGCGTTGCGCCGCGCAAGATGGCTTGTGGATGGTGGTGGAAGCGGACTTTGTGCCGTGCCGGGGCCTCGGCTCGTTGCCGCTGCCGTTTCCGCCGGAACTGCGGAATCGAGCTTGGGCGTGGCTGTACGCCGGCGGTCCGCGGTTGTACGAGGGGTGGCCCGGCGGCTATCTGCGAGGCCACGCCTGCACGATGGTGGCGGGCGTCATGGGGCCCGAGATCGCCCAGGCGCTGGTCGCATTCGCGGATGCGGAATTGGCGCGGCATGGCCCCGAAATGCTTGCGCCTTGGGACACCTATCTGCAATTCGAGCTTCGGAAAAAAGGAATGCTTTCGTTCTTTCCCGCGCGCCAATACGGCGAACACGGCGGAATTCCCAATCCGGAACACGCCTTGGCCGGCATGGGGATGAAGGGTTCCCACCAGGCCGACGTGCTGTGGGGTCCCTTGCATTTCCTGCCGCCATATGCCCGCGGCAGCCGGTTGCGCTATGGGGGATATCGGCTCCGCGCCAAGCTGCTGGGCGCGGCGCGCCTGCTCGCGGGCCGATTCATCGAGCCCGGCACGCTGCGCAACGTGCCGGATTCCCGCGCGCGCCGGCGCATGATCGCGACTGGCATCCGGCGCCTGTTGAACCTATGGTAGGACCCATGCCGCACCGCCTCGTCATCGTCGAAACGCATCCGATCCAGTACAAGGCGCCCTTGTTCCGGAAACTGGCGGCGGATCCACGCCTCGACCTGACGGTGCTCTATGCGCTGGAACCCGACCCCGCGCAGCAGGGCGCCGGCTTCGGCGTGCCGTTCGCGTGGGACGTGCCCTTGCGCGAGGGCTACCGCAGCGAAGTGCTGGAAAACCGGGCCCGCCGGCCGTCCGCGACGACGTTTGGCGGCTGCGACACGCCGGGCCTCGCGCGGCGCCTGCGGGAACTGCGACCGGACGCCGTGCTGGTGAACGGCTGGGTCGCGAAAACCTGCCTGCAGGCGCTCTGGGCCTGCCGGCGGCTCGGCATTCCGTGCCTGGTGCGGGGCGAGGCGAACTTGCTGCGGCCGCGCGCCGCGTGGAAGCATGCGTTGCACGGACTGCTGCTGCGGCAATACGACGCCTTCCTCGCCATCGGGTCGGCCAATCGCGACTTCTACCGCTTCCATCGCCGTCCCGAAAACCGCATCTTTTGGTCGCCGTATGCGGTGGACAACGATTTCTTCGCCGCGCAGGCCGCGGCGCGCGCCGGGCGGCGCGCCGATTTGCGCGCGGGATTCGGCTTGCCCGCGGAGGCCGTCGTTTTCCTGTTTGCCGGCAAATTGGAAGCGAAGAAGCGCCCGGCCGATTTGCTGGAAGCCCTTGCGCGCCTGCCGGCGGATCGTCGCGCGCGCGTCCACGTGCTGGTGGCGGGGGAGGGGCCGCTGCGCGGCGCGTGCGAGCGCCTGGCGCGCGAACGGAACCTGCCGGTTTCGTTCGCGGGATTTCTCAATCAATCGCGCCTGCCCGACGCCTATGCCGCCGCCGATGCGCTCGTGCTGCCGTCCGACGCCGGCGAAACCTGGGGCTTGGTCGTGAACGAAGCCATGGCCTCCGGCCGGCCCGCCGTCGTTTCGCGCGCGGCGGGCTGTTGCGCGGATCTCGTCGTCGAAAACGAGACGGGCCGCGCGTTCGAAGGCGGGGACGTCGTCGCGCTGGCGGAAATCCTGGACGGCTACGCGGGGGATCCCGGCCGCGCGGCGCGGGAAGGGCGGGCGGCCGCGGCGCGCGTGGGCGCGTTCGGACTCGAGGCGGCGGCCGCAGGCATCGTGGCGGCGGTCCAGCAGGTCGCCGAAGGGGGGCGCGCATGCTGAACGGAATGATCGCGTTGGTGATCGCCGGCTGCTTGGTCGCGCTGTTCAACTGGCGCTGGGGCGTGCTGGCGGCCATCGCGGTGGGTTTGTTGCAGGATCCGCTGCGAAAGGTCATTCCTGGCGCGCCGGCCTATCTGGTCATGGCCTCGGCGCCCATCTGGCTGTGCGCCATGGGCTCGGCCGCGTTTTCCGGACAACTGCGGTTCGATCGTTTCTTCGCCTGTTTTCCCCGGTTCGGGTTGTGGGCGAAAATCTTCGCCGCCTACTTGGTCATTCCGGCGGCCATTTCCGCCACCTACGGCCGCAATTCGTGGATGATCACGCTGCTGGGGGCGTTCGTCTACGCCACCATGTTCTGCGTGTTGGTGGCCGGCTGGCGGTATCCGGACCGGTCCGGCGGCATCGGCGCCTTCCTGGTCTTCTATGCCGTCGCCGCGTCCCTGATGCTGATCGGCGGCCCGCTGGAGGCGTTCGACTTGCCGTTTTGCCGGCCGATCGTCGGCACGGAAATGATGGGCGCGGTCTGGGTCACGCACCGGACGGGCGAAGCCGTGCACATGTTGTCCGGATTTTTCCGCGGTCCCGACGTGATGGGCTGGCACGCCGCGCTGCTGTTCATGGTGGCGGTCGTGCTGGCGCTGCGCGCCAAGGGGCCGGCGCGCTGGCTGTGGATCGCGGTGGCGATCTGGGGCATCCTGAACATCTGGCTGTGCGGCCGTCGCAAGATGCTGTCGATGATTCCGATTTTCCTGGGCGGCTACGCGCTGCTCGTGTTCCGTTTCAAGAACGTCCAGCGCATCCTGTCCGTCTGCGGCATGACGGCGATGATCGTCGGCCTGGGGTGGTATCTGATTTCGTCGATGGTCCACAACGAAGCGCTCGAACGCTTCTACGTCAGCACGTTCGCCGACGTGGAGGAACGCGTCGAGGCCCACGGGTTCCATTCCGTCGTCACCACGATCAACCAAGCCGGCTTCTGGGGCTACGGACTGGGCATGTCCCAGCAGGGGGTGCACAACATCCCCAACGTGGAAACGCCGCGACTGTGGCAGGAGAGCGGCCCCAGCAAGATCGTCGCGGAGGTCGGCGTGCCGGGCAACGTGCTTTACCTGATCTTGGGCGTGGTGATGTTCATCACGGCCTACCACGTGGTGCGCCTGGGGCAGGGACGGGATTCGTTCTTCCTGACGGCAGGCATCTTTTCGATCTTGGTGGCCAACGTGGCGTCGTCGGTGGTGTCCGCCCAGATTTTCGGCGATCCCTTGGTCGCGTTCCTGCTGGCGTTCCTGACCGGTTTGTTGTTGTCCGACGCGCGCGGGGTTGCTGCGCCGCCGGCGAAAACGGAGCGGTTTCCGTGAAGCGCCTCGCATGGATCCGCACGGCGCCGCCGAACGTGCCGGGCAGCATGGCGGCCTATGCCGATTTGGTGCGGCAGGCCGTCGAACCGCTGGCGGACGGCTGGGAGTTCGCGACCTGCGATCTGTTCGATCCGCGCGGCGGCGCTTCCATGTGGCGGCACCACTTCTGGCGCCTGCGCAACGCGCGGCGGGTCCTTGCGGCGCAGTCCGCCGATCTCCACCACTGGCTGGACGGTTCGATGGCCGCGTTCATTCCCCCGGCGTCGCGGCGCCGCAGCCTCGTCACGGTCCACGACCTGATTCCGCTGTTGCAGCTGCGCGGGGAATTGCCGGGGCGCCCCAGCGCGGCGGCCGCTTGGCTGATCCGCCGCGGCGTGCGCGCGCTGGAGGATTGCGCCGGCTTGTGCGCCGTGTCCCAGGCGACGCGGCGAGACCTGGAACGCCTGGCGGGCAGAACGGCCGGCGTGATCGTCGCGCCGCATCCGCCGCGGCCTCTGCCGCCGCCGGCGCCGGTCGCGATTCCGGGGCTGGAGCCGCCGGCGCGTTTCATGCTCCACGTCGGCAACAACGCGGCCTACAAGAACCGCGCGGGCGTTTTGGAGGTGTTCGCCCGCCTGGGCGAGCGGCGCGACCTGCATCTGGTCATGGTCGGTCCGCCGCCCCCTCCGGAATGGCGCGCGGCGGCCGCGCGCCTGGCCCGCGTGCATTTCGTCGGCCCCGTGGCCGACGCGGCGCTGCACGGTCTCTATCGCCGGGCGACGCTGTTCCTGGTTCCCAGCTTGGACGAAGGCTACGGCATGCCCGTGATCGAAGCCATGGCGGCCGGTTGTCCGGTCGTGTGCTCGACGGCGCCGGCGCTGGTCGAAGTGGCGGGCGCGGCCGCGCTCGCCGCGCCGGCGTCCGATCCGGCCGCGCTGGCGGCGCAGTGCCGGACGCTGTTGGCGGACGAGGTCCGGCGGCAGCGCCTGATCGCGGCGGGCCAGGCCCGCGCCGCTGCTTTTGACGTTGCTTCGCTGGGGCGATCCCTGCTGGAATGGTACGAACAAACGCTGGAGCGGAAGGATTCCCATGGCTGACACGGCATCGTCTCGAATTCGGGTGGATCGCGCGGCCTGCCCCAGTCCGCACTCGTCCGCCAACAAGGCGGCGCGTCTGCTGTGGCAGGCGGCTTGGCTCCTGCTGTTCCGGCCGTCGCCCTGGTTTTGGCACGCGCCGCGCCGCGCGCTGCTGCGGCTGTTCGGCGCGCAGGTGGGACGCGGGGCGCAGATCATGCCGTCCGCGAAAATCTGGGCGCCGTGGAATCTCGCGCTGGGCGATTGCGCGACCCTCGGCGCCGGCGTGGACGTGTATTCCGTCGGGCGCATCGAAATCGGCGCCCATGCCACCGTCAGCCAGCGCGCGTTCCTGTGCACGGCCACGCACGACGTGGACCATCCGAACATGCCGCTGGTCGTGGCGCCCGTGAAGATCGGCGCCGGGGCCTGGGTTTGCGCCGAGGCCTACGTCCATCCCGGCGTGGAAATCGGGACCGACGCCGTCGCCGGCGTGCGCGCCGTCGTGCTGCACGACGTGCCCCCCGGACAGATCGTGGGCGGGAATCCGGCGAAATTCCTGCGGATGCGGAAAGTGGAAAGCGCATGAAATCGTTGAAGGCGTTGAAATCGTTTGAATCGTGGAAATCGAGTGGAGTTGGGAATGGCGATTCGGAGATTTGAGGAATTGGAGTCCTGGCAGGTTGCTCGGACCTTGGCGAATATGGTTTACGAGCTGACGAAGCAAGATGCGTTTCGGAAAGACATCAGTCTCGTGGATCAGATTCGCCGGGCTGCGGTATCGGTTATGAACAACATCGCCGAAGGATTCGAGCGGGGGTCCAACAAGGATTTTGCGAAGTTTCTTTTCATTGCCCGCGGTTCCGCCGGTGAGGTACGCAGCATGCTGTACCTTGCCAAAGATCTGAAATATCTGTCGGAGGAGCAATTCATCGAGGCCTTGGCCTTGGTCGTGCGGTCCGCCCAATTGTGCTGGGGCATGATCAAGCACCTTCAGAAACACGGCGATTGGAAAACGGGCGGCGTGCCGTCTTGTGCAATTGCAGCGGTCTCAACGAGTTGAACGATTTCAACGGCATGAACGGTTTGAACGAAGTTATTCCCATCTCGGCGGTCGTGCTCTCCCACGACGAAGCGGCCAATCTGCCGCGCTGCCTGCGCGCGCTGCGGGACTGCGCCGAGGTCGTCGTGGTGGACGACGGCAGCGCCGACGACAGTCCGCGCGTCGCCGCCGCATGCGGGGCGCGCGTCGTCGTCCATCCGTTCGTTTCGTTCGCCGACCAGCGCAACTGGGCGCTGGACGAAGCCGGTCTGCAAAACGATTGGGTCCTGCATCTGGACGCCGACGAGGTCGCAACGCCGGAACTGCTGGCCGAAATCCGCCGGCGCCTGCCGGCGCTGGCGACCGGCGCCGTCGGCTATCTCGCCCGCCAGGTGATGCTGGGGGAAAAGTGGCTGCGCTTCAGCGCGGACTATCCGGTGTACGTGCCGCGCCTGGTGCATCGTCGGGGCGCGCGCTACGCCATGCGCGGGCATGGGGAAACGCTGGCGGCCGCGCCGGCCGCCGCCGTCTATTTCGACGCGCCGCTGCGACACTACAATTTTTCCAAGGGCTGGGCCGAATGGCGCGCCCGGCATCTGCGCTACGCGGTCGCCGAGGCCGCGCGCATCCGCGCCGGCGGCGCCGGCGGGTCCCTGCGGGCGCTGGGCAGTCGCGATCGCGCCGCCCGCCGCGCCGCGGCGCGCGCGCTGTCCTATCGCCTGCCGGGCCGGCCCCTGCTGCGTTTTCTCTACGCCTACGTCCTGCGCCTGGGCTTTCTCGACGGCGCAGCCGGTTGGCGCTATTGCCGCGAAATGGCCGGCTACGAACGCATGATCGACGCCGAATTGCGCAAACCGCCGCCGGACGGAAAATGAACGTCGCGCTGATCAACCAGTTCTTTCCGCCGGCTCAGGCGCCTACGGGCCGCCTGCTGGCCGATTTGGCCGCGGAACTGGTGCGGCGCGGCCATGCCGCGACGGTGCTGGCCTCCGCCGCGGGCTATGGCGCGGAAGCCGCCGCGGCGCCGGCCGCGCTCGCCGGCGCGCAGGTGGTGCGCGTGGGCCGGAGCGACGTCCATCGGCACGGCGCCGGCGCGAAATTCGCCGACTATCTGGCCTTCTTTCGCGGTGCGCGGCGGGCACTGGCGCGGTTGCCCCGCCTGGACGCCGTCGTGTGCCTGACCACGCCGCCGTTCATCGGCTTGCTCGGCGCGCACGAACGCAAAACGCACGGCACGCCGTTCGTGCTGTGGTGCATGGATCTCTATCCCGAGGCCTTGGCGGCGCACGGCTGGCTGCGGCCCTGGAATCCGCTGAAACCGCTCTTGGCCGCCGCGGCGCGCGAGGAACGCCGTCGGGCGTTCGCCGCCGTCGCCTTGGGTCCCGACATGGCGGAACTCCTGCGCGCGAGCGGCGCCGCCCGCGTCGAGGAAATACCCGTCTGGAGCGGACTCGCCGCCGACGATGCGACCCGCGCCGCCGCGCGCGACCTCCGCCGCGCGCGCGGCTGGACCGCCGACGAGATCGTCCTGCTCTACAGCGGCAACATGGGCCGCGCCCATCGCGCGGACGAATTCGCCGCGCTGGCGGAAGCCATGAAAGCCCAAGCGCCGCGCAGCCGTTTCGTGTTCGCCGGCGCCGGACCGTCGCGCGCGGAATGGGAACGGCGCTGGGGCGACCGGTTCGAATTCCTGCCGCCGGCGCCGGCTGAAACGGCGGCGGCCCACCTGTTGGCCGCCGACGTCCACTTGGTTTCCCAACGGCCGGAATGGACGGGCGTAGTGGTGCCAAGCAAATTCCAGGCTGCCTGCGCACTGGGTCGGCCGGTCGTTTTCGCGGGACCACCGGAAAGCGCCGTCGGCCGCTGGCTGGCGGCGGCGAACGCCGGTTGGATGTTGCCGCCGGGCGATGCCGCCGCGCTCGCGGCGGTCGCGGATGAAATCGGCGATGCGCGGCGGCGCGCGGAAAAAGGCGCCGGCGCCGCCCGGATCGGCGAACAACGCTTTGCGCAAAAGGCAAATTGCGCTAAAATGGCCGAATTGGTGGAACGGGCCGCGAAGGAACGAGCATGAGCCTCGAAGCCATTTTGAAATATCCGACCGTCTTCCTGGTCGGCTTGCTGGCGGCGCTGGCGCTGACGCCGTTGTGGCGGCGGCTGGCGCCGGGGTGGGGCTTCATGGATCGCCCGACCGAGCGCAAGGTGCATCGCCAGCCGGTTCCGCGCGGCGGCGGACTGGCGGTGTTCGTCGGGTTCCACGTGGCTTGCGCGGCCGTGTTCCTGTTTCCCTGGAAACCGTTCGTGGGCCAGGTGTCCATCGACTGGTGGTATCGCTTTTTGCCGTTGAGCGCGGGCGTGGTGCTGCTGGGCCTGCTGGACGATCGGTGGGAGCTCAAGCCGCTGGTGAAGCTGGCGGGGCAGGTGGTCTTGGCCGCGGCGGCCTTCGAGTCGGGAATCCACCTCCAGAACATCCTCGGCTTCGCGTTTCCGGAATGGGTGGATGCCGTGGCGACGATCTTCTGGTTCGTCGCGCTGATGAACGCCTTCAACCTCATCGACGGCGTGGATGGACTGGCGGCCGGCATCGCGTCGATCGCGGCGGCGGGCATCGGCCTGTCGCTGGTGTTCCGCGGGTCGCCGGGCGACGTGCTGCTGTTCTTGGGGTTGGCGGGCGCGTGCCTCGGGTTCCTGCGCTACAATTTCCATCCGGCCAGCGTGTTTTTGGGCGATGCCGGCAGCATGTTCCTGGGCTTCACGTTGGCGGCGCTGTCGATTTCGACGAATTCGAAGGGGCCGTTCATGGCGGGTCTCGGCATGCCGCTGCTGGCGGTGGGCGTGCCGCTGTTCGACGTGGTGCTGGCCGTTTGGCGCCGCGCCATGCGCCGGATGCTTAGCCGCGGCGCCGGGCAAGGGCCCGGGCCGGGTTTGGACGAGGCGGACGCGGACCATTTGCACCATCGCCTGCTGCGAAAAGGCCATGGCCAGGGGCAGGTGGCGGGCCTGCTCTACGTCGCCACGGCGGCGCTGGTGGCGGTGGGCATTCTCGCGACCGTGTTCCACGACCGGGCGCTGGGCATCCTGGTGCTGGCGTTCCTGCTGGCGGCCTACACGGTCGTGCGGCATCTGGCGGGCATCGAACTGCAGGAAAGCGGCCGCGTCGCGCTGCAGGGCTTGGCGCGGCCGGTGCGGCGCAACCAAACGCTTCTGTTCTACATCGCGGGCGACGTGCTCATCCTGAACGTCGTCCTGCTGATCGGCCGCGCCTTGCTGGACCTGCAGGACGGCACGCTGGACGTGGCGCTGAAGACCGCGTGGTTGCAGGCCGCGCCCATGGATCTGTTCGTGCCGTTCGTGGTGCTGCTGCTGTTCCGTTCCTACTCGCGCGTCTGGTATCTGGCGCGGGTGTCGGAATACGCCGCGACGGGCCTGGCCGTGACGCTGGGCTACGCCATCGCCTGCGGCTTGCAGCTGCTCGTCGCGCGCGGCCGCAGCGAGGTCCTGTCGCTGGCGCTCTATTACCTGCTGCTGGCGGGCCTGGCCGCACCGGCGGTGGTGCTGACCCGCGCCGCCCTGCGCGTGGTGCAGGACCTCATGCAATGGCGGATGCGCGGTCCCCGGGCCGACGGTTTCGCGCCGGTGCGCGCGCTCGTCTGCGGCGCGGGCTATCGCACCACGCTGTTCCTCCGGCAGATTTCCTTCCGCGCCCCCGCGCGCGAGCCGCTCGAAGTCGTCGGGCTGGTCAGCGAGGATGCCGCCATCACGGGGCATTTCGTCCACGGCATCCGCGTCGTCGGCACCTGGCGCGAATTGCCGGCGCTGATCGTCCAGCATCGCATCGCCGTCGTCTATCTCGTCGAGGCCGTCGATGCCGCCGCGCTCGCGGGCCTGCGGCAGATGCTGCAGGGCGTGCCCGTGCGGCTGGTGCGCTGGGACATCGTCGAGACGGACGTGGCGCTCCATGCGTAGGCTGCTGGTCAACGCGTTGTCGGCGACCAACCCGAGCGGCGTGCACGTGCTGCTGGGGCATTTGGGACAGATCGAACGGAATCTGCGCGGGCGCGTGCGTTTGGTCATGCTGGGCCGCGCCGACATGGCCGCGCTGCGCGCCGGACTGGGCGCCGGCGCGGATTGGGAATTCGCGCCGGCCGCCACGCGCCGCTGGCCGTGCCGCGCGGCGTGGGAACGGCTGCACCTGGCGCGGCTCGCGCGGCGGCTGGACGTCGCCGCCTATTTCGCGCCCAACGGCATCGCCGCCCGCGGGCTGGACGTGCCACAGATCGTTTTCTGCCAGAATCCGTGGGCGCTGGTGTCGGCCGCGCGGCGGCGGCGCGATTTCGCCAAGGCGTGGCTGCAGCGCCGCGCCTATCGCCGCGCGCTGCGCGCGGCGGACGCGTTAGTGTTCAATTCCCGCTACATGCAGGAGGCCTATCGCGCCCACGCCGGCTTCGCGGAAAAGCGCGGCCTCGTGGCGTACCAGGCGGCGGAAGACGCCACCCGGGCGCGCGCCGCCGCGGCCGCGGGCATCCCGCGCGAACCGGGATTGATCCTGTGCACGTCCGTCATGGGCCGGCACAAGAACGCGGAGACGCTGCTGCGCGCGCTGCGCGACGTGCGCGACCGCTGCCCGCAGGCCCGGCTGGTGTTCGCCGGATCCTGGCCCGATCCCGCCTACGAACGCGAAATGCGCGCGCTGGCCGCCGCGCTCGGCGTGGCCGCGGCCGTGGAATTCGCCGGCTTCGTGCCGCGCGAGCGGCTCGATGCCCTCTGCGCGCGGGCGCGGGCGTTCTGCCTGATGAGCCGGTGCGAATCGTTCGGCATTCCCGCCATCGAAGCGCAGCTGTTCGGCACGCCGGTCGTGAGCTCGACGGTCTGCGCCGTGCCCGAGATCTGCGGCGCGGGCGGCCTGTTCCGCGATCCCGACGACGTGCCCGGCGTCGCCGCGGCGCTGCGGACGCTGCTGGAAGACGAGGCGGAATGGGCGCGGTTGTCGGCGGCGGCGCGGGCCAACGCGGCGCGGTTTTCCTGGGACGAATGTTCGCGGCCGCTCGTCGCGCTCGTCGCGGAGCTGGCAGGCGCATGACCGCCGGCGCCGAACGCATCGAAGGGTTCGACTTGCTGCGCGCGGCGGCCATTTTCGGCGTCGTGTGGATCCATGGCTGCGACACCAGCGTTTGGGCGCTGCGCGCTTCCGGCCTGGCGGGCGCGGCGGTGCCGCTATTCGTGCTCGCCAGCTTTTTCCTGATGCAGCACGCCGCGCTGCGACATCCGGAAGAGCGGGCGGGGGCCGTGCTGCGGAAACGGCTGGCGCGCCTGCTGCCGCCGTATCTGTTCTGGAGCGCGGCCTACGTCGTCGTGCGCGCCGCCAAACACGCCGTCGTCGCCGGCGCGGCGCCGCTGGACGTCGATTGGCCGGCGGTCGTCCTGCTGGGCGGCGCCTCCTACCAGCTGTATTTCATCGCTGCCTTGATGTATTGGAGCGGGTTGTTTTTGCCGGCGATCCTGTGGTGCGGTCGTTGCGCGCGCGGGCGCGGATGGGCCGCTTGGGCGTTGGCCGCGGCGGGCGTGGCGCTGCTGTGGGCGGGCCAGCGGATTTCCGCGGACCTGGAGTTGGCGCCGGCCCACAGCCTGTTCGTCCACGCGTTGGGGCTGACGGGCTTCGTGCCGTTGGGCCTCGCGCTGGCGCTGGGGCGCTGGCGGTGGCCGCTCGATGCGCCGCGGCGGCGCGCGCTGTCCGCGGCGGCGGCGGTCGTGGCGGCGGCGGTGGCGTTTGGACCGCTGCCGTCCGCGTGGTGCCCGGCGCCGTTGGCGCTAGCCCTGACGGTGTGGGCGATCTATCGGGACGGCGGGCCCATGCCGGAATGGGTGCGGCGGATTTCGATCCTCAGCTACGGCATTTTCTTCGTCCACGGCTTTTTCGTGGAGGGATTGCAGACGATCGCCGGCGCGGCCGGCTGGCCGTTGGATTCGGCGTTCGCCGCGGTGGCCGTCATCGGGCTGGCTTTCGGCGCCAGCTGGGCGACGTGCGCGGCGCTTTATCGCGCGCCCGGCTTGAGGAAATGGGTGTCGTAGAGCGCACCGCGCAGGGGGCGCAGGAGCCAATACAAGCCGCGCAAGGGGATTGGCAGGGCGATCCAACGGAAATCGCCGTCGCCGGGCGTGAACGTGCGGCGCAAGCGATAGAACGCGATTTCCGCCGGCGTCATGAAGCGTTCATGCAGGCGGCGCAATTCGCGGCCGCCCAGCGGGCGCGCGGCGCCGTCCAGCAAGGCGACGGCTTCGGCGACCGCCGCCGCCGGCGCCGCGGGCAACGGCGGCGCGGCAAGATTTGGTCCGAAAAGCGCATCGGCCACGCCGCAGCCGGCGATCAACGCTTGTTCCGCGAAGGAACTGCGCCGGGCCAGCGCCAGCGCCTGCGGGAAGATCGCCGGATGCCGCACGAGGAGTCCGGCGACGTCGACCAGCCAGGCCAGGCGCGCCCAGCCGTGCCAGACGGCGTGCAGGCAACTCAGCAAGAGGTGCAGCGCCGGCGTGGGCGCGCGGACTTCGGCTTCTTCCAGCCGCACGGGCGCGAAGGCCGTTTTCCAGCGGCCGTTGCACCGGCCGGGCCACGGATATTGCGGCGGAAAGAAGCGCCGGTTCGCTTCCACCAGAAAGCCGTCGGGATGCCGGAACGCCGCGCCCCAGCCGTAGTGCCACAAATGGGCCAGATGGCGCGGATGGTCGGTTTCGGGCGCATAGCCGGCGGCGGCGAGTCCGGCCACGAGCGCCGCAAAATCGCCGGGGTCGCAGAGAAAATCGAGATCGTCGCAGCTGCGCAGACCAAGCTGGGGCCAGGCCTGCGCGGCCAACGCGGGGCCTTTCAGCAGCGCCAGGCGCCGGAGCCGCGGAGCCAGGAGCGCAAACAGGCGTTCGGCCTCCTGCGCGAAGCGCGCGGCGCGCTGGGCTTGTCCGAAAGCGGCGGTCGGCATCGCGAAGCCGGCTTCCGCCGACAGGCCCGCTTGCAGCAGGCCGGTCAGCCGATGGCGGCGCGCTTGGGCCGCGAGGACTTCGCGGTCCGCGGGCGACAGCGGCGGCGTTTCGGCGGTTGGCGCCAAGCCGTGCAAGCGACGAAACGCTTGTCGGCAGAATGGCACGAGGGAGACCATGGCGGGTCTTTTGAACTCCGCGGGGCGCGGCGTCAATTCAAAACGCCGCCAAACGGATGCGCGCGCAAGCGGCGCCTAACCGCATCCGCGGTCAGACCGGGCGGCGGCCATGCCGGCGGCGCTCGAGATGCACGAGAACGAAGGTGAACAGGCCGAGGCCCGCGGTGGCGCCCAGTCCGGCGGGGGAAAGCGGCTGCAGCTTGAACGCCAGCGCCAGGGATGGCACGTAGATGACGCCAAGCTGCAAAACGAGCGTGACGAGCGTCAGGCCCGCCAGCGCGGGGTTGCGGCCGAAGCGGAACGGCTTTTCGGCGAGCGCGCGCAGACCCCAGGCTTGGCCGATCTGCGCGAAGCCGATCGCCGAAAACAGCACCGTCTGCCATTCGCCGTCGCCCCAGCCGAAGCGATGCCAGGCGCCGGCCAGCAACAGGCTCGCGCCGCAGATGAACGCGCCCATCCAAGACACGTGCGCGATGGTGGCGCCGTCGAGGATGGGAGCGGCGGGCTTGCGCGGCGGCCGGTTCATGACGTCGGGTTCGGCGGATTCGAGGCCGAGGGCGAGACCCATCAGGCCGTCGGTGAGCAGGTTCAGCCACAGCAGATGCAGCGGGCGCAGCGCCATCGCGCCGATGCCCGCGAGAGGCGCGAGCATCATGACGAGCACCTTGCCGAGATTGCCGCCGAAGGAATACTTGATGAAGCGCACGAGGTTGTCGTAGATGACGCGGCCTTCCTCGATGGCGGCGACGATGGTGGCGAAATTGTCGTCGAGCAGCACCATCTTGGAGGCTTCCTTGGCGACGTCGGTGCCGGTGATGCCCATGGCCACGCCGATTTCCGCGCGCTTGAGGGCCGGCGAATCGTTCACGCCGTCGCCGGTCATGGCGACGACGTGCCCGCGCTTCTGCAGGGCGGCGACGATGCGCAGCTTGTCTTCCGGCGAAACGCGGGCATAGACGGAAATTTCCTCGACCCGCGCCGCGAGGTCGGCGTCGGAAAGGGCGGCGAGCTCGGCGCCGGTCAGGACGCGCGGTTCCGCGCCCGCCGGCGCGAGGCGCAGGTTGCGGGCGATGGCGGCGGCGGTGAGGGGATGGTCGCCGGTGATCATGATCGTGCGGATGCCGGCGGCATGGCTGCCGGCCACGGCGGCGCGGACGGCGGCGCGCGGCGGATCCAGCATGCCGACGAGCCCGCAGAACACGAGGTCGGTTTCGACGTCGCGGGCCTGGGCTTGGCTCGGCGGCGGCGCGTCGAAGCGGCGGAACGCGATGCCGAGCACGCGGATGCCGTCGTTGGCCATGCGTTCGTTGTCGACGTGGAATTTGCGGCGGATCTCGTCGGTGAGCGGCACGATGCGACCTTGATCCAGCACGTGCGTGGCCAACCGGGCCATGCCGTCGGGCGAACCCTTGACGGCGGCCAGGACGGGAGCGGTCATGGCGTCGGGCAACGGATAGTCCCCGGCGTCGCCGCGGTGGAGCGTGGCCATGCGCTTGCGGTCGGAATCGAACGGAAATTCGGCGAGGCGCGGCAGTTCTTCGCCGAGCGACGGCGTGGCGATGCCGAAGCGCTCGGCGGCGACGAGCAGGGCGGTTTCGGTGGGGTCGCCGATCGCGCGCGGCGGCCGGCCGGCTTCCTCGGGGACGAGATGGCCGTCGTTGCACAGCGCGGCGGCGAGCAGCAAGGGCAGGAGTTCGGGTTCGTCTTCGGCGCTCGGCAGGGCCGGTTCGGCCCGTTCGCCGGACAGGAACACGTCGCGATGGAGAGTGTGGAGCCGGGCGACGGTCATGCGGTTTTCGGTCAGGGTGCCGGTCTTGTCGGTGCAGATGACGGTGACGGCGCCGAGGGTCTCGACGGCGGGCAGCTTGCGGATGAGCGCGTGGCGCTTCAGCATGCGCCGGCCGCCCAAGGCGAGCGTGGCGGTGATGACGGCCGGCAGGCCTTCCGGCACCACGGCGACGAGCAGGCTGACGGCGGTCAGGAGCATTTCGCCGAATTTCTCGCCGCGCAGCAAGCCGATGGTCAGCAGGGCGAGGGCCGCGCCGAGGCCCGCGATGGACAGGTGCTTGCCCACCTGCGCGAGCTTGCGCTGCAGCGGCGTGCGGCCTTCGTCGATCTCCTGGATCAGGCCGGCGATCTTGCCGAGCTCGGTGCGCATGCCGGTTTCAACCACGACGCCTTCGCCGCGTCCGTGGGCGACGACGGTGCCCATGAACGCGAGATTCCTGCGGTCGCCCAACGGCAGCTTGTCGTCGGCCAACGCGCCGGTTTGCTTTTGGACGGCTTCCGACTCGCCGGTGAGGGCGGCTTCCATGACGCCGAGGCGGACGACGTGGATGAGCCGCAGGTCGGCCGGCACGACGTTGCCGGTTTCGAGCTGGACGACGTCGCCGGGCACGAGTTCCCGCGCGGGAATTTCCAGCAGGGCGCCGGCGCGGCGGACTCGGACGACCGGGCTCGCCAGCTGCTTGAGGGCGGCCATGGCTTTTTCGGCGCGGTATTCCTGGATGAACCCCAGGACGCCGAACAGCAGGACGATGGCGAGAATGGCGACGCCCTCGGTGACGTCGCCGAGGACGAAGGAAAGCACGGCCGCCGCGACGAGAATGAGGATCATGGGCTCGACGAACTGGGCAACCAGCATCTTCCAGGCCGGTCGGGATATGGTCTCCCGCAGCTCGTTGGGGCCATGGGTGGCCAGCCGCGCGGCGGCTTCGGCGGCGGAGAGCCCGTTCGGTCCAGAGCGGAGCGCGGCGAGGACGTCTTCGGCCTTCTGCGCGTGCGGAGCGTTCATGCGATACCTTCCCTATGCGAAAAATGCGCCTTGCGGCGCAGGACGTTGAACGGAAAATTGGAGGCGCGGATCGGGATCGAACCGATGCATAAGGATTTTGCAGACCCTTGCCTTACCACTTGGCTACCGCGCCATTCAAGTCGGGGGAAAAGATAGCGGGGGCCGGGCGGACTGTCAACCCGGTCCGGCGCTGGCCGCCGCCGAAATCGCGAGAAAATCGAGTTTTCCGTTAGACAGCCCCCCGCGTTTTCAATAAATTGCATCGAAATCGGCGGAAATCAGGCCGGGACGATGCGTTTTCCCCGGTCGGCCGCCGAAGCGAGCGAGGTAGCGACATGTCCAACGTGATGAAAGAA
This sequence comes from uncultured Verrucomicrobiota bacterium, assembly GCA_964436715.1. Lineage (GTDB taxonomy): Bacteria > Verrucomicrobiota > Kiritimatiellia > CAIQIC01 > Lenti-01 > Lenti-01. The sequence goes on along the minus strand of CAYTEK010000002.1, from coordinate 21,657 downwards.
CTGAAGGCGGAAATTTCCCGTCTGGCCCGCAAGGAAGTCAAGAAGGCCTTGGCGCCGGTCCAGCGGATCAACGCGGCCCATCGCGGGCTCATCGCCGACCTGCGGCGCCAAATCGCGGCCTTGCAGAAGGAAACGAAGGCCTTGAGCCAGGGCCGGTTCGCCGCTCCCGCGGCCGCCGCGGAAGGCGCGGAGCAAAATTCGCGTTTTTGGATCACGGGCAAGGGCGTGCGTTCCCTGCGGAAGCGCTTGGGCCTGACCCAGGCCGAATTCGGCAAGTTGGCCGACGTGAGCGTGCCGACGGTGGTTCATTGGGAATCCGCCAAGGGCGCGGTTCCCGTGCGCCGCAAGGAAACCATCGTGCGGTTGCGGGACATCCGCGCCCTCAACAAGCGTTCGGCGGCGGCCGCGCTGGAAAACCGCCGTTGACGGCGCCGCCGTCCCCATGATACATCCGACGAGGCTGATCGCCTCAGGTCGGGGCGTAGCGCAGACTGGTAGCGCGTTTGCTTGGGGTGCAAAAGGTCACGAGTTCAAATCTCGTCGCCCCGACCACTTTTTTCTTGGAACCCAAGGATCGAGGAACTGGCGCGCATGGGCACGACCCGACAGACGTTGAAGAAGAAGTTCGGCACCCCGGAAAAGAAGGCGCATCTGCGCGTCATCTGCGCGACGCTCGGCCCCGGCAAGGCGCATCTGCTCGAACTGATCGCCGACAAGCATTCCATCACCGAAGCCGCGCGGCAGATGAAGATGAGCTACAAGCGCGCCTGGCAGCTCATCGAAGCGCTGAACGCCTGCTTTCGCGAACCGCTGGTGGCATCCAGCACGGGCGGCCGCCAAGGCGGCGGCTCGCACCTGACGAAGACCGGCCAGCAGGTCTTGGCGCTGTACGGCGCCATCTATGCCCAGAGCTTGGCCGCCAGCGCCAAGGAATTGCGCCGCCTGCACGGCCTGCTGAAGTAGGCTATTCCGCGATCCGCACGCGGTAGAACGCGTTGGTCGCTTCCGCCGGCAGCGTCTCCGCCCAATTGGTGGCGGCGCCGGTCGTCACGAGGTCGGCGACCCACGTCCAGCCGTTGGTCTGCGCCAGGTCGAAGGTGCGCTCGATCCGGTTGGTGACGTAGGGGGTGCACCCGGCGAGATCCATGGTCACGACGCCGTTGGAGACGACGATTTGCGGGGCCGCCGGCGTGCGCAGGATCACCTGCAGGTCGAGGTGGGGCCGATAGGCGGGGGCGTAACCCAAGTCGTCCGAACTGGTGAACGGCGCGCGCGGCATGCCGGTGGCCGGCACGGGTTCTTCGTCGATCATCAGCAGCGCGCCGTGGGCCAGCAGGTTGGAGCGCGCCGTTTCGTTGGCCAGCAGCGGCGCGAGGTCCCACCGGAAGAAGCGGTCGTTCAGGTCCGGATCGAGAACGGTTTCCTTCACGCCGACGACGGGGAAGGCGGCGTCGTAATCGCCGCCGGGGGCGGTCCACGCGTTGGTGCCGTCGCACGTCTGCCACGTCGCGCCTTCGACGTTCGTGGCGCCGTTGCCCGCACCTTCGGCGAAATCGCGCGTCAGCGGGTAGAGCGTGACGTTGCGGTCGGCGGTGTTGTCCTGCCAGACGTAGAAATAGACGTTCGCCGCCGCGATTTCCTCGGGTTCGTAGAGTTCCAGTTCCGGCGGCAACCGGAAGAGGCCGCGGCAGACGGAGGCGTCGGAGGAGTTGATCAGCGCCTTGACGGTGGTGGCCCCGCCGTAGTTGCGATCGACGTTCGCGCTGCGGCTGTCCAGATAGGCGTCCGTCGCGATGGGGAAGGACAGCGGCGCGGCGACGGTCACCCGGACGCAGGGCCGTTCGGCGGCGGCACCGTCCGAGCTGGTGAACGGCGCGCGCGGCGTGCCGTTGGTCGGCAGGGGCAGTTCGTCGATTTGCAGCAGCGCGCCGTGGTCGAGGAGGTTTGCGCGCGCCCCGGCGTCGAGCAGCAGGGGCGTGACGTCCCAGCGGAAGAAATTGCCCGCGCCCAAGGTGCCGACGACGGGGAAATTGGTGTCGAAATCGCCGCCGGCGGAAGTCCAGGCGTTGGAGCCGTCGGCCGTGTGCCACGTGGCGCCGTCGGCGTTGCCGGTGCCTTCGACGAAGGGGCGGGTCAGGGGATACAGCGTGACGTGGCGCCCGCTGGTCTGATCCTTGAAGACGTAGAAACAAACCTCGACCTTGGCCAGTTTGGCCGTTGGATACAGGCCGAGTTCCGGCGGCAGGCGAAACAGGCTGCGGCAAGCGGAGCCGTCGGTGCTGCTGATGAGCGTCTTGACCGAGGTGGCGGCGCCGAAGTTGGCGTCGGCGTTGGCGGCGGCGCTGTCCAGATAGGTGTCGGCGTCGATGGCCAGCACGACCTCCGCCGCGCGCGCGGCGCCGCCGAGCGCGAGCCAAGCGGCGACGGTCGCCGCGCGCAGGAAGAAGGATCGGAAGGGGAAGGCATTCATGGTCGGACTCCTGGTCAGTATGGATAGGGAAACCAGGTCAGGTCTCCCCGCTGGGGCATGCGTGGATTCTTCAATTGATCGTCCCACAGATCGTTGCGCCAGGCGACGTGGCCGTCGAGGTACACCACGTTGCCGCCCATGCCGCCGAACGTGTGGGCGTGGCGCTCGGTGACGGCGCGCGCGTCTTCGGCGCCGTAGCATCCGGCCGTGCCGAGGCCGCCGGCCTGGTCGTAGCCCTTGTCGGGGTCGAGCGTCTGTTCGAACATGAGGATGGTGGTGGCCGGCGCGACGGCGCGGCCCATGAAGAGAAAACTGGACTGGGGGCTGACGTTCCACGGCAGGCCGAAATTGAAATCGTGCGCGAGATAGGAATTCATCGCATAGCTGAAATAGCCTTGGCGTTCGGGCGCATAGCTGTAGTGGGCGCCGGGGATCAGGCGCGCGGCGGGACATTGCCAGACGCCGCCGGTCGGCTTGTGGCCTTCGGGGATGTCCCGCCACGGCGCGAGGCCCAGATAGGGCGGCAGCACGTCCATCCAACCGTATTCGCCGTTGTCGGAGCCTTGGGGCGCGCGTTCCGGGCCGTCGGGATGAGGCAGATAGCCTTGGTGCTCCGAAGCGTAGGCGAGGGCCGCAACGCCCCAATTGCGCAGGTTGGATTTGCAGGCGGCTTCCTGGGCCAGGTCGAGGCCCTTGCGGAGCAGGGGAATCAAGAGGGCCGCCAGCAGGCACAGGCCCGCGACGACGGCGATCAGTTCGATCAGGGAAAACGCGGCGGCTCCGTCCGCCTGCGCGGACGGAGAGGATGTCGCGGCCGTCGGCGCGATGGGCGGATGGACGCTGCCACGCATGGCCGTAATGTATGCAAAGACACGACGATGTCAACGCCGTTATATCCAGATGAACATGACGTAGCCGCGACGCGCTAGGCCAGCAGGCGCGCGGCGTTGCCGCCGAGCCCGGCGGCGAGGAGATCCTCCGGCAGGCCGAGGGCGCGCCAGCGCGCGAGCTCGGCGGCCTGGTCGCTCCAGGGGCTGTCGGTGCCGAACAGGATGCGGTCGGCGGGATGCGCGAGGATCATCGCCCGCGCTTCGGCCGCCGGCATTTCGTGCAGGCAATACGACGTCTCGATGAAAACGGGCTGGCCGATCAGGTGTTTCCGGGATTCCTCCCAGTCGCGCCAGCCGCCGAGGTGCGTGGCGACGAATTTCAACGTCGGGAAAACGTCGATGACGCGCCGCACGCGGACGGGATCGGCGACGCGGTCGAACGGATAGGCCATGTCGAAGCCGGTATGGAAGACGGCGAACAGCCCGCGCGCGGCGAGGCGCTCGTAGAGGGGGAACATCCGTTCGTCGTCGATCGTGAACCGCTGGTAGTAGGGGTGCAGCTTGACGCCCTTGAAGCCTTCGGCCGCGGTTTCGTCGGCGTGCGCGAGCGCGTCGGGATCGTCGGGATGGATCGAAAGCAGCATTTCAAGCCGCGGCTGGGTTGCGCGGACGTCGCGCGCCCAGCGGCGGATGCCGTCGAAATGCGACGGTTTCGTCGCGATGGGGCAAACGACGGACCGTGCGATGCCGGCGCGGTCCATCGAGGCCAACAGGCCGGACGCGCGGCCGTCGGTGAAGGCCTTGATGTTGCCTTCGTTTTCGAGGAACGGAATGGCCTTGGCGGCCAGGCTGTCCTCGAAGGCGTGGGTGTGGAAATCGATGATCACGGCCGCCATCTAAGCAGAACCCGCGCCGGGCTGGAAAGCAGAAAGCCGCGGGGAGCCGGATTCAGCGGTTGCGCCGCAACGCCGCCGGCAGCGCCAGCAGAAGCAGGGCGCAAGCCGCGGCGCAGATCGTCGGATTCGTCGGCCAGTCGGCCAGGAAGGAGACCGCGAGACCCACCAGCGTGGCCGCGGCGGCCAGCGCGGCGGCCAGGACCAAGGCGAAACCGAGGCGTTTCGTCAGCAGCAGCGCGGTGGCGGGCGGCACGATCAGATAGCAGAAGACGAGCAGCGAGCCGGCGGTTTTCGAAGCCGTGGCCACCACGAGTCCGAGCAGCAGGAAAAACAGCATTTCCAGGCGCGCGGGCCGCACGCGGAGCACGGTGGCGGCTTCGCGGTCGAGAAAGGCGTACAGCAGCGGGCGCAGGAACGCCAGCAGGATGGCGATCGTCGGCACCAGGATCGCGCCCAGCAGCCGCAGATCGGCGCGCGAGGCGAGGATCAGGTCGCCGTAGAGCAGGGATTTGATTTCGGCCAGCCCCAGGCCGCTGCCGGCCACGAGCAGGACGCTGAGGCTGGCGGCGGCGACGAACAGGAGGCCCAGCAGCGCGTCGCGCGGAAGGCGGCGGCTCTCGTAGGGGCCGGCCAGCAAGGCCACCGCGCCCAGCGTCAGGGCGATCGCGCCGAGGAGCGGCGGCAGGCCCGCCAGCAATGCGCCCGCGATGCCGCACGCGGCGATTTCCGACAGCGCCATGCCGATGAACACGACGCGCTTGAGGATCACGAAAACGCCCAGCAGCGCGCAGGCGCTGCCGACCAGCAGGCCCGCCGCGATCGCTTCGGGGAACGTCGAAACCAGCGTCGCGACCGTTTCAATCATGTCGCCGTCCTCCGCTTGCGCTGCCGGTGCCGGCCAGGCGTTCGCGGGCCGCGGGGATCGATTCCAGGTGGACGCGGCCGTGGTGCACGACGCACACCCGGTCGGCCAGGGCGGCGGCCTGGTCGAGGCCGTGGTGCGCCAGCAGGACGGTCTTGCCCTCGTCGCGCGCGAGCGCGACGAGCTGCCCCAGCACGTCGCGTTCGGTCTCCTCGTCGAGTTCGGAGGTGGGTTCGTCCAGCACGAACACCTCGGCGCCGCTGACCAGCGCGCGCGCCAGCAGCGCTTTCTGCTTCATGCCGCCGGACAGTTCGCCGAACGTCTTGCGCTGGTGGTTTTGCAGGTCCAGGCGGACCAGCGCCGCCTCCAGGCGTTGCCGTTGTTCCGGGTTCGGACGCTTCCAGGCGCCCAACTCGGGATAGAGCCCCATCGCCACGATCTGGCGCGTGGAAACCGGATAGAGCGGATCGACGTTTTTCTGCTGGGGCACGTAGCCGGCGGGTTTTTCCGCGAACGGCGTGCGGATCTCGCCGGCGCAGGGCCGGAGCAAGCCGAGGATGGCGCGCAGCAAGGTCGTCTTGCCCGCGCCGTTCGGCCCTACGAACGGCAGCAGCGCGCCGCGCGGCACCTGCAAGCAGGCGTCGCTCACCACCTCCTGCCGCCCGTACGAAACGGCAACGTGCTCGCACACGATGACCGGGTCATTCATTGGCCGCTCCTCGCGCTTGCGCTGCTGCGGGCGACACCTTCGGGGACAGCATGTCGCCCAGCACGTTGGTCTCCCGCTTCGATGGCTCGCCGTCCTCCCGCATCGCTGCCGAGTTGGAGGACGGCTCCTCGGCCTCCCGGTCCATCCAACCCCACAGCGGACGCAGCAGGCAAAAAATGCAGACGGCATGCGGCACGCACTGTCGCAACCGGAGATGGAGACGCATGGGCATCGGGCTAGTACAGATAAGGGTTGCGGGGTTTCTTCATGGGCGCGAGCGCGCCCAGTTCCAGGATCGGCACCGGCCGGGGCTCGTCGGGGCGCAGCGTGAACCGACCCGTGGCGCGCACCCAGGCGTCGTTGGTCCAGTTCGTCGCCATCTCGCCCGTCAGCATGACCGCCGCGGGCTGGGCGTCTGCGGCGCAGCAGGAAATGACGAATCGGTAGAGCAGCCAGCCGTTGCCGCCGTAGCGCGCCGCGACGTCCGGTTCGTGGCGGAGCATGCCTTCCACGGCGACGGTCTGGCCTTCGTACGCGTCGGAATTCCAGCACAGGCCCACCAGGTCCGCCTCGCGGGCCGCGGTTTCCGAGGCGGCGGGGGCGGCTTGTGGTGCGCCGGCGGCGATGGCGTTGCCGCCGGCGGTCGTCCCCGTCCAGCGCTTGGCAAACGCGTCCGAATCCAGCGCGACGCCGCGCCCGATGGACAAATAGGCGAGAGGCAGCGCCAGGATCAAGATGTGGATGGTTTCGCCGAAGATGGGTTTCGGCGGCGTGGGCGGCCGGCCCATGTCCACCGCGAGGAATCCCAGCAGGACCACGACCGCCGCGCCCAGCAAGACGCCGAATTCGGGGCGGAGAAAAGCCTCGTAGGCGCCGCCGGGCAGCAGTCCGGCCAACGCGATGAACCACGCCAGATACAGCAGGGGCCGGCCGTAGCGCCCGAGATAGAAACGGATGGCGTTCACAACCCCGCCTTTCCGGCCAGTTCGATTGCGCCGACCGCCAGGGATACGGCCAGCAGAATCAAGACCGATAGCGCCGCGATGGCGCGGCGGGTGAAGAGCGTCCGGTACATCAACAGCAATTTCAAATCGAACATGGGCCCCGTGAGCAGGAACGCCATCTGGGCGTGGAGCGGCACCAGGCCGCGGAACGAGGCGCCGATGAACGCATCCGCTTCCGAGCAGAGATTCAGCAGGATGGCCAGCGCCATCATGGCGGCGGCGGGCAGGAACGGGATCGCGGCGAGTTCCAGCACGGCGCGGCGCTCGACCACGGTTTGCGCGAAGGCGGCGATGGCGGCGCCGAGGATCAGGTAGTGCGCCACGGCGGTGAAGTCGTCCGAGGCATGGCGCAGCGCCGCGCCCAGGCGGGCGCCGAGGCCGTGGCCGCCGTGGCCCTGTTCATGCGCATGGTCATGGCCGCAGCCGCAGCCGCAACCGGCGGCATGGCCGTGGCCGGCGCGATCCGCCAGCAAGGCCGGGCGGCGGGCGAACAGGCGGCCCATGAGCCAGCCGACGCCGACGGCGATGGCGTAGCCGGCGCCGAGGCGCAGGGCCACGATGCGCCATTCGCCCGCGTAGGCCAGGAAGGTGGAGGCGCCCACGATCGGGTTTACGATGGGGCCGCCGAGCAGGTAGGCGACCGCGGCGGACAGCGGCAGCCCCTTGCGCGTCAGCCGCCGCACCACGGGCACGACCGCGCATTCGCAGACCGGCAGAACCAGCCCCAGCAGCGCCGCCGCACAGGTCAGCGCCAGCGGTCCCCGCGGCAAATGACGCGTCAGGCGCTCGCGGCTGACGAAGACTTCGATGAGCCCGCCGATGAGCGAACCCACCAGCATGAACGGCAGCGCCTCCAGCACGATGCTGCCGAACACCAACGCGAACGTCCGCACCCCGGCCTGGTCGCCCCAAAAGAGCGGCAGCGCCCAGCCGGCCGCCACCAGCAGCGCGATCAGGACGTTTTTCCACGGAATGGATCGCGCCGGCGCCGGCGGCAGGATCTCGTCGCCCCAGGCATTGGTGAGGATCGGCCGACCGGACGCGTTCATCGCGCGCCCCGGCGCCGGAGCGTCGCCACGACCTGGCTGGCGAGGAACCAGACGAAGCCGCACAGGACGACCGTCGGGCCGGTGGCGGCGCGGGCCCAATCCTGCGCGGAAACCAGCAGGCCGGCGATGGCCGCCGTGATGCTGATCAGCAGGCTCCACCAGAACATGCTGCCCGCCGAGCGCGCGAAATTGCGCGCCGCCGCCGCGGGCACGATCAACAGCGCGGTGACGAGCAGCACGCCCACCGCCCATACCGAAAACATGACCACCAGCGCCAGCAGGCCGGCGAACAGATATTGGCACGTGGCGACCGGCACCCGGTGGACGCTGGCCACCACGGGATTCAGGCTGACGTAGAGCAGGCGGTTGTAGCCCCAGGCTTGGAAGGCCATGACCGCGAGGAACAGCAAGCCCAGGCCAAGCAATTCGGGCTCCGTGATCGTCAGGATGTCGCCGTAGAGGAACCGCTGCAAATCGCGGGCCACGCCGCGGTCGCGGCTCACCATCGCCAAGCCGAACGCCATGACGGCGGCGAAGACCACGCCGATCACCGTGTCGGTGGACAACGAGCTGCGCCGCTGCAGGAGCATGATGGCGAGCCCCACGGCCAGGCCGAAGAGCGGCATGGTCCAGGACGGGCTCACCGCGAAGATCAAGCCCAGCGCCACGCCCGCGAAGGCGGAATGGCCGATGGCGTCCGCGAAGAACGCCATCCGGAAATTGATGACCTGGACGCCCATGGCGGCGGCCATGGGGGCGACGAGCAGCAGGCCGAGCAAGGCCTGTTGCATGAAGCGCGCCTGCAGGACCTCGAACGGCAGGAGGCGGGCCAGAAGATCATAGAAGGGCGCCGGGTCCATCAGGTTGTTCCTCCCTTGGGCTGGCAGCACGGCAGCCGGGAATGGGCCAGGCCGTGCGCGTCGAGCAGGCCCATGTGGGCGCCGAACACGGCCATCAGGTTGGGGCCCGTCAGCACGTCGCCGGGAGCGCCTTCCGCCGCGACGCGGCGGTTGAGCAAGACGACGTGCGTGGCGTGGTGGGCCACGGTGCCCAGATCGTGGCTGACCATCAGCTCGGTGAAGCCGCGTTCCCGGCGCAGGCGTTCGAGCAGTTCGCAGAACAGGTAGCCGCCCTGCACGTCGACGCCGGCGGCGGGTTCGTCGAGCACGAGCAGATCCGGTTCGCGCTGGAGCGCCAACGCCAGCAGCACGCGCTGGAGTTCGCCGCCGGAAAGCGCGCCCAGGCGGCGATGTTCGAGCGGCTCCGCCTTCACGGCCCGCAGCAGTTCCCGCGCCGCGTCGCGGTGGCAGGCGCGGGTGCCCCACCAGAGGGGGCTGCGTTGCGCGCCCATGACGAGAAAATCGCCCGCCGTCAGGGGCAGGCCGCGATCGAACTGGAGGCGCTGGGGCACGTAGCCGATGCGCGGCGGCCGTCCATCCGGCAAGGGGTCGATGCGGACGTTCCCCTGAAAGGGCACTTGTCCGAGCAGGGCCATCAGCAACGTGGTCTTGCCGGCGCCGTTCGGGCCAACGACGGCGGTGCAGCCGCCGCGCGGGACCGAAGCGGTCACGGCGTCGAGGATCGCCACGCCCTCGAACGCCACCGCGACGTTGTCGAACGCCGCGGCGACGTCCGGGAACGCATTCCGGGGCGCGTCAGGGTTGGACGCCGAGGGTGGCACGTAGGACCTCCATGTTCTGGCGCATCGCGGTTTCGTAGTAGTCCAGCGGCGCCGCGTCGGGGCCGGTGGCGACGGGATCGAGCGTGGCCGTCGGCAAGCCCGTCTCCCGGGCCAGGGCTGCGCCGACCTTGGCGGGATACTGCGGTTCGGTGAAGATGGCGCCCGCCTGCTTGGCGCGGAGGGTGCGCACCAGTTCCAGCATTTCCGCCGCCGACGGCTCCTGGCCGTGCGGGCGCAGGACGGCGACAACTTCCAGGCCCATGTCCCGGGCCAGATAGTCGAACACGCCGTGAGGCTCGACGATGCGGTTGTTCTTCAGCGTGCGGCCGAGAGCGTCCATCTCGTCCGCCAAGGCGTTCAGCCGGTCGGCATAGGCCTGGGCGTTGCGGAAGTAGACGCCGGCGCCTTCCGGATCGGCCTTGGACAAGCCGGCCGCGACGTTCAGCGCGATCTGCGCGGCTTGGCGCGGGCTCGCGAACAGATGCGGGTTCACGCCCTCGTGGTGGTGATGGCCATGGTCGTGTTCTTCATGGCCGGGGTCCGCCTCGGCTTCGTGGCCGTGTTCTTCTTCCGCCTCGGAATGCTCGTGGGCGTATTCCAGCAGGTCCGGAATGCCGGCCGAACCATCGACGGTTTCGACGTCGGGGTTGGCCGTTTCCACGGGCGCGCCGAGGAATTCCTCCAGGCCCAAACCATTGACGACGAGGACGTCCGCCGCGGCGATTTTCCGCATGTCCTGCGGCGTGAGCGCGTAGTCGTGGGGACAGCCCATGCCCGCGGGCAGCATCAGCTGCAGGTCCACGCCCGCGCGGCCCTGCGCGACGTTGCGCGCAATCTGGTAGATGGGGAAGGTCGTGCACAGCACGTTCAATTCCGCGCGGGCCAGCGTCGCCCCGAGCGCGAGCGCTCCGAACAAAATCCACAAACGGTTTTTCATGGTTCCGCCTTACTCCTTCGACAATTCGGCCACAATCCGGTCCAGCAACGCAAGATAATCCGTCGCTTCGGGCCGGCCGCCGACGGAGTTGGCGGCCACGACGACGCGGGCGCCGGTGGCGGCGGCCACCCGTTCGGCCGCCTTCGTGCTGTAGAAGGGCTCTTGCAGGATCAAATCCACCGGCTCGGCCTTCATCGTCGCGACGAGCTTCGCCAGATGCGCGGCCGTCGGCGGAATGCCCGGCTGGGGTTCCAGTTCGCCGACCACGCGCAGGCCGAAGCGATGGGCGAAATAGATCCAGCTCTTGTGGTAGGTGACGAGCCCCTGGCCGCGCCGCGGCGCGAGTTGCGCTGCCCAGCCACCCAGTTCGGCGATCGCTTCGCCCCGGGCGTGGCGCTTCCACAGCGTTTCTGCCTTGGCGCCCTGCAGCGCTTTCGCGCCGAACATGCGCTCATCGAGCGCGTTCCGGAACTGCGCCAGGTTGGCGTAGAATTCGCCGGCCAGATCGGGACGCAGGCGCGCCAACCGTTCGGCGATGGCCTCCGCCATGCGCCGGCCGTTGAGCGGATCGAGCCAGTAGTGCGGATTGCCGCCGGGGTGCACGTCGCCCATGGCCCGGGAGAGCGGGCCCTGCGGCACGTCTAGCAGTTCGACGCTCTTGGACAGATCCAGATAGCCATCGGTGCCCGGCTGGACCTTGCGGTTGCGCGAGCCGTTGAGGACGGGGAGTTCCCAGGCGGACTCGAGTTCGAGGCCGACCGCGATCCAGAGGTCCGCCGCACGCGCCCGGGCGATGAACCCGGGCTTGGCGGTCAGGTAGTGCGGATCCTCGGTGCCGGTGCAGATGCTCGACACCACGGCATGCTCGCCCGCCACGGCCTTCGCCAGGTCGGCGATGTCGGCGGTGGTGGCGACGATGTTGAGGGGCGTCGCCCCGGCGCCGGCCGCGAAGGCCAGCGCCAGAGTCAACACCCCCATGAGACGCTTGCTCACGGGAGTTTTCACGTTTCCTTCCCCCTTTAGAAGTTGTGCGCGCCGTGCGCGCCCAGCGACACCATCCACTGCACGAAGACCTCGGTCACGTCTTCCGTGCCTTTCGCGGTCTCGTAGGAGCCTTGGTTGGCCTGCAGGCGGATGCGCGAGAAGTGCGACGGGGTGAAGTCGAGCATGGCGCTGGCGCGGTCGCTGGTGCCGTAGTCTTCGGTCGTGCCGTCGGGCAGCTCGGATTCGTTGGTCAGGCCGACCTGTTCCCAGCGCAGCCCGGCGCGCCAGCGCGGCAGGAAGCCGTAGGTCGCCTGCACGTAGTAGCCGTCCTGCTCGTCGATCCGCGAGTTGCCGACGAGGTGCGGGGCCAGGTCGTGGGCGACCAGATCGAGGTCCTTCTTGCGGCTGAAGTACTCGGCCTGCAGGGCGAAGTCGCCTTGGCCGTAGGACTGCGGCGAATTGTACTTGTAGACCGCGTCCGCGCCCCAGAACGAGGTGTCGCCGTCGAGCCAGTGGTCCGGTTCGCCGTCGCCGTCGCCGTCGTGTTCCTCCTGGTGCGTGCCGGTGGCCGCGAACGCGCCGAACTGCAGGCCGTGGTTGCCGGGCAGGTTGGGGCCGACCTTCAGCCAGCCCACGCCGACGCGCGGACCGTCGTCTTCGGGCAGTTCGCCGTCGCCGTGGTAGGCGAAGGCCTGCTCGTTGTCGCCCTGGAAGGCTTCGACGCCGGCGAGCAGGTAGAACGGCACGGGAGCCAACCACGACACCTGCACGCCCTTGTCGTTGAGGCCGTGGGCGCCCAGGGCGAGCTGGTAGATCAGCGGCTGGTCGACGAAATCCCACTCGTGGGAATGCTGGGCGTTCAGGTAGCCGAAGTCGCTGAAGAACTTGCCGCCTTTGACCTTCAGGCCGAAGGGCAGGCCCGTGGTTTCGATCTCGGCCACTTCCATTTCCGCGTCGTCGAGGTCGATGGCGGCGATGGCTGTGGCTTTGAAGTACGGATCCACCGTGCCCGAGAACTGGAGTTCGAGGTGGCGGAGGTTGAACCCCTTGTCCGCGGCATGGTGGTGGTGTTCTTCGCCCTCGCCCTCGGCGTGGGCGTGGCCGAAACCGGCGATTTCGCCGGCGACGTGGCCCATGCCCTCGTCCGAGTTCTCGTCGTAGTAGAACATGTCCACGATGGCCGAGACGTCCGGATTGAAGGCTTTGAGGTTGAGGAACGGATCGGGGGGGGCAGCGGCGGAATCCGCCGTTTGCGCCCGCGCGGGCGCGACGAACAGGGCGGCCGCCAGCGGCAGCCCGAGCCAATAACGCTTGGAAAACATGGGATCTCCTGGGGGTAAGAATGGATGGAATGAACGAACGGCCGGCCGTCGTCGGGACGGCGCGGACGGGAACCGGGAACCGGATGGATCAAGCCGGCGGGCCGCAGGAGAACGGCAGCCGGCACGCCGCGGGAACCGCGGGCGCAAGGAACGCAAAGACGGGCAGCGGCAAGGGCGCGGGCTCCGGAACCAGGACGACGGCCGGAGCGGTCGCCAGCGCGGGCGTGGCGGCCAACTGGCAGATCGGGCAATGCGCCGCGTCGTGTTTCGCCGGCGATGGTTCTCCGGGGCAATGGTCTTCGGAATGCCCGTGGGCGCAATGGGTGCAGGCGTGGCCGGCGTGCCCGGCGATCCGGTGGATGGCCGGGGCAAACACCAGCGCCCAGACGAAGAGCGCCGCCGCCAAGCTGTTCAACCATTTGGACATATGCTCATAAATATACCACGACCACGCCAGAGGCTGCAACCCGCATCTCGAAAACCGGGATCGAGGGCTCAAGCGCTCATGGATGAGATCCGCCGAAGCGCACCCGGTTCAGCCGATATTTCATCCATTTCGAGAGGAGCAGCATCGCCCGTTCCATCCACAACAGGTTCCGCAGCGCTTCCTGCGGCGCATCGAAAAACGATGCCGTCTGTTCCAGCGTGCAGGGAAGGCCCCACGCCTCCACTTCTCGGACGTCGGCCATTCCCCAAGCGAATTTCGCCGCGGTTTTCGTCACGCTGTCGTGCTTGCTCTGGTGCTTCACCATTGCCGGCCCGAGATTGTCGAACAACAGGCTCGATCCCGGGAAATGCCTGGCCAACAATCCAAACAGCCGCTTCACGTCCTCTTCCGAGAAGTACATCAACACCCCTTCCGCCACGAATGCGACGGGATGTCCTTTTGCCATTTCCCGCACGGGATTGACCCAGTCCGCCGCCAGCACGGAACCTTCGACAAATCGCCTTTGGCTGTTTTCGGCGAAAAACCGCCGCCGCAGGGCCATGGTGTCGGGCAAGTCCAGGTCGATCCAGCGGCGCGCGGCGCCGCCGAGGCGTTCGTAGCGCGTGTCGAGCCCGGCGCCGATCTCCACCACGAGCGTTTCGGGATCTTGGGCCAATTCCGCCCGCGTCCACTCGTCGAAAATCGCGCCCCGCAGGCAGCAGCCCACTTGGCTTTTCCACGCCCCGGCGAACTTGGAGAAATCGTAGTCGATCCGCTTGACCAGTTCAGCCGCCTGCGCGTCCTTCAAGATGGAATGCGGCTTCAGGAAATCCACCGCCCGCGCCCACAGGGGGATCAGCAGGGTTTCCTGCACCGCGCCCAACTGCACCCGTTCTTTCATTCGTCTGGTTCCTCCGTATGCACCCATGCGTTTTCCGGCAAGACCGCCCGGTCCACCGCGCGGCCCAGCAGGTCGCGCAGTTCGGCCATTTCATCCGCCGTGAACAGCAGGTCGGCCGGGGAGTGCTTGAGGGGAATCCGGACCTTTCGCCGGAAACGGGCCTGGGCATTGGCCCGTTCGGCTTCGGCGGCGTCCAGCGTCCCCAATGTTTCCCACAGCTCGTACAGATGCTCGATCCACAGCGCGAGATGCAGATTGCCGAACTCCAGATGGAAGACGCGGCACCCCGGACAGTAGAGCACCTGCCCGTGCGGCGATTCCGCGATGCACGTCGCGCTCATGCGCCCACCTCCGCGGGGACGGGTTCCGTTGCCGGCGTCCGGAACTGCGCGCGCCGGGCATAACGGAGGCATTGCTGGATGCGGTCGTAGCCGAGCATCACGCCCAGCATGAAATCCTCTTCGGGACTCCACCGGTTCAGCGGGCGTCCGGCGAACCGCCGCACGATCTCCACGCAGGCGGGATTGCCGAAGAAGACGTTGATCCGGTTTTCGCCGCACGGCTGCACCACGCTGGCGATCCGCTCCCGGCGCAGGCGGGCTTCGATGGCCGTCCGCTCGGCCGCCGTCCCGGTGTAGAGCACTAGGTTCCGCAGGCCTTTGCGGAATTCGTAGATGTGATGCAGGAACACCTTCATGGCCTCAGCCCAGCGTTTTCGTCCAGGCGGCGATCCGTTCGGCGGTCTTTTCGGGCTGGTTGGTCTCGTCCAGCGGCAGGCCGACGAACCGGCCGTCGACGAGCGCCCGGGAGGCGCCGCAGTCGTAGCCTTCCGCCGCGACCGCGCCCACCACGGTGCCGCCGCGCGCGACGACGGTTTCGTAGAGGATGCCCATGCCGTCGACGAAGGTGTCGCCCCAGCTCGCCTGGTCGCCCAGGCCGAAGAGGGCGACTTTCTTGCCGGTCAGATCCAGGTTCTCCAGCGTCGGCAAGAAAGCCGCCCAGTCGTCTTGCAGTTCGCCGACGCCCCAGGTGGAGGTGCCCAGCACGAGCAGATCCGCCGCGAGCAGTTTTTCGGCGGCCTCCGCCGCAGCCACGTCGATGAGTTTGCCGCCGAGCGCCCGGTGGATGGCTTCGGCCGCGGCCCGGGTGTTGCCGGGGCGCGATCCTTATGCGATCACGATGTGCTTGTCGCTTCCTCGGTTGGGGGGTGTTGGCGGCCCGGACGGCGGGCCGGAGCGGAAAAGGGCAAAAAAAGGGGGCGGGGCGGACCGGCGGGGTCCGCCCCGGAAGGGTTCCTAGAATTCCAGCGCGAGCTGGAGGGTGGCGAGGTGGCGATCGTCGGTTTCTTCGTCGTCGAAGGTGCCGTAGAGGTATTCCGCGCCAAGGACGGCGAAGGCGTTCAGCTGGTAGAACACCGCGGCGCCGCCTTGGTGCTCGGGCATCTCGTCGGCCTTGAATTCCTTGGAGCCTTCGTAGCGGACGGCCGCGCTCCAGGCATCGTTGAACGCATAGGCCGCATCCACATGCCAGGCCTGGGGCCGGACGGAAGTGGTTTCGCCTTCCGCATCGGACCATTCCAAGTCTTCGGCCGCGCCGAGGTATTCGGCGGCCAGCGACCAGGCGCCGCGTTCGAGGAGGAAAAACGCGCTGAATCCGGCCGCCTTGTCGGCCGTGCCTTCGCCGGCGAGAATCTCGTTGAGGTCGTCCACGTAGCCCGCGCCTTCGCCCAGGTCGGACAAGGCGGAGACGCCGAGACTCAGGCCTTCCACCGGGGTCCAGCCCAAGGCGGCGGCGGCGTTTTCGAGGTCTTGGGCGTCCTCGCGTTCGCCGGCGAAGGCGCCGGCCCAGGCGGTGAAGCCGCCCCACTCGCCGGAGAGGGCGACGGCCGTCTCGCGCGTTTCGCCCAGTTCCAAGGTGAGCGGATCGCTGACCAGCAGGCCGTTGAACGCGCCGAAGGGCAGGTACAGGCGGCCCGCGGACACGGTCAGCGGAAGCGCTTCGGTTCCGCCCAGTTCGATGAACGCGGCATCCACGTCCAGCGAATCGGAGTCGCCCTCTTCCCAGAGGAGGGCGGCCTCGCCGCGGACGCCTTCCATGGGTTCGGCCTCAAGGCCGACCTCGAAGGTCGCCACGCTGGCGTCGGTGCTTTCTTCGTCGCCGATTTGCTCGTAGGCCGCTTCGACTTCGACGAGGACGCCGAGACCGACGCCGGGGGCCAGTTGGAGGCCTTCCCATTCGTCCGCGCGGGCGGCGCCCGCGCCGATCAGGAGAGAAGCCAGCAGGATCGCATTGGATTTGTTCATGGTCATTGCTTTCGTTGGTTGCGTTGGTGGTGGTTTAGATTCGCAGCGGGGATCAGACGCCGATCCCCAGCCAAGTGCCTAGTTGGTAGACGGCGAAGGTGACGAGCCAGGCGAGGACGGTGAGCCCGGCCAGCTGGAAGAGGGCCCAGCCCCAGGAATTGCTTTCGCGCTTCGTGACGGCGATGGTCGCCATGCAGGGGGCGGAGATCAGCATGAACAGCATGATGCAGAGGCCCACGAGGGGGCTGTAGTTCTGCCGGAGCTTTTCGCGCAGGGGCTCCGACTCCTCGTCGGCTTCCCCGACGGAATAGACGATGCCCAGTTGCGCCACGAACACTTCCTTGGCGGCAAACGCCCCGATCATGGCGGTGCCGATGCGCCAGTCGAAGCCGAGGGGGCGGATGACCGGTTCCAGGGCGTGGCCGATGCGGCCGGCGACGGTGTGGGCGAGCTCGGCCGCCTGCTGTTCCCCGGCGGGGAGGGATTCATCCACGGAACCGAGCTTGGGGAAGCTGGTGAGCGCCCAGAGAACGACGGAGATGGCGAGGATGACGGTGCCGGCCTTCTTGAGGTAGGCGCCGCCGCGGTCCCACATGTGGATCCAGATGCCTTTGAGCGTCGGCAGTCGGTACGGCGGCAGTTCCATCACGAAGGGCACGGACTCGCCCTTGAACAGCGTGGCCCGCAGCAGCTTCGCGCAGAGGATCGCCAGCGCGATGCCAAAGACATAGATGAGCCACAGCATCGGCGCGCGCCAGGCTTCCGGGAAGAACGCCGGGATGATCAGCGCGTAGATCGGCAGGCGCGCGCCGCAGCTCACCAGCGGCACGACCAGCATGGTCGTCAGCCGGTCGCGCCGGCTTTCGAGCGTGCGGGTGGCCATGATGGCGGGGATGGAGCAGCCGAAGCCCGTCAGCATCGGAATGAAGCTCTTGCCGTGCAGCCCGATCTTGTGCATGAGGCGATCCATGATGAACGCGGCGCGCGCCAGATAGCCCGAATCCTCGAGGATGGCGATGGCCAGGAACAGCAGCAGGATGTTCGGCAGGAAGATCAGCACGCCGCCGACGCCCGCGATCACGCCGTCGACCAGCAGCGATTGCAGCAGGCTTTCCGAGCCTTCGGGCCAGAAGCCGGCGATCGTCTCGCCCAGCCAGCCGAACGCGGCGTCGATCCAATCCATCGGCGGGGTGCCGACGGTGAAGGTGAGCCAGAACACGACGTACATCAGGCCCAGGAAGATCGGCAGGCCCCAGACGCGGTGGATGACGATCTCGTCGATGCGGTCCGATGCCGTGTGGCGCGTTTCGACCGTCGACCGCACGGTTTCCTGGCAGAGGCCGGAGATGAAGCCGTAACGGGCGTCGGCGATCAGCATCTCGGGCGAATCGCCCAGCAGCGCGGACAGGCGCTCCTGTTCGGCCCGGACGAGGCGGTGCACGTCGCCGGACGCGACGCGCCCGGCGACTTCGGCGTCGTTTTCGAGCAGCTTGAGGGCCGTCCAGCGGCGTTCGCGCGCGTCGGCGCGGGGCAGTTGTCCTTCCAGCTTGGCTTGCAGGCGTTCGATGGCCTGCTCCAGGTCGGCGCCATAGCGGATCGCCGGCGGGGGCGGCGCGGGGCGCCGGGCGGCCGCCGCAGCGGCAGCGACCAGCTCGTCGAGCCCCGTGCCCCGGCTGCCGACGGTTTCCACGATGGGCGCCCCGAGCAGGCGCGACATTTCGGCGAGGTCAAACTGGAAGCCGCGGGCCTTGGCGACGTCGCTCATGTTGAAGGCGAGCACCACGGGCACGCCCAGCTCCATGAGCTGCACCGCCAGATACAGGTTGCGCTCCAGGTTCGACGCGTCGATCACGTCGACGACCACGTCCGGCTTTTCCTCGATGATGAAATTCCGCGCGACCCGCTCTTCCTGCGAATAGGCCGTCAGGCTGTAGGTGCCCGGCAGATCCACGACGTGGAATTCCGCGTTGCCGCGCAGGCAGGCGCCTTCCTTCTTTTCGACCGTCACGCCGGGATAGTTGCCGACGTGCTGGCGGGCGCCGGTCAATTGGTTGAACAAGGTGGTCTTGCCGGAATTGGGATTGCCGGCCAGGGCCACGACCAGGGGTTTCTTCATCGCTGCTTCGCTCGCTTTCATGGAATTAGAGTCATCATATAATGTTTGGAGTGCCAAACTCTTTGGGTAAATAAAAAACCGCTCACTCGACCGCGATCTTCTCCGCCATGCCCCGGCCCAGCATGAGCCGGCTGCCCTTGACCTGGACGACCAGGGGGCCGTGGCAACTGTTCCGGCAAACGGCGAGGACGGCGCCCGGCACGAAGCCGAGGGCGGCCAGCCGCGTTTCCAGCTCCTGCCCGGCGCGGATGCGCCGCAGCAGCACGGAGCTGCCGGCCGAAACCGTGCTCAGGGGGCGGTGGAGGCGGTCGTGCATGCCGGTGCTCACGCTTGCGCCAACCGCGTCACGGCGATGCCGGCGGCTTCTTCCTTGCGCAGGGAAAGGTGGTAGCCTTTGATCTTCACGTCGATGGGATCGCCCAGCGGCGCCACGCGGATCACTTCCACGAGGCTGCCTTTGGTGACGCCCATGTCCGCGATCCGGCGCGCCACGGGACCGGTGCCGGCGATCTTGTCGATCCGGGCCCGTTCGCCGGGTTTCAGTTTGCTCAGGGTCGTGCTCACGGTCTTGGTTGCTCCTTGGGTTTCTTGGCTTTTGACTTCATCCAGACATTGTTCGATGCAGCGCGCGCATTCCTTTTTTTCGGGCATCGCGGCGGCTTCCTGGCAGCGGTAGCCGAACCCCCGGACCCACTTGGCGCCCGCGCGGGGGCAGGTTTCGACGAATTCCGCGAACTCGACGAGGCGATCCACGACGGTCTTGGAAACGGCGTGTTCCATCCGGCAGGCGTTGGCGTCGGCTTCCGCTGCGTCGATGGAGAGCACTTTCACCAGGAAGTCCCGGAGCGCCTCGTGGCGGCGCAGCACCTTCTGCGCGGCGGCGGCGCCCGCGGGGGTGAGGGTTACATAGCCGTAGGGCTCGTAGTTCACCAGCGCGCGCTCGGCCAGCGCCTGCAGCGCGCCGGTCACCGACGACTTGTTCACGTTCAGCCGCGCGGCGATGTCGCGCGAGCGGGCGACGGCTTGTTCGCGGATCAACAGGAAGATCGTTTCGAGGTAATCTTCCAGGCTTTCGCTCAGGTTTTGTTCGCGTGCGGTCATGGCGCTCCTAAATGTTAGGGACGACGAACATATTGAGTAACCCCGAATCCGTCAAGGTCGATTTTTTGCGGGGCCGGCCGGCCGCTTAGTTCGGCAATTGCGGCGGGCGGGCGGCGAGGGCCTCGATGGCGGCGTGTTCGGTGTGGTCGAGGCCGATGGGCGAAAGCGAGACATAGCCCTGGCGCAGGGCTTCGAGATCTGTGCCGTTCGCGTCGCCCTTTTCGTAGAGTTCGCCGGTCATCCAGTAGTAGGGATTTCCCCAGGGGTCTTCGCGGCGCTCGTATTTTTCCACGAACCGGGAAGAGCCCATGCGGGTGATGCGCAGTCCGGCGAGCTTCTCGTAGGGCCGGTTCGGGATGTTCACGTTCCAGAAGATGTCGGGCGCAATGCGCAACCGGCCGGAGACCACCTGCTCGACGAGCGCGCGGCTGACGCGCGCGGCCGTGTCCCAGTTGGGCTCGGAAAAGGTGTCCAGCGAAAGCGCCATGGACGGAATGCCCATGATGGGGCCTTCGGTGGCGGCGGAAACGGTGCCGGAATAGAGCACGCTGATGCCGGCGTTGGGGCCGAGATTGATGCCGCTCAGAATGAGATCGGGTTTGGGCTCGAGGAGCAGGCTGATGGCCAGCTTGACGCAATCCGCCGGCGTGCCGCTGATGGCGGTGCCGAAATGCGGGCCGCCGGGAGGCCAGGAGCGCGCATGCAGCGGCTTGGTCAGCGTGATCCCGTGGCTGATGGCGGAGCGTTCGCCGTCGGGCGCGACGACGTGGACGTCGCCCAAGTCCTTGACCGCGTCGTGGAGGGCGTGGATGCCGGGCGCCTGGATGCCGTCGTCGTTGCTCAGGAGAATGCGCATAATCAATGAATGATGGCGGAGCGGCGCCGGGATGGCAAGCGGGGAGTGGCGGCGGCGGGGCGGGATTTCCGGTGCGGCCCGGCGCGGCGCGTCGATTTTTCCGCCTCCGCAGGAAGCCAACTATCACATATTATAATAAGTGATAGTACTCGTCCACGGAGCGCGAGCCGCGTCTAACCGCATGGGGGAGTCTGGCCGGGGTCAGGAGACCTTGACGACGACGGCGCCGAACGGCGGCAGGACGCCGCCGGCGGCGAGCGCGCCGTAGAGGGTCTCGCCGACGAAGAGGTCGGCGGCGCGGGTGAGCTTGCGGGGCTGTTCGCCGAGGTTGACCGCGCAGCGGACGAGTTGGCGGCCGAGCTTGCGGTCGAAGGCGATCACGGTGCGGTCGCGGGCGGGGGCGTCTTCGCCGACGTCGAGC
The DNA here is from genome assembly GCA_964436715.1 of uncultured Verrucomicrobiota bacterium. Lineage (GTDB taxonomy): Bacteria > Verrucomicrobiota > Kiritimatiellia > CAIQIC01 > Lenti-01 > Lenti-01. Next base: position 788 of record CAYTEK010000002.1, on the reverse strand, counting down.
ACTTCGCAGGCGCCGTCCCACAGCGGGCGGTGCTTCTTCCGCAGGGCGACGAGTTCTTGGAAGAACTGGTACCACTGCTGGCGGGCTTCGAGGCCGCGGTCGAAAAGATTGCCTTCGAGTTCGACGCCTTCGAGGCGGGATTCGCGGCCGTCGGGGGCGACGATGCGGCGGCCCTTGTCGCACGGCTGGCAGCGGGCGTGGATGGAGGGGCGGTCGAGGGCTCCGAATTCCTCGCCGGTGAGCAGGAAGGGCAGCGTGCGCGGGGCGAGGAAGGCCAAGACGTTCATGGCGCGGAAGCCGCCGGGGCCGAAGCGGTAGAGGCCGCGGCCTTCGTCGTGGTTGTCGGTGTAGCGCGCGGTGAAGTGCGGGCCGGGGAATTTCGGCGCGGCGTCTTCGTACTGCATCAGGACGCGCGCGGCGGCGGCGGCCACGCCCCCGGCCTGCCATTGTTCGAGGATGGCGTGGAACCCGTGGTTGTGGTGGGCGTCCTCCGCCAGGCGGACGAGGGAGTTGCCGGCGCCGTCCACGGCGTAGGCGTACTGGCAGAGCTTGTAGAAATCGTCGTCGTAGGCGGCGTCCATGCCGCGTTCGAAGAGATCGAGGTTGTTGTCGAAGCCGTAGCATTCGGCCATGAAGAGCAGGTCGCGCTTGGGATGGCGCGCGCGCAGGACGGGGAGGGCTTCGTTCCAGAAGGACTTGTCGTTGATGAAATGGGCCATGTCGAGGCGGAAGCCGTCGGTGCGGTCGGGCTCGGGGTTTTCATCCGGGCGGAGGGCGGAGAGCGCATG
>CAYTEK010000001.1:43224-89244 GCA_964436715.1 uncultured Verrucomicrobiota bacterium | reverse complement strand
AACATGCCGGAATAGGTGAGGAAATTGGGGATGCAGTGCCGGGGCAGGTCGAAATAGACGACCGGAATGCCCCACAGGAGGAGCACGGCCGTGGACAAAACGACGTCGAAACCTTCCGGCATGGAAAAAGCGGCGGGCGGTTGGGCCGCCCGCCGCAGCGCGACGCGCGGGCCTTACTTGTCCTGGAAGTCGTTGATGCGGACTTCGCCGCCGCCCAGGTCGTCCATGGTCGCGGACTGGGCTTCGCCCTGGGTCAGGGAGGTGTTGGCGCCCTTGAACAGGTTGCGGATGTTGGTGCCGAACACGCCGGCCACGAGCAGCGCCGCGATGGCGACGACGCAGATGATGATGACGTATTCCGTCATCGCCTGGCCGGACTTGCGATTCAGTTTCTTCATGGGATTCTCCTGGGTGTGTTTTTCCTTTGAATGGGGCTCAAGGGCACGGGAGGGAAATGAACTGCACCGCGCTCTTGCATTGATCGGTGAATTCCTCGACGAGCGAGGCCGTGGTGTCTTCGCCGGGCTTGGTCCATTCCACGTAGGGGGCCAAGGCGGCCAGGACGACGAGGCAGGACACGAGGCTGTATTCCAGCATCGCCGCGCCGCGTTCGTCCCGATGCGGATTCATGGCGCGCCCGGGCGGCTTACTTCTTTTTCAGCTGCATCCAGATGAGCACGAGCAGCAGGCAGGTGAACGTCTGGGCGATCAGCGAGAAGAACATGAATTCCCGGGCATGCATGATGAAGAGATTCACGTGACGCGCTCCTTTCAGTTGTGGTTTTCCCGGTCGGCCACGCCGCTTGGTCCGCAACATGCCCCGACTTGGGTTTCACCTTAGCATGGCGGTGCCGGGGGAGGCAATTCGAAAAGGGCAAACGGGAGGCGGATGTCATGAAGAAAACGTTAAGCGCCGACGGGATTCCGGCTTTGACCTCGTCCCCGTTTTCGGCTAGGACTATGCGGCACAACGCTCCCAAAGGACAACGTCATGCGCATTCCGATTCTGCTTGGTGTTTTGCTGCTGGTGCTGGGGTGTCGCGAAAAAACGGTTGCGCCGGCGCCGGCGCCCGTGCCCGTGATCGCCGCCGAGGCGATCGTTCGCGACCAACCGATCTATTTCGAGGCCATGGGCCAGACGCTGGGCTCGCAGGACGTCGAAATTCGCGCCCGCGCCGAGGGCGTGCTCGAGTCCGTCCATTTCCGCGAGGGCGGCATGGTGGCGGCGGGCGATCTGCTCTACGCGATCGATCCGAGCACCTTGGAGGCCAACTTGGCGCAGGCCCAAGGCAATCTGACGCAGGCCGAAGCGGCGCTCGACAAGGCGCGGCGCGACGTGGCCCGCCTGACCCCGCTCTGGAAGAAGAACGCCGTGCCGCGCCAAATGGTGGACGACGCCGAGGCCGCCGAACGGTCCGCCGCCGGGGCCGTGGACACCGCCAAGGCGGCCGTGGAAAACGTGCGGATCCAACTCGGCTACACCAAGATATTCGCGCCCATTTCCGGCCTCATCGGCAAGACGGAGGTCAAGCCGGGCAATCTGGTGGGGCGCGGCCAGGATACGCTGCTGACCACCATCTCCGCCTTGGATCCGATCCACGTTCGCTTCAGCATCAGCGAGCGGGATTACCTGGCCCTGCGCCAGGCGTACGCCGACAAGATCCAGGCGGCGCCGGAAACGCCCGCGGCCGTGTTCGACCTCGTGCTTGTCGATGGTTCGACGTGGCCCCAGAAGGGCGCGGTGGTCTTCGCCGACCGGAACGTCGATCCGGCCACCGGCACGCTGCTGCTGGAGGTCGCGTTCCCGAATCCCGACGGAATCCTGCGACCGGGCCAGTTCGGGCGGGTGCGGGCGCCGGTGCGTCAAATCGCCAACGCCGTGCTGGTGCCGCAGCGCGCGGTGCAGGAACTTCAGGCGACCTATTCGGTCTTCGTGGTCGGCGCCGACGGCTGCGCCGAGTTCCGTCCGGTCCAGGTCGGCCCCCGGATCGACAACCTGTACGTGATCGAAGCGGGCCTGCAACCCGGCGAAAAAATCGTGGTCGAAGGCGGGCAGAAGCTGCAGAACCGCATGCCCGTGGCGGCCACGCTCCAAGCCGCCGCTTCCGCCGCCGAGTAGGTCGCCATGGCGCAGTTCTTCATCCGCCGGCCGATCCTGGCCATCGTCATTTCGATCGTGATCGTCCTGATCGGGACGCAGACCCTGCTCAAGCTGCCCGTCGAGCAGTATCCGCAGCTCTCGCCGCCGAACATCCAGGTCACCGGCACCTATCCCGGCGCCAACGCCGAGGTGGTCGAACAGTCCGTCGCCACGCCGATCGAGCAGCAGGTCAACGGCGTGGACAACATGCTCTACATGAAGTCGCTCAATTCGAGCGACGGCCGCATGCAGCTCAGCGTGACGTTCGCCGTCGGCAGCGATCTCGACAACGCCAACATGCTGACGCAGAACCGCGTGGCCCAGGCCGAGTCGCGCCTGCCGGCGGAAGTGAACGACCAGGGCCTCACCGTCAAGAAGGTCAATCCCAGCATCCTGATGGTGGTGTCGATCTATTCGCCCAAGAACACCTACGACGACCTGTTCCTCAACAACTACGCCGTGCTCAACGTGCGCGACGCGCTGCTGCGCGTGCCGGGCATCTCGCAGGTGGACATGGCCGGCGGCGCGGAATACGGCATGCGCATCTGGCTGCAGCCGGACAAGCTGGCCAAGCTCGGCCTGACCCCGGCGGACGTGATCAACGCCATCAAGGAGCAGAACGCGCAGTCGCCGGCGGGGCAGGTCGGCGGCGCGCCCACGCCCGCCGACCAGGAATACACCTTCACCGTGCGCGCGCCGGGCCGCCTGTCCACGCCGGAGGAATTCGGCGAGATTCTCGTGCGGTCCACCGACGACGGCCGCCAGGTGCGGGTCAAGGACGTCGCCCGCATCGAGCTGGGCGCGGAAAACTACAAGTCGTTCGGCCGCTTCAACGGCAAGGGCGCCGGCCTGCTGATGCTGTACCTGCTGCCGGGCGCCAACCAGATCGAGAGCGCCGCCGGCGTCTACCGGACGCTGGAGGAACTCAAGGGCTACTTCCCGGACGACGTCGATTACGCGATCACCTACGACTCCACGCCGGCGGTGTCGGCCTCCATCGAGGAAATCGTCCACACGCTGTTCGAGGCGATCGTGCTGGTGGTGTTCGTGGTGTTCGTGTTCCTGCAGAACGCGCGCGCGACGCTGATTCCGCTGATCGCCATTCCGGTGTCCCTGATCGGCACGTTCGCGTTCTTTCCGGCGCTGGGCTTCACGGTCAACACGCTGACGATGTTCGGCCTCGTGCTGGCGATCGGCATCGTGGTGGACGACGCCATCGTGGTGGTGGAGGCCGTGATGTCGCACATCGAGCGCGGCAAGTCTCCGCGGGAGGCCACCGAGCAGGCGATGCGCGAAGTGACCGGGCCGATCATCGGCACGTCGGCCATCATGGTGGCCGTGTTCGTGCCGGTGGCCTTCATCGGCGGCCTGACGGGGCGCATGTACGCGCCGTTCGCGCTGACCATCGCGGTGTCGGTCGTCATTTCCACGTTCAACGCGCTGTCGCTCAGCCCGGCGCTGTCGAGTCTGCTGCTGCGGCCGGCGCACGTCGAGAAATCCCCCCTGCGATTCTTCTACAACGGCTTCAACCGCGGCTTCGCGCGCACCTCGAGCGGCTATCTCCGGTGGGCGACCGGCCTGGCCCGGCGGGCGGCGCTGAGCCTCGTGGCGATCGCCGGCGTGGCGCTGCTCGGCGGCGGCTTGGCCGCGGCGGTGCCGTCCGGCTTCGTGCCCATCGAGGACCAAGGCGTGCTGCTGGCCAACGTGCAGCTGCCGAACGCAGCCTCGCTGGCGCGCACCAGCGCGGTGGCCAAGCGGGTCGAGGACGTCCTGGCCACGACGCCGGGCGTCGATTCCTACAACGTGGTCGGCGGCATGTCGCTGCTCAGCGGCACCTACACGCCCAACACGGCGACGTTCTTCATCCGCCTGAAGCCGTGGGAGGAGCGCACGACGCCCGAGACCAAGCTGCGCGGCCTCGTGCTGGGCCTGCGCCAGCGGCTGGGGGCGATCCCCGAAGCCGTCGCGTTTCCATTCGTGCCGCCGTCCCTGCCGGGCTTCGGCGCCGCCGGCGGCTTCGACGTGCTGCTGCAGGACCGCAGCGGCAACTTGTCCGTGCAGGAGCTGAACGAACAGTCCCAGGCCTTCCTCGCGGCCGCGCGCCGGCGGCCCGAGCTCACCGGGCTCTTCACCGCGTTCGATCCCACCGTGCCGCAGGTGGCGCTGACCGTGGACCGCGAGAAGGCGCGCACCCTGGGCGTGCAGATCACCGACGTGTTTTCCACCTTGCAGGCATCCCTGGGCGGCGCGTACGTGAACGACTTCAACCGCTTCGGGCGCCTCTATCGCGTCTACGTGCAGGCCGATTCCGATTTCCGCCGGAACCCCGAGGACATCGGCCAGTTCTACGTCCGCAGCCGCACCACCAACGCCATGATTCCGCTCTCCGCCTTGGTGCAGACGACGCCCGCCGCCGGCGCCGAACTGACGATCCGCTACAACCTGATGCGTTCGGCGGAAATCACCGGGCAGGCGGCCGACGGCTACAGCTCCGGGCAGGCCATGGCGGCGCTCGAGGAAGTCGCCGCGGAAGTCCTGCCGCGCGAGATGGGCATCGCGTTCACCGGCTTGTCCTATCAGGAAAAGACCGCGCCGAGTTCCGCGCCGACGATGGTGCTCGCCGTGACGTTCGTCTTCCTGCTGCTGGCGGCGCTGTACGAAAGCTGGACGCTGCCGTGGAGCGTGATGCTCGTCACGCCGACGGTCCTGTTCGGCGCCTTCCTGCCGGTCTGGCTGTTCGGGCTCGACAACAACGTCTACGTGCAGATCGGCCTCGTCATGCTGATCGGCCTGGCGGCCAAGAACGCCATCCTGATCGTCGAATTCGCGAAGATGAAGCGGGAGGAGGGCGCGGAGACGCTGGACGCGGCCCTGGCGGCGGCGAAGCTGCGCTTCCGGCCGATCCTGATGACGGCGTTTTCGTTCATTCTCGGCGTGCTGCCGCTGGTGACGGCCAGCGGTTCCGGCGCCAACGCGCGCAAGATGATGGGGCTCGCGGTGCTGTGCGGCATGCTCGCCGCCACGCTGCTGGGCGTGTTCCTGACGCCCTCGTTCTTCGTGGTCGTCGAGCGCTGGGGCAAGCGCCGGAAGGGAGGCGCGCCGTGAAACGGATCGGATGCCCGTTGGGATTGCTGCTCGCGGCCGGCCTCGCCGGCGGCTGCGCCATCGGACCGGACTACCGGCGGCCCGACCTGGACCTGCCGGACGACTGGCGGGGCGGAGCCGCCACGACGAATTGCTTCGCCGACGCGGCCTACGCGGACCTGTATCGCGATCCGGTGCTGAACGGCCTCATCGCGACCGCGCTTTCGAACAGCCCCGACGTGCGGAGCGCGCTGGCGCGCATCGAACAGGCGGCGGCGGCGCTGCGCATCCAGCAGGCGGACCTTTGGCCGTCCCTGAACGGCTCCGCGACCTACGAAAAGGCCCGGAAGGGCAACGTCCCGCCGTTGCGGGGCGCGGAGGGGGAGCAGTACGACGTGTTCGGCGCGTTGTCCTACGAGCTCGACGTCTGGGGCCGGATCCGCCGGCTCAACGAGGCCGCCCGTGCCCAGGTTCTGGCGACGGAAGCCGCCCGGCGCTCGGTCGAGATCGGCCTGGTGGCCGGCGTCGCCTCGACCTACTTCAACCTGCGCGCGCTCGATCGCCAGCTGGAGATCGCCACCGCCACCCTGGCCGCGCGCCAGGACATGCTGGAGCTGACGAAGATCAAATTCGACGATGGCGCCGGCATCGTGTCCGAGCTCGACGTCGCCCAGGCGCAGACGCAGGTGTCGTCCACGAAATCCTCCATGGCCAACCTGCAGCGGCTGATCGCCGCGACGGAAAACGCGCTGAACCTGCTGTTGGGCGGCTATCCGGGCGACGTGCCGCGCGGGCTGGACATCGCCGAGCAGTGGCAGCCCGAGGACGTGCCCGCCGGGCTGCCCTCGGACCTGCTGCTGCGCCGCCCCGACGTGCAGGCCGCCGAGCAGAATCTCGTCGCCGCCAACGCCAACGTCGGCGTGGCCCGCGCGGCCTATTTCCCGGCGATTTCCCTCACCGGCGCGCTCGGCCTGCAGAGCGACGAACTCGACGATTTGTTCGACGCCGGCCTGTCCAAGGCCTGGAGCTTCAGTCCGAACCTCGCCGCGCCGATCTTCAACGGCGGCAAGATCCGCGCCAACGTGCGCGTGGCCGAAGCGCAACGGAAGCAGGCGCTGGCCGACTACGAAAAAACGATCCAGACCGCCTTCCGCGAAGTCGCCGACGCCTTGGCCGGCGTCCAGCATCTCCGCCGGCAACTGGCCGCGGACGAGGAAACGCTGCAGGCCGAGACGCGGCGCCTCGATCTGTCCCAGCTGCGCTACGAAGGCGGCGTGGACAGCTACAGCGACGTGCTGGACGCGCAGCGCTACCAATTCAACGCCGAGTTGACCGCCGTGCAGACCCGCAACGACTTGCTCAACGCCGTCGTGCAGCTCTACAAGGCGCTCGGCGGCGGCTGGCCGGCCCCGGCGGCGGAATCGCAGAGTCCATGAAACGCGCATCGCAGGAGGTCCCATGAAAATCCACGTGGCCGGCGCCGCCGGCGGAGAAGTGACTGGTTCCGCCTATTACGTGAAAACCGACCGCGCGGCCGTGCTCGTGGACTGCGGCCAGTTCCAAGGCACCCGCAAGTCCGAGACGCTCAACCGCTGGCTGCCGCCGTCCCGCGTCAAGCTGGACGCCGTGCTGATCACGCATGCGCATCTCGACCACGTGGGCCGGCTGCCCATCCTGGCCCAGCGCGGCCACCGCGTGCCGGTCTACGCCACGGAAGCGACCATCGAGATGGCCGCGCTCATCCTGCGCGATTCGGCCCACATCCTCGCCGCCGACGCCGAGCACAAGAACCGCAAGCGCGTCCGCGCCGGCGAGGCGCCGGTGCCGCCGCTCTACACGCCTGAAGACGCGGAAGCCGCCATCGACCTGCTGCGGCCCGTGCCGTACCAGCAGCCCGTCGAGATCGCCCCCGGCATCCAGGCCATCTGGGCGGAGGCCGGCCACATGCTGGGCTCCGCCTCCATCCAGCTGATCGTGGAAGAGGGCGGACGGCGGAAAAAGATCGTGTTTTCGGGCGATCTCGGGCCGAAGAGCGCGCCGATCCTGCGCACCTACGAGCCGTTCCACGAAGCGGACGTGGTGTTCATGGAGTCCACCTACGGCTCCTGCGATCACCGGCCGTTCGCCCAGACCGTCGAGGAATTCGTGACGATCGTGAGGGACGCGATCGCCTCCGGCGGCAAGATGCTGGTGCCCACGTTCGCCGTCGGCCGCGCCCAGCTCATCGCCGGCCTGCTCGGCTGGATGTTCCGCAACCAGAAGGCGCGGCCGTTCCCGATCTTCCTGGACAGCCCCATGGCGATCCAGGCGCTCGAGATCTATGCAAAGCACCGCGAGCTGTTCGACGACGAAGCGTTGAAGTTCATCCAGGAACAGCCGCTGCGGGAGGATCTGCGCACCATGAAACTGTGCGTCACGGCCGAGGATTCGAAGCGGATCAACGACCAGCCCGGACCGTGCCTCGTGATGGCCGGCGCCGGCATGTGCAACGCCGGCCGCATCCTGCATCATTTCAAGGCAAACCTTTGGAAGCCGGAAACCCACGTGCTCATCGTCGGCTACCAGGCCGCGGGCACGCTGGGCCGCCAACTGGTCGATGGCGCCGAAACGGTCAAGATCTTCGGCGAAAAGATCGCCGTGAAGGCCAACGTGCACACCATGGGCGGTTTCAGCGCCCACGCCGGCCAGACCGATCTGCTGGCGTGGCTGGCGGCCATCGCGCCGTCCAAGCCCCGCGTCGTCCTGACCCACGGCGAAACGGAAGCGCGCCTCGGGCTGGAGGCGCAGGTCCGCCGGCGTTTCGGCCTCGTGCCGGAACTGCCCCAGCTCAACGACGCCCTCGAAGTGTGAACCCCGGCGCCTGCGCCGGTTGCGGAGAAACGACATGAAGCTCGAGATTCTGTGCGGCCTGCTTGCGGGCCTGGCGATGGGGAGCGCCGGCGCGGCCGAGCCCGCGGCTTGGTCGGGCGAAATCGTGCCCAGCCTCTGGGTGGCCGGCCTGTCGGGCGACGGCACCGTGGCCGGGCACGACGTCGATTTCAACCGCTCGTTCGGCGACGTGCTGGACCACCTCGACGTCGGCGGCTCGCTGGCCGCCCGGGTCACCCGCGGCCGGTTGGTCGTCGGCGGCCAGATCGACGGCTACAGTTTCACCACGGACGACCTGACGGTGGACGACCGGCCGCTCGATGGCGAGCTGGAAACCGATCTGATCGTGTCGGAACTGGCCGCCGGCTACGTCTTCCCCGGCTGGAAGCCGGACCAGTCCTTCGCCGTGGCGCTCGGCGCGCGCCATGCGCACGTCGAGGCCGATCTCGACGTCGCCGGCGCGCCGCGCACACGGGGCGATCTGGATCTGCTCGATCCGATGCTCATCCTCTGGCCCAGCACGCCGCTGTTTCCGGCGTGGATTCGCGGCTTGAGCCTCGTGCCGGCGATTTCCATCGGCGGCGGCCACGATTCCGAACTGGTCTACGAACTGTACCCGCAACTCCGCTACCAGGCGACGGAGCACCTTGCCGTGCGCTTCGGCTACCGCACGATCGGCTACCGGACGAAAGACGGCGCCGACGAACTGGACTTCGACCTCGCGGGCTTCATCGCGGGGCTGGGCGTTTCGTTCTGAGCGGGGCGGGGGCACTTTCCCGTTTGACGTTTTGCAAGCCGGCAACCCAATATCCTGCGCATGAAAGACTTTCCCGTTGAAATCCTGGCCTGCTTCGTCGGGCTGGTGCTGGTGGCGCTCTTCGCGAGCATCGTGTTCCGAAAACTGCGCTTTCCCTGCACGATCGGTCTGGTGTTCGTCGGCATGGCGCTCTTCAAGCTGGGCGGCAGCTTCGAGTCGCTGCACCTGCTGCAGCGCGTCCACCTCACGCCCAATTTCATTCTCTATATTTTGCTGCCGACGCTGATCTTCGACGCGGCCATCAACCTGGACGCGCGCGAACTCATGCGCAACATCGTGCCCATCCTCGCTCTGGCGGCGCCGGGCGTGCTGGCGGTCACGGCGATCGTCGGCCTGCTCGTCGCGAAGTTCACGGTGCTGGGCCTCAACGCCGCGATGCTCTTCGGCGCGTTGATCGCCACCACCGACACCGCCGCCGTCATCGCGCTTTTCAACGAATTGGGCGCGCCGAAGCGCCTCGCCATGCTGGTCGACGGCGAAAGCCTGTTCAACGACGCCACCGCCATCGTGGTCTTCGACATCGTCGCCGCCATCGTGGCCGGCAGCCTGCTGCTGCCCGACCCGGCGGCGGCCTGGAACCTCGACACGCTGGCGGAAGTGCCGGGCAAGTTCCTGCTGGTTTTCTGCGGCGGCGGCCTCGTCGGCGCCGCGATCGGCTGGGCGCTCATGCAGGTCGTCCGCTTCTCGCACCACGACCCGCTGATCGAAGTCGGCCTGACGACCGTGGTCGCCTACGCCGCCTTCATCGTCGCCAACTACTATTGCAAGTTCTCCGGCGTGATGGCCGCCTGCGGCGCCGGCATCGTCGTCAACTACTACGGCCGGCGCTTCCTCGCCGTGCCCATGCGGGAGGCGATCCGCAAGTTCTGGAGCTTCGCCGCCTTCATGGCCAACAGCATGATCTTCCTGCTGCTGGGCCTGACGCAATCCTACCTGATCGCCGACGTCGGCCGGCTGCGCGACGTGGCCGGGGCCGTCGGCGTCGCCATCCTGGCCGTGCTGGCCTCGCGCGCGCTCATCGTCGGCCTGACCGGCCTGGGCTACAACGCCTTCGCCCAGCCGGCCAATCGGCTGACGCGGCCGATGCTGGCGATCATGTGGTGGGGCGGCCTGCGCGGCGCGCTGCCGATCGCCTTGGCGGTGTCCATCGGCCCCGCGCTCGTGAGCCCCGCCGAACGCGCGCTGGTCGTCCAGCTCACCTTGGGCATCATCCTCTTCACCCTGCTCGTGCAGGGCACCACCCTCAAGCGCCTCATGCGCCGGTTCGGCTTCCACGCCGCCGCCCCCGCGAGCGCCCCCGAGCCGGAGTAGGGGGGGGCGATTTCCCCATGCGGTTCGGCGCCGCTTGCGCGCCGGCGGATTGGAGTGGACTTTTGCGCCCCAAACGCGTCCAATGTTTCCCAACGAGAACGCAAACGGGAGGCGACGCGTGAAGACATGGACGAGTTGGATCTGGGCGCTGGCGTTTCTGGGCGGAATTTCGACGGCGCGCGCCGACGCGCTTTTCGAATATTGGACCGAGTTGCAGGCCGTCAACCTGACCTCCAACGACATCAAGATCACCAAGGTGGATTGGCACGGCCACCTCGACGACGACACGGACCACGTGGAAGCGGGCGACGTCATTCCCATGGCCGATCCGAACGCTCCCGAGCAGGAACCGACCCTGATCGGCAAGGTCAAGCGGTATAGCGGCGGCGTGGACCTGGAAATCTGGTTCAAGTTGATCGGCAACGAGGGGTCCGAGGATTGCCACCTCAAGATCCACAACCCGTACACGGGCGACAACACCATCACGCCATCGGAAACGTTTCCCACCTCGCAGTGCCCCAGCATGACCCCGCCGGGCATCGAGGATTCCCAGCCCGCGCCGCTGTACCACAACATCGACCTGCCGTCGTCCGGCCACAAGCTGGAGCTGGTCGCGCTCTTCGCCTTCCAGTCGCTCGTGCCCGACGATGCCGGCATGAGCGAGGCGGATCAGAAAGAAGCCGCGGAAGAGAGCGAAGAGCAGATCGACCAGTCGCAGTCCGACAAGCTCAAGTTCCAGCAGGAAACCGGCATCGTCCTGCCCTGACCCCGGCGCCGCTTGCGCCTCCAACCCGCTGCGCCCCAAGGGGGGGCAACGTTCGGGCGCATCTGCGATTCGGTGCGCGAACCCAGCCTGAAGGCTGGACGGCGAACGAAGCTTGTATGTAGTCCACGCTTCAGCGTGAGGCTGTCCTTCCCCGGCCTGAAACGAGGGAAGGCGCGCCGAAATCCCAGATGCGCCTCGGCGTTCGCGACCGCAAACTTCCGCTTGCATCCCGCCGGCGCCGCCCGTATGTTAATGAACGGATGTTCAGATATGCAAGCCGCCGTTTTGCCTTCGTTGTCCGTCTCGTGCGTGCGCCCCGTGGCCGCGGATGCGCCGCCGCGGATCGTGCGCCTGTACGCGAGCCGCGTGTCGGCCGGCTTCCCGTCGCCGGCGGACGACCATCTGGAAGGCCCGCTCGACCTCAACGCCCATCTGGTGGTGCATCCGGCGGCGACGTTCGTCGTGCGCGTCGCGGGCGATTCGATGGTCGGCGCCGGCATTCGCGACGGCGACCTGCTCGTGGTGGATCGCGCGCGCGAAGCGCGCTCGGGCTCCATCGTCGTCGCGGTCGTGGACGGGGAACTGACGGTGAAGCGCCTGCGTCTTGGGCCGCGCGAGGTCCGGCTGGAGGCGGAAAATCCGGCCTACCGGCCCATCGTGGTGCGCGAAGGCGCCGAACTGACGATCTGGGGCGTGGTGGCGCATGCCATCCGCTCGTACTGAAGGGCGCCTCATGTTCGCCTTGGTGGACTGCAACAACTTCTATGCCTCGTGCGAACGCGTGTTCCGGCCGGCGCTCGCCGGGCGGCCCATCGTCGTCCTGTCGAACAACGACGGCTGCGTCGTTTCCCGCAGCGCCGAGGCGAAGGCGCTGGGCATTCCGATGGCCCAGCCGTGGTTCAAGCTCGAACTCGCCCTGCGCGGCCGGGGCGTGGCGGCGTTTTCCTCCAACTACGCGCTCTACGGCGATTTTTCCCGGCGCGTCATGCAGACGCTGGCCGGCTTTTGCCCGCGCCTGGAAATCTATTCCATCGACGAATGCTTCTTGGAACTTGCCGGCGCGCGCGGCGACCGGACCGCGCTGGGGCAAGAAATCGCGCGGACGGTGCAGCGCTGGACCGGCATCCCGGTTTCCGTCGGGATCGGACCGACCAAGACCCTGGCGAAGGTGGCGAACCGCCTGGCCAAGCGGGGCCGCAGCCCCGACGGACCGGTGCTCGAGTGGGGGCGGCTCGAGCCGCGCGCGACGCTGGCCGAACTGGCGCCGGAAGACGTTTGGGGCATTTCCGCGCGCTGGGGCGCGCGGCTGCGGGCGTTGGGCATCGGCGACGCGCGCGCGTTGGCCGAGGCCGATCCGCGGCGCCTGCGCCAGGCGGGCGGCGTCGTGCTGGAACGCGTGGGTCGCGAACTGGCCGGCACCGCGTGCCTGCCGTTGGAATGGGTGCCGCCGCCGCGCCGGCAGATTCTCGTTTCGCGCAGCTTCGGCGAGCGCCTGGCGGAGTTGGACGACCTGCGCGGTGCCGTGGCGGCCTTCGCCGCGCGCGCCGGCGAAAAGCTCCGCCGCCAGCGCCTGCGGGCGCAGGCCGTGACGGTCTTTTTGCAGACCAGCCCGTTCGCCGAGGCGGAACCTTTTTACGCCAACGGCGTCACGCTGGTCTTGGATCGGCCCACGCGCGATTCGGGCCGCCTGCTGCGGTGCGCGGAACGAGGGCTGGAGCGGATCTACCGCCCCGGCCTCGCGTACCAGAAAGCCGGCGTGCTGCTGCCCGACCTGGTGCCCGCCGGCGCCGAACAGGAGCTGCTGTTTTCCGAGCAGCCGCGCGAAGAGCCGCGCGTGGCTCGGCTGATGGAGCGCCTCGATGCGCTGAACCGCGCCCCGGCGCGCCGCGTCGTGCGCTACGCCAGCGAATTGCTGAGCGACAAATGGCGCATGCGCCAGCGCCGCAAGTCGCCCGCCTGCACCACGGATTGGGACGAATTGCCCGTTGTCCAGGCGCATTGAGCCGCGCCTTGTGCCGCATCTTGCGCCGCGGGAAACGCGCGGGGAACGCGTCTCTGCATTCGGGGATTGCTGGGAGGCGCGCCGCCGGGGTAGCATGGCGCCATGAAACGATATCCGTTGGTGGGCGAAAAGGTGGTGGTGGTGACGGGCGCTTCGACCGGCATCGGCCGGGCGACGGCGCGCCTGCTGAAGGCGCGCGGCTGGCGGGTGTTCCCGACGGCGCGCAGCCGGACGGATCTGGATCTGCTGCGCGGCGAGGGCTTCCAGCCGGTGGAACTGGATTTGGCGGACTCGGATTCGGTGGAGTATGCGGCGAAGGAAGTGCTGGAGCTCTCGCACGGCATCATCGGGGCGGTGGTGAACAACGCCGGCTACGGCCAGCCGGGGGCGCTGGAAGACCTGTCGCGGGCGGCGCTCCGCAAGCAGTTCGAAACGAACGTGATCGGGACGCTGGATTTCACGAACCGCTTCATTCCGACGCTGCGGGCGCAGAAAAGCGGCCGCATCGTCATCGTGAGTTCGGTCGTGGGGCGGGTGGTGATTCCGTTCTTGGGCGCGTATTCCGCGAGCAAGTTCGCGCTGGAAGCCATCGGCGACGGCCTGCGGATGGAACTGGGGCCGGTGGGCGTGTCGGTGTCGCTGGTGGAGCCGGGGCCGATCCAGACGTGCTTCCGCAAGCGCGTCGTCAGCGAAGCGGCGCGCGGGCTGGAAATGCGCAATTCGGCGTTCGCGCAGCAATACGCGAAGGAACTGTCCGAGCCGGAACGCACCTACTCGCGGCCGACGGACGTGTTCCGGAAACCGCCGGAAGCCGTGGCGCGGAAGATCGTCCACGCGCTGGAGTCGCACCATCCCCGCGCGCGCTATCCCGTGACGGCGCCGGCGTGGTTCGGCGATTTCGCCGCGCGGTTCTTCCCGAGCCGGCTCAAGGACGCCTTGCTGGCGTCGAAGGTGATCGGCAAGGAAGTCGGCTGACCGGCGGCGCGCAGCCGCCGGAGGAGAATGTCGGCCGGCCTCAGGGCTGCGCCTGCGCCGCGCGCAGCTGGCGCAGGACTTCCGGCAGGGCGGCGACGTGGGGGTGGCGGCGCTGGACGTCTTCCACGAATGCGATCGTCGGGGGCAGCCGCGCGCGGTCGCCGAGGGCGATGCGCTGCATCAGCGCTTGGTAGACCAGACGGCGCAGGGCGAGATCGTCGAAATCGGCGCGGGCGAAGGGCAGGCCCGCCATGGCCCAGTAGATGACCTGCGCCTGCGGCGCACGCCAGTCGAGCGGGCCGAATTCGCTTTCGATCTGGCGGACGAGGGCGGGCGCGAGCGGCGCGCCGTCGGCGGCGACTTCGGCGGCCCATTGCGCGCGGTAATAGGCCGCCGCGGAATCGGAATCGGTGCCGAGCTTGTGGAGGAAAAGCCAGGCGAGTTCCTGGTGGAGGCGCGGGGAGCCCGGATTGTAGCGCAGGCCTTCGTCGCGCAGGAGGCCGATGCCGTTGCGGACCCAGCGCCAGCGCTCGGCCGGATCGGCCATGAGGGCGGACACGTTGTAGGCCATGTTCCAGGCGTGGTAGGCCCAGATGGCCGGGCTGCGCGGCTGGAGCTTGGCGATCCAATCGGACAGCTGCACCAGCTCGAAGTAGCGGCCCTCGTCCTGCAGGGAGCCGGCGCGCATCCAGAGGACGTCCGCGAGAATGCCCCGGAAGCCGCCGAGGGCGACGGTGGTGAACGCGACGGCCGGCGGCATGTTCTGCGTGGGCGGCGCTTGGGTCAAATGGGCCGTCGCCCGCAATTCCAGCAGCTTGACGTTCAAGGTGCCGGCCACGACGAGCGCCGCTGCCGCCGCAACCACGAACGAAAAACCGAGCAGGAAGGATTTAGGGGAGCCCGAATTCATCTTTCCCGATTCTGGATTCATCATGCTTGATCATCCATTGATCGCCGGCAGCGCCCATTCGCGGCGGCGGAGAACGGCGGTGGACAGGAGGGCGAGGCCGGCGGGGAGCAGGAGACCTTGCTGGAGGAAATTGCGCCGCAGCGCGCGGGGCGGCAGGTAGGTGCCGGCGGAGAGCGCGTCGAGGGTGCGGTCCTCGAGCAGCGGGCGCAGGGTCAGGTAGGTGCCGCGGTAGGCGTAGAACAGCGCCGTGGCCGCGGCGCGGGCGGCGGCGGAAGGCGCGGCGACCGCTTCGCCGTGGGCATGGCCGGAAGCGCCGAACGGCGCGACGTTGGCGACGAACGCGGCGCGCTCGATCTGCGCCGCGGCGACGATGAAGCCCGAAAGCTGGAGGATCAGGATCAGCACGAGCGTGAGGAACGTGGCCACGGGCATGGAAAACAGGATGCCGAGCGTGACGCCGATGGCGGCGAACAGCGCCAGCCGCAGGTAGAGCTGGCCGAGCGCGCGCAGGTAGTTGCCGACGAACGTGCCGGCGGCGGGCCGCAGCACCAGGCCGTCGGCGGGATCGAAGAACAAGGTCGCGCCGTGCGCGCCCCGGTTGCGGAACGCGACGGAAATCGGTCCGGGCGCGGCGGCGGAGCCGTCGAACAGCACGGTCTGGAGCGTGCCGGGCATGGCGCGCACGTCCCGCGTTTCTTCGCGGTCGCCGACGCGCAGCGCGACGGTCGCGGTCACGTCGGCGGCGCCGGGGACGGAGGAATCGGCCTGGAACTGCACGGCGAGCGGCGGCGCGCGGCGCCACCCCGCCGCGGGCGGCCGCGCGAAGGTCCAGATGCGTTCGGCGCCGGGGGCGATGGAGTAGCGGCGGGCGAGTTCCGCGCGGCGGAGGGAGTCGAGGACGGCGGATTCGGCCGCGGCGGCGGGAACGGCGCCGGCGGCGCGCAGGCGCGCGTATTCCGCGCGGACGTCGGCTTCGACGTCCGGCAGCGGCGAGCGCAGGGTTTCGCGGGCGGAGAGGACGATTTGCTCCGCGGCGGCCAGGGCGGCAGGCTCGAAACCGCCGTGCTGGAGTTGGCGGCGGAGCGTGAAAACGGCGGCGGCGCCGACGAGCGCGAGGAGCAGGGCGTCCATCAGAAGCAGCGCGAGCCATTTGCCCAGCCAGATGCGCAGGCGCGGGACGGGCTTGACGAGGAGCAGCTGGAGGGTCTTGTCGTCGGCTTCCTGCGAAACGGCGGCGCAGCCGGCCCAGAGGGTCGCCAGCGCCAGCAGGAACGAGGCGATGCCCAGCGTGTAGGCGAGATGCAGGCGGATCAGGCCTTCCGGAGTGCCGTCGCTGCGGATGCCGAGCGGCAGCAGGAAGGCGGCGGCGAACAGGAGCGCGGACAGGACGAGGACGACGCGCGAGCGGAAAACGTGGCGGAGAGCCAAAAGCGCGATGGCGGCGATCTGTCTCACGGCGCGGGGTCGGCGGGCGGCGGGTTTTCGGCGGCCCGGCGTTCGACGAGCTGCAAGTCCTTGTACGGGGCTTGCCGACGGACGTAGCGGGCCTTGGTTTTTTCGAGCAGGGTCTGCCAGTGCGCAGGGGTCGGCGCAAACGGTTCCCAGTGCTCCAGACCTTTCGAAATGCGGCGCCACAGGATCCGGTCGCCGCCGTCGAAAATGACGCGGATTTCGAACTTGCCGTCTTCGCTGCGTTCTTGCCAACCGATGTTCTTGCGCATGACGAGGGAACTGTAGCATGATGAAGCCCGAGGGCAAGGTGTAATGAGCGCGGAAACAGCCAGCGGCGCCGGTAGATTCGATCCGGGATCGATGCGGCGCCATTTCGCGATCCTGGCCCGCGAGATCGCGTGGCTGGACAATGCGGCGACGACCCAGCGGCCGGAACCGGTGCTGAAGGCGATGGACCAATTCTATCGGCTGCACAACGCGAATCCGCGGCGCAGCGTGCATCGCCTGGGGACGGAAGCGACGGCGGCCTACGAGGGGGCGCGGGCGACGGTGGCCGGATTCGTCGGCGCCGGCGCGCCGGAGGAAATCGCGTTCACGAGCGGCACGACCGCGAGCATCAACTTGGTGGTCTACGGGCTGGCGCGCTGGGAGATCGGACCGGGCGACGAGGTGTGGGTGACGGCGCTGGAACACCACAGCAATTGGGTGCCGTGGCAGCAGGCCGCGCGCGCGGTGGGCGCCACGCTGAAGGTCGTGCCGCTGCAGCCGGACGGGCGGCTGGATCTGGCGGCGTTCCGGAAAGGCCTGGCGGCGCACCGCGCGAAATGGGTGGCGGCCGCCTGGGTGTCGAACGTGCTGGGCGCCGCCAACGACGTGCCGGCGATTTGCGCGGCGGCGCACGACGCCGGCGCGCGGGTGCTCGTGGACGGCGCGCAGGGCGTGGCGCATCTGCCGACGAACGTGGCGGCGCTGGGCTGCGATTTCTTCGCGTTTTCGGGGCACAAGGCGTATGGCCCGATGGGCATCGGCGCCTTGTGGGGCCGGCGGGAATTGCTGGAGCAGATGGAGCCCATGATCTACGGCGGCGAAATGATCGCGCGGGTGGACGATGCGACGTCGACCTGGGCGGAGGTGCCGCACCGGTTCGAAGGCGGCACGCCGAACGCGGCGGGGGCCGTGGGCTTGGCGGCGGCGATCGAATGGCTGCGGGCGCTGCCGGCGGCCGCGCATGCGCACGTGGCGGCCTTGGCGCGCGAGGCCGCGGAAGAACTGGCGGCCCTGAAAGGCGTGCGGGTGTGGGGACCGGCCGACGGGCGGGTTTCGCTCGTCAGCTTCAGCGTGGAGGGCGTCCATGCGCACGACGTCGCGCAGGTGCTGGACGGCCGGGGCGTGGCGGTGCGCGCCGGCCACATGTGCGCCCAACCGCTGATGCGGCGGCTGGGCATCGAATCGGCCGTGCGCGCGAGCTTCGCGCCCTACAACGTGCGCGACGAGATCCGCCGGCTGAAGGAAGGCGTGCGGGCCGCCCAGGAGCTGTTCACGTGACCCAGCTCTACCAAGCGATCTTGCTGGCCCACGCCAAGAATCCCCATGGCGCGGGCGTCGTGCCCCGCGGCACCGAGGACGCCGAGGCGTTCAATTCCGCCTGCGGCGACGAAATCCGCGTGAAGCTGGCGTGGACCCCGGAAGGCGGCTTGGCGCGCCTGACCTACGAACTGCACGGCTGCGCGGTGAGCGCGGCGTCGGCTTCGCTGGCGGCGCAGCGGCGGGAAGGCAAGCTGCCGACTGAAATCGCGGTGATGGCCGCGGCGTTCGACGCGCGCATCGGTCGCGCGGGATTCGAAGACGACTGGGGCGACTTTCGGGCCTTCAACGGCATCGAACGCTATCCCGCCCGCATCCATTGCGCGCAACTGGTCTGGCGCGCGGTGCGGCAGGCCTTGGAGAAAAAGCGGACGGAAAAATGAAATCGGCGCGCTTCTGGACGGCGGAGGAAAACGGCGCGGTGCGCTGCGCGCTGTGTCCGCACCGCTGCCGGATTCCCGTCGGGGGCCGCAGCCGTTGCTACGGACGCGTCAACCGCGGCGGCGAACTGCTGGCGGAAACCTGGGGCCGACCGGTCGCGATCCAGGTCGATCCCATCGAAAAGAAGCCGCTGAACCATTTCCTGCCCGGCCGCCGCATCCTGTCGCTGGGCCTGCTGGGCTGCAACCTGTCGTGCCGGTTCTGCCAGAACTGGGAGCTGAGCCACCCGGCGCCGGACGTCGCGCCGCCGGACCGCCTCGTCCTGCCGGAAGACGTGGCCGCCGCCGCGGTGCGCGAAGGGATCCCGGCCGTGGCCGCGACCTACAACGAGCCCGCCGTCTGGGCCGAATACGCCTTGGACGTCGCCGCGGCCTGCCATGCCTGCGGCCTCCGCATGGTAGCGGTGACTTCGGGCTATTTCTCGCCCGAGTCCCGGCTCGAATTCTTCCGGAACATGGACGCCGCGAACGTGGACTTGAAATCGTTCCGCGACGATTTCTACCGGCGGCTGTGCGGCGCGCACTTGGCGCCCGTGCTGGAAACGCTGGAGGCCATTCGCAAGGAAACGTCCTGCTGGCTGGAAGTCACGACGCTGCTGATTCCGGGCCTCAACGATTCGGACGCGGAAATCGACGAATTGACGACGTGGGTGGCGGAGCACCTGGGGGAGGGCGTGCCGCTGCATTTCAGCGCGTTCCATCCGGACGGCGAGATGCGGGACCGGCCGCCGACGCCCCCGGCGACGCTGCGCCGCGCCCGGGAAATCGCGAAAAACAACGGGCTGCGCCACGTCTACGTGGGCAACGTGCGGGGCGAAGAAGACGCCACGGCGACCTTTTGCCCCGACTGCGGCGCGCGCCTGATCGACCGGGAGGGATTCCACGCGCGGCTCGTGAAAATGGATCCGGACGGCCGCTGCCAGGTCTGCGGGCGCGTCTGCGAAGGCGTGTGGACCTAAGCCGCGCCTTGTGCCCCGCGAAAACCCGACCGGCATGCAAAACGCCCCGCGGATTTCCGCGGGGCGTTGGGTTCGGCGGGGTGAACCGTCGGCTCAGAACGAATAGCTGGCCGTCACGCCGCCGAAGAAAATCTCCGTGTCGGGATAGACCGCGGACTCATCGACGTCGTCGCGCACGTCTTCGTCGACCAGCGCGCAGAAGGAACCCTTGAGGCCGAGGGAAAACGCCTCGGTGAAGGCGTAGTTCAGGGCGGCGTCGAGCTGCGCATGGGTGAACGCCGCGCCGGCGTCGGAGTCGCCGTAGTTGTCGGCGACGTAGAAGTCGCCGGCGTAGCCGATCCCCGCGCCGAGGTCGAGGGACAGCTTCTCGATCAAGTCGAAGGAATGGCCGATGGACAGCATGAAGATCCAGTCGTCGGTGTTGTCCAGATCGTGGCAGAAGCGCAACGTGGGTGCGAGAGGCAGTTCTTCGGCGGCCGCCTCGACGAAGACCTCGTAGCTGCCGTCGGCGGGGGCTTCGGAAACCTGGGCGTTGCCTTCCGCATCGAGGATCGGCGCGCCGGTTTCCTCGTCCACGGCCACTTCGCTGGCATCCTGCGGATAGATGAAATAGATGCCGCCGACGGAGAACGCGACGGGACCTTCCCACGGCACGGTCCAGTTGAGGCCCAGATCCACTTCGCCCCATTCGCCGGCCGAATCGGGATACCAGGACGATTCGACGTCCGTCAAATTCATGCTGCCCCAGAAGCTGTATCCGAGGCCCAGGGGACCGGCGACGTCGAGTCCGGGCTGGAACACGGCTTCGTCGTTGCCGATCTGGCCGCGATAGACGTAGGCGGACAAGACGTCGGCATAGGCGTTGGCGTCCGCGGCCGACGCGGCCAGCGGCAGCGCGGCGATGGCCGCGAGAATCAACAGGGCGAGTTTCTTCATTTCGATTTTCTCCTTGGATGGACGGGCCGTTTTCGGCCTTCCGGCTTTCTATTTCCGGTTTTTTCGGGCGCTTTGTCAATGCGTTTGTGCGCGGCGTGCGGCGCGCGCCCCGCCGGTCGGCCCGAAGCGCGCCGCGGCGCGCCCGGCAGGCCGAAATCCACGCGGCGGAGCGATTCGTCCACGCCGGCCAAGTCGACCTCGACGGTTTGGCCGAGGCGGTAGGTGCGGCCCGGGTGCGCCGTCGCGGAAAGGCCGTCCGCGGCGAGGACGAAGCGCGCGCCGCCGAGGGCGTAGTAGGGCAGCATGCCCTGCTGGAGGGTGTCCGCCAATTCCACGATGAGGCCCTTGGGATTGAGGCCGATGACGGTGCCCTTGAATGGGCCGGTTTCGCCCTGGGCCAACTTGGCCGCGTAGTAGCGGATGCGCTTGACCTGGATGGATTGGCTTTCGAGCTCGGCGGATTCGCGCTCGGTGTCGGCGCAATGAAGCGCGAGCTTCTCGATTTCGGCGGCGGAATAGGGCGGGGGCCGGCCGTTTTCGAGGGCGTTCAGGATGCGGTGCAGGACGAGGTCGGGATAGCGCCGAATGGGCGAGGTGAAGTGCGCGTAGTGCGAAAAGCCCAGCCCGAAGTGGGGGCGGCATTCGGCCTCGTAGGTCGCGCGCTTCATGTTGCGCAGGAGCGTCAGCGTGACCATGTATTGGTCCGGCCGACCGAGCACGGAGCGGGCGATGCGGTTGAGATCCAGCGCGTTGCGGGGCGCCGGCCGGTGGCCCAGCGCGTGCAGCTCGGCGGCCAGGCGCGCCCATTGTTCGTCGGAAGGTTCGTCGTGGACGCGGTAGATGCCCGGCACGCCGGCGGCGTGCACCTTGCGGGCCACGGCCTGGTTGGCGGCGAGCATGCATTCCTCCACGAGGTTGTAGGCCTCCGTGGCGCCGCGCCGGGTGAAGCCGACGGGCTGGCCTTCCGCATCGAGGTCGCAATGCACCTCGGGCAGCGCGAAATCGAGCGCGCCGTTCGCGAAACGGAGCGCGCGGATCTTCTGCGCGAGCCGGCGCAGGTCGCGCAGCGCGGTTTTCAGGTCTTCCGCGGCGCCGGCGAAGCGGCCCGTGTCGAAGAACTCCTGCACCTGTTCGTAGGTGAGGATGTTCCGCACCCGGATGAGGGAGCGGAACGTCTGGGTTCCCAGGACCCGGCCGCGGTCGTCGCACACGATCTCGACGGTGTGCGCCAGGTGGTCTTCGCCCGGCAGCAGGCTGCACGTGCGCACGGTGAGATCCTGCGGCAGCATGCGGATGACGCGATCGACGAGATAGGTGCTGTTGCCGCGGCGCAGGGCTTCGCGGTCGATGGCGGAATCGCGTTCGACGTAGGCGGCGACGTCGGCGATGTGCACGCCGAGCTTCCAGCGTCCGCCGGGCAGGGGCGCGAGGGACACCGCGTCGTCGTGGTCGTGGGCCGTGGCCGGATCGATGGCCACGATGAGCTGGTCGCGCAGATCCACGCGGCCGTGCGCGTCGGCGCCGCGCTGGCCGAGCCGCGCATGGGCGCGCTGCGCCGCCTGCTCCACTTCCGCGGGGAAGTCCTCCGCCAGGCCGCGATCCCGCAGCAGGGCCCGGACGTCGTTGGCGACGCTGTCGGGGTCGCCGAGGTCTTCCGCGAATTTCGCGGTGACCGGCCGGTTGTCGGCCAGGTCGTCCTCGACGATGCGGGCGACGACGAGATGGCCCAGATGGGCCTCGAGGCGGGCGAGCGGATCGATCAGGCGGATGGGCGCGCGCAGCAGCGGATCGCGTGGCGCCACGTAGGCGTGGTGCGGCGTGGCCTGCAAGAGGCCGACCACCCATTGGCGCTTGCGTTCCAGGATGCGCACGAGGCGCACGGCCTGCGTGTCGGGCCTGGCGCCGGGAATGCGCAGCAGCGCGTCGCGGCGGATCGGGGCCGCCTGGATCTTGTCGCCGTTCAGGGCGGCGCCCGCGGACGTCGGTTCGATCCACATCGGCGGCTGCCGGGGACCGTCGGGCACGAGCCAGGCGGTGCCGTTGGGCCGGACGCAGAACGTGCCGGCGATCAGCCCGCCGGCGGCGGACGGCAAGCCCCAGCGCCCGCCGCCGACCGGCGCGGCGCGGCCTTGGGACTGGAGCTCGCGGAGGATTTGCCGCAGGAGTCCGCGCTGGCCCGGTGCCAACTGCAGTTGTTTGGCCAGTTCGCGTTCGGGAAGGGGACGGGTGCGGGGGGAGGACAGCAGCGCGGCCACGCGGCGCGCCAGGTCGTTGGAATTAGTCATCGCCGTTCATCATGGGCCAAACGCCGGCGCGCTGGCGAGACAATTTTGATTCGCCGGCGCGGGGACCGTCAGGAATCCAAGGTGCGGCGCAGGGTCTCCAGCAGCGCGTGCGCTTCGAACGGTTTGATCAGGAAGGCCGCGGATTCCGATTCCACGGCGCGCGCCACTTCTTCCCGCGTGAGGCCGCCGGTCATGACGATCGCCTTGAGCGTCGGCGCGATTTCCCGCAGGCGGCGCAGCAGCGTGGCGCCATCCAGTCCGGGCATCATCAGGTCCGTGAGGACCAGCGGAAAGCGCGCCGGCGCGCGCGCGAACGCCGCCAGCGCTTCGGCACCGCCGCCGGCTTCGACCACCTGATAGCCGTTTTGCTCGAGAATCTGCCGCGCGACCTGCCGGGCGAACGCCTCGTCGTCCACCAGCAGGACGCATTCGCCGCGGCCGCGCGGCGGAGCTTCCGCCGCCGCCGGTGCGTCGGTGCCGGCGCGCGCGGCGCTGGCCGGCAGATAGACGCGGAAACGGGTGCCCCGACCCGCGCGGGTGTCCACGCGGATGAAGCCCCGATGGTTGCGGACGAGGCCGAGCACCGTCGAAAGCCCGAGGCCGGTGCCGGTGCCCACGGGCTTGGTCGTGAAGAACGGGTCGAAGATCTTGTCCAGGACGTCGGGCGGGATGCCGGAGCCGGTGTCCTCCACGCCGAGCACGACGTGCGGCCCGGCGGCGCCGCCGTAGGCGTGCGCCAAGGCGTCGTCCACGGTTTCGAGCTGCGCGGTGAGCGTCAGTTGGCCGCCGTCGGGCATGGCGTCCCGCGCGTTGATGCACAGGTTCATGAGCACCTGGTGCAGGTGCGTGACGTTGCCCAAGATGGGCGGCAGGTCCGGGGCGATCGCTTGGCGGACGGCGACGTTCTTGGGGAAGGTTTCCTCGATGATCTTGAGCATGTCGCGGATCAAGCCGTCGAGGCGCAGCGGGGCGCGCGCCTCGGGTTCGCCGCGGCCGAACATCTGCAATTGGCGGAGGATCGCGGCGCCGCGCGGGGCGTTGGCCTTGATCAGTTCCAGCAGTTTGCGTTCGGCGGGCGAGCGGACGGTCTCGAGCAGCAGGTCGGGGCCCATCAGCATGGGGGCCAGGATGTTGTTCAGGTCGTGCGCGATGCC
The DNA here is from genome assembly GCA_964436715.1 of uncultured Verrucomicrobiota bacterium. Taxonomy (GTDB): domain Bacteria; phylum Verrucomicrobiota; class Kiritimatiellia; order CAIQIC01; family Lenti-01; genus Lenti-01. The sequence continues at coordinate 65,561 of CAYTEK010000001.1, read as the reverse complement.
GCTGGCGAGCCGGCCCACGCTTTCCAGCCGCTGCGTGCGCAGCAGCTGGCGGTCGCGCAGGACGCGTTCGGTGACGTCGAACACGAGCGAGAAGTAGCCCAGGACGGTCCCGTCGCTGGCGCGGCGCGGAACGTACTGGACGTCGAAGCAGTAGTACTTGCCGTCGCGCCCGGTCATTTCGTGCTCGTAGCGGACGGATTCGCCGGCCAGCGCCCGGCGGCTGTAGGGCCGCATGATGGCGTAGGTGCTGGGGCGATGCACCTCTTCGAGCTTGCGGTCGATGAAGTGCCGGCGGGAATCCTTGAACCAGTTTTCGTGGTAGCGATTGACGAAGCGATAGCGCTCCTCGGCGTCGACGTAGGCGGCGAAGGCCGGCACGGAATCGACGAACTGGTTCAGCGTCTCGTAGGTCGCCTGCGCTTCGGCTTCGGCCTGCTTGCGCCGGGTGACGTCCTTGACGGCGCCGTAGATGCCCGCCAGGCGCTGGCGTTTCTCGTCCCACACCGGATGCGCCGCGACTTCGACCCAGACGGTGCGCCCGTCCTTGGCGAGCGTGCGCAGTTCGCTCCGCAAGGGACGGTTGGCGCGGAGCGTTTCCAGGTCGCGCGCGTCTTGCGCCCGGTCGTCGGGATGGACCATCGCCTGCCACCCGCCGCGCGCGACGTATTCGGCGAACGCATAGCCGGTGATGTTCTCGAAGGCGCCGGCCACCCAGTGCAGTTCCAGTCGCCCGTCGGGCTGCACCGCCGACCAGAACACGTAGTCCGTCGCCACCGACGAGATCAGCCGGTAGCGTTCCTCGCTGATCGCCAAGGCGGCGCGCGAGCGCCGCAGGCGGCGATAGCCCAGACCGACGGCGGCCAAGCCCAGCGCCCCGAACAGCGCATGCCAAACCAGCGTCGCGCCCTGTTGCCAACGCGCCGAGCGCGCGACCGTCGCCGGCGCCGCCCGCAAATCGATCTGGCGCCAATCCCACGCCAGCGAGGCGGCGATCAGCGCCAGCCAAACGATCGCCGCGGCGATCCACCCGCGCTTGCGGAGGCGGCTGGCCGGTTCGGCGGCTGGCGGCGCGGCGTTCATGCCAAGGCAACCCAGGCGATGCGGTCGGTCTCGAGATCGAGCACGGCGACCGTGGGCGGGCCGCCGCGCGGGCGCACGGGCGAGCCGGGATTCACCAGGCGCGTGCGGCCCTCCCGGACGTCGGCCGGCGCGTGGCTGTGGCCGGTGAAGACGTAGTCGAACCGTCCCGATTGCACCGTCTGCCACAGGATTTCCGCGCGGTCGCCGTGGAGCGCGACGCATTGTTTGCCGGCCAAGGTGAATTCCGGCGCTTCGGCGCGTTCGAGGCCGGCGGGCTGGGTCAGGAACGGCGCGTCTGCCAGCTGCGACCGGTCGCAGTTGCCGATGGCCACATGCGCGCGCAGGCCGCGTTCCAGGCAGGTGGCCGCCAGCAGATCCACGACGTCTTCGCCGGCATCGCCGCAATGCACCAGGTGCTCCGCGCCGCGCGCCAGCAGCAAGTCCAGCGCGCGCCGCGTTTCGGCCAGGTGGTTGTGGGTATCGGACAGCAAACCGACTTTCATGCGGACAGTGTCGGACCTGCCGCGGCCGGGCGCAATCCCAAAAGCTTTTGGCTTGTCCCGCGCTGCCGGCCGCGCCATCATCCCGGCCCGTCATGGATCGCCAGACCTTTTTCGAAACGCTGGCCGGCGCGGACCAACCGCTGGCTTTCAAGCCGGAGCATGCGCCCCGGCTCGCGCGGCTGCGCCGCCGCCTCGGCGACCTGCGCGGCCGGCGCGTGTACGAGCCGGGTTGCGGGGCGGGGCCATTGACGGCTCAGCTGGCGGAGTGGGTGGGGGCGACGGGCCGCGTGCTGGCGCTCGACGCCTGCCCCGGCATGGTGGCGCGCTGCAGCCGCGTCGTGGCCGATCGCGACCACGTGCGCGTGCTTCGCGGCAAGGCCGAGGAAGTCGAACTTGCCGCCGGCGCCTGGGATCTGATCCTGTGCTTCCGCCTGTATCCGCATCTGGACGATCCGGCGGCGTTCCTGGACCGGTGCGCGGCGGGCCTCGCGCCCGGCGGCGAGCTGGTCGTGGCCAATCTCGAAGGCAGCCGGGAACTCAACGCGTTTCATGCTGGCCATCCCGGCGTCCATCGCGACCGCATGCCCGCCGGCGCGGAACTCGCCCGGCAGCTGCAGGCGGCGGGGTGGACGGTGCTCGAAACCATCGATGCGCCGGACGAATTCTTTCTCCGCGCGCGCCGCGCCTAAAAGGGGATTTTCCACGCCATGGAAAACGCGTTTCCACGCGATGGAAAAATGTCCGCCGGCGCGACGCCCTGGCAAATCGGCGTGCGGGCGGCGCGGGCCAACCTCGGACCGGGCCTGGTGCTGCAGGCGGCCGCGGCGGCGTTCGTGGCGGCCTACTATTTTTCGCCGGCCTTCCACGGTGGGCTCCAGGTGCTCGTCGCGTGGCAGACCCGCTACGGCATCGTCTTCACCATCCTGACCCGCGTGGTCTTCAACGGGATCGTGCCGGCGGTTTTCTGCGCGCTGACGCCCGGCCTGCGCGTGCGGCGTCCGTGGGCGGCGCTGCTCTTCGGCATGGCGTGGTGGGGCTTCATGGGCGCCAACACGCACGTGTTCTACGCGCTCCAGGCCCGTCTCTGGGGCGCCGACGCGAGCCTCGCGACGGTGCTGTTGAAGACCGCAACGGACATGCTCGTCTATTCGCCGTTCTACGCATCGCCCCTCGTGGCGCTCGCGCACCTCTGGCAGGACCAGAACTACTCGTGGCGCGCGACCCGGCTCCAGCTGGGGCCCGGCTGGTACCGGCGCATCGTGCTGCCGAACCAGGTGCCCGGCTGGACTTTCTGGGCGCCGTGCCTGCTGGTGCTCTACGCGTTGCCCACGGCCTTGCAGATGCCGCTGTCGGCGCTCCTCGGCTGCTTCTGGGCGCTGATGTGCCTGCAGATCGCCTTGCGCACGCCGGCCCGTTGAGCGGCTCCGCCGCCCCCCATGCGGTCCGGCGCCGCTTGCGCCTCGCGCGGCGGATTGACGCGCGCCGGGATTTTGCTTCAATGCGCGAAACCTTTTTGGAAACGAACCGATGAACGTGCGCTGGATGCTGCTGGGACTGGGATTGGGACTGGGACTGAGCTGGGCGGGCGCCGCGCGGGCGGACGTTCCGTTGCCGTCGGCCTCCAACGGGGCGCCGGCGGCGGAATCCGCCGCCGCGGCGCCGGCGCAGGTCGAACTGACGCTGGACTTGACCTGCACGCTGCCGACCAACGGACCCGCCGTGGAGCGCGGTCGGCTGGTCGCGCGGCTGCATGAATACGATCCGCGCAAGGCCGACGGCGCCGCGCGCGAAATCGGCCGCGTGGAAGTGGCCGGCGTGACCCATCGGCCCGGCGCCGAAACCGTGCTGCGCTTTCCCTGCGCCGGCGTCGTTCCGGTCCGCAAGGCCTATTACCTGACCGTCGTGCTGTATCCCGAAGACGCGGCGGCCGACGGGTCCGGCCTGTATTACCTCGTCGGTTTTCGCCGCGTGCTGGCCGCCGGCAACCGCGAAAGTCTGAGCGTGGCACTCGTGCCCGTCGGCGGCGAAGGCGAACCCACCAACTGATGCGAAACGATTTCGCGCCGAACCATTTTCCCCCTTGCGCCGCAAGGCCGGAGCGGCGCACACTGCCGCCATCCACAGGAGGGATGGTTTCATGCAGGTATGCAAGACGCTGGCGATCGCGTTGACCTTGGCCGGAGCGTTCATGGGTTCTTCATCCGCGGCGACGCGCTACGTGAACGTGTCGAACGCGGCGCCGGCGGCGCCGTTCACCAACTGGGGCATGGCGGCCACCAGCATCCAACCGGCGATCGATGCGGCCGCGAGCGGCGACGATATCCTCGTGGCGCCAGGGACGTACTATCTGTCGGGGAGCGAGGTGTATGTTCCGATCGAGAAGGTGCTGACGCTGCGGAGCACGCACAGCCGCGAGGCCATCATCGATGCCCAGCACCTCAGTCGCGGAATGCGCATCGACGGGACCAACAGCTTGATCGAGGGATTCACCGTCCGCAGCGGACAACCGGCGACTCTCGGCTATGGCGGCGGCATCCTGCTCGTTCGGGCCGCCACCGTGCGCGATTGCCTGGTGAAGTGGAACTGGGCCGCCGCCGGCGCCGGCATCACCGTTGGCAGCGATGCGACCAATTCGCTGGTGGAAGATTGCACGATCGAGGAAAACACTGCCACCAACGGAGCCGGCGGCGGGGTCGTGCTGTACCAAAATTCGCGCGGGCGGATCAATCGCTGCATCATTCGGAACAACAGAGCGGACTCCGGTGGCGGCGTCTGGATCTCGGAAAGCGGATCGGTTTCCAATTGCCGGATCATCGGGAACTGGGCGACGCTGGAAAACGGCGGCGGGGTGTATATGCATGCCTCGGGCACGACGAACCCGGCGACGCTCGTCAATTCCGTGATCTTCAGCAATGAGGCCGCGCAATTTGGCGGCGGCGTGTATTCCGCCGGCCCGCCCGCCTCGTTTTCGCCCATCGTCAACTGCACGATCGTTTCCAATCTGGCGTGGGCGGATGGCGGCGGGGCGCACGCCTATTGGACGCGGTTCGTCAACGACATCCTCTACTTCAACGAAGCGCCGACCAACGCCGACCTGAAAAACGGGGATGTCTCCTGCGTCGTCAGCAACTGTTGCCTGACGCCCGATTATGGCTGGCCGAACATCACCGATGCGCCGGCGTTCGTGGACGCGGGCGCGGAGGATTTCCGGCTGGCGACGGCCTCGCCCGGCATCGATGCGGGCACGACCAATGGCGCGCCGCGGACCGACATCGACGGGAATCCGCGGCCGCGGATCGGCATGCCCGTCGTCCTGGGCGCGGCTACGACGAATTGCGACATGGGGGCCTGCGAATACGGCTTCCATTTCAATTCCATCGAAGCGGTGTCCAGCAATGCGGTGCGATTCCAGTGGGACGTCCAGGACGTGGGCCGCTACCGCGTGGACGTCGCGACCAATGCGGCGGCGGATCCGCTCCATCCGACATGGAACTCCGTCATGGCCTATACCCAGGCCACCATCATCGGCAAGGGCCAGTATGCCGTGCATGCGGCGACGGTGACGAATCCGGCGCCGCCCATGCCGGGCCGCGCCATTTTCCGGTTGAGCGTGGATCGCGCCACGGTCGGCAAGCGAAGTCGGCGATGACGGCGGAGAATTTCGGGCCTGAACAAGCGGTGCATGGCTCCTCGTGGGGGCGGCTGCACGGCGGCTATTTTTCCGATCCGGAAGTGGCGCGGCCGCTGGGCGCGGCCGTGCGCGAGATCTGGGCCGAAGCGCGGCCGAATCGGATCGTGGACGTGGGTGGCGGGACCGGTTATCTGCTGGCGCACTTGCGCGCGGCCGGCCTCGGCGCCGGCGCCGCACTGACGGTGCTGGACGATTCGGCGCCGCAATTGGCGGAGGCGGCCAAGGCGGAACTGGTCTGCGTGCGCGGTTCCGCGGGCGCGTTTCGGCGGACGGACGTCGCGCCGGCCGGCGCGCGAGCGCTGTGGATCATGCGTTCGGTCCTGCATTATGCGGGCGCAGCGGGGCTCGACCCGCTGCTGCGGCATCTCCGGGCCCAGGCGGCGCCGGGTGAATGCTGGGTGCACCAGACGGCCTGTTTCGAACGCGCGGAGGACGCCGCCCGTCTCAACGCGCTGTATGCGAAAATGCGCACGGCGAAATGGTACCCGACGGTCGCCGACCTGCAGGCGCGGCTGGCGGCGGCCGGCTGGGCGGTCGCTTCCGTCCGATCGGCGCCGACGCTGGCCTTGGATTCCGCCGAATTGGCCGCGCGCTACGGACTGGACGAAGCGGAAATGCGGCGGATCGCGACCGAAATGGCATCCGAATTCGGCGCCGCCGGATCCGTCTTCCGTCGCAAATTCGACGGCTTCTCCGCCGACTTGCATTACCGCATCTTCACGTGCCGGGCGGGATGAGCGCAAAAAATGCCCCGCGCCGGCGGCGCGGGGCGGAGAGCCCGTTCGGCTCGATCTAGCTTCGGGCGAACGTGTAGGCGCCCGTTTCGTCGGTGAGCGTCAGCGTGTTGCCTTCGACGGTGTAGCCCATGGATTCCGTGCCGTCTTCATCGACGACCGTCAGCGTGCCGCTGGAAGCGCTCCAAGTGCCGCTGAAGGTTTCCGACGCGCCGTTGATCGTTGTCGTGCTCGTGGCGGTGCCGTTGCTGCGGAGGGTGATGGACATGCCGATGCCGTCCGGCAGGGCTTGGCCGTTGAAGGCGGTGCCCACCCACGTGCCGACCAGCGGATTGCTGTCGCCGTCATCGTCGTCGTCGTCGCTGCAGCCAGCCAGCCCCAAGCCGGCGGACAAGATCATCGTCGTCACCAACAACCACTTCAACCACTTCATGCGCGATTTCTCCTGTTGGAATTGTGCGTTTGGAGGAACGCCCTCCATGGCTCGAATGTTGGCCGTTTGCGCCGGCGGTGGCAAGCGGGAACGCCGCGCTCATCGAAAATTAACGGAGGCGGATCGCGACCGCACGACTTGGGCTTGGGCTTTTGACGCGGATGCGGTAGGATGTCGGCGAACCTTGGAGAAAGGCATCGGCGATGAAAAAACGAGCAAAGTGGCTGCGTCGGTTGGGAATCATGGCCGTGGTGTTGGCGTCGGGCCTGGCCGTGGGTTGCGACGACGACGACGATTACGATCACGACGTGCCGGCCGGGCAGGGTTCGCTCGTGATCGACAACTTCACCGTCGATCGGGTGCGGGTCTACGTCGATGGCGAAAAGATGGAGAGCGTCGGGGACGGCGATCACCGCTATTACGATCTCGCTCCGGGCGTCCATCGCGTCGCGCTGGACGGCGACGACACCGATCGCTCCTGGGCGGACGACGTCGACGTGCTGGACGGCCGTCTGACCGTTCTGGAAGTGCGCAGCGCCGCCTTCGACTACGACGACTTCGACGTGCGAATCTACTTCGACTGAAGACGGCTACGGATTGTTGAAGATGGCGTCGGCGGCCTGGCGGCCGGCTTCGGCGCCGATGCCGCCGGTGAATGCGCCGGTGGCGGCGCCCACCGTGGCGCTGACGATGTTCTTCAGGCGTCCCATCCAGCTGTTGGCGCGTTGGTCGATGGCTTCCTGCTCGACGGCGGCGATCTTTTGCGCCTGGGCGCGCATGGCTTCGGCGTCGGCTTGGGCGTCGGCCAGCTTCTTGGCCGAATATTCCTGTTCCGCCGCCTGCCGTTCCATGGCCATCTGCTGCATGCCCGCCTGGGCATCTGCCAAGGCGCGGGCGCGCTTGGCGTCGCGGCCCTGGGCAAACGCGTCCATGGGATTGGCCGGTGGCTCGGCGGCCGGCGCGACGAAGGCGGGCGCCTCCGCTTCCGCGGCGGCGAGGGGATTGGCCGGTGGCTTCGCCGGGGCGGCGGCGGCCGGCGCCGCATCCCGGGCCAGCCAGTCGGCCAGCGGCGGCGTTTGCGGATTCCGGGCGCGCAGATCGCTCCACGTCTGGATTTCGCCGAGGAAGCGGCTGCCGTCGGCAAACGGCTGCGTCAGCCACTTTTCGAGCACGAGCCGGCGCATGGCCGGGAACTCGAACGGCGTATCGCCCAGCAGGGCCTCGCCGGCCAAGCGGCCGAGATAATGGAGGTCGTTGTCCTTCTCGGCGGCCGTGTATTCGGCGACGAAAGCGGAGAATCGATCCCGGGCGGCCTCGCCGAAGCGAGCGGCGAGTTCGGCGCGCATCTGGTCGGTTTCCGTCGCCATCCAGCGCTTGGCTTCCGCGGCAACCGCCTGGGCCTCCGCTTCCGGCAGGGGGCGGGCGAGTTCCATGGCTTGGGCCTGGACTTCCCGCGCGAGAACGAAGCGGGTATAGGCCTGCAGCAGGAAACCGGCGTCGGTGGTGGGAGTTTGGGCGCCGGCGGCCAACGTCCCCAGCATCGTTCCGATGGCCAGGATCAAGGTTTTTTTCATGGTGGGTCTCTCCCGGCGGCTAGGGGACGACGACGCGCGCCTGGATGCGGCCGGCGCCGACGTCGAGCATCTGCAGTTTGAGGCCTTCCGGCGGCGCCAGCACGAGGGCTTCCGCGAGTTCTTCCGGCGGCAGGGCGGATTCCATGCTGAATTCGGCCACGCCGGCGACGTAGCTGCGCTGGGCGACGTTGCGCAGGTCTTCCGTCCGGCCGCGCAGGCAGTCGCGCACGGCCTTCAGTTTCCACATCTGGTCCACGCCGCCCACGGACATTTCCACGCGGTGGGCAAACGCCCCGGCGCCGGACGCGTCGCCGGGCGTCCATTTCGCCAGCAGATCGGGCAACAGGACGTCGAGCGCCTTTTCGCCGGCGGCGCGCAGCACTTTGGCGCTGCCGCTGACGTCCTCGAGGCCGACCTGGGTGACGTCCTCCGAGGCCGCGGCGAGCGTGGCGGAATTGTCGGTGCGCACGGCGCGCAGGGTGGCCACGGCCTGGTAGGAGCGCAGGTTCGTGTCGCCGATGCGCCGCGCGGAGGGCTTGGCCACGGCTTCGCCGATCAGCACGACGTCGGCCCCGAACTGCGTGCCGAGGGCCGCGGCGCCGCGGTTGTCGCCGGCGGCGACCAGCAATTGCTGGCTGCGGGCGACGTTGGCGCGAACCATGTCCTGATCGACCACGGGCACGCCCATGGCGATGAGCTTTTTGGTCGCCATGGCTTCGACTTCGGCGGTCGCGATGGTGCCGAGGCTCTTTTCGTCCACGATGATCATGACGCGCGGCAGGAACGTCGGGGCGACGGTCTTGGCCGCGGCGGCCGGCGCGGGCGCGGCGGCGCGCGGCGCCGAACGGACCGACGCCGCCGGCGGCGGCACGGAAGGCGTGGCGCAACCGGCCAGCAGCAGGAGGGCAAGCGCAAGCGGAAACAGGCGTGGGTTCATGGGATTCATCCTTTCAGCGCAATTGGCGATCGAGAGCGACGGCCACGTCGCGGACGACGATGCGGGCATGCTGGGCGAGGGTGTCGCCCCTGCCGCCGCGCGCGGCATGGTCGACGCTCCACAAAATCTTGCCGGTGCCGGCATCGATGAGGCGGATGCTGAGGCCGACGGTCGGATAGGTGCGGCCGCCCAGCGCGACCATTTCGTATTCGGAGACCGTCCCGACGATCACGCCGTCGGCGCCGACCATTTGGCCGAGCTGCGCGGCCTGCCCGGAGGTCAGGCCCGACAGCGCCACTTCCGTTTCCCCGAGCACGCCGGACATCTGGGCGCGTTCGACCAGTTCGTAGCGGTTCATCTTCATCAGTTCCGTGACGAACATGTCGGAGACCGAACCGCCGATGAGCGCGGTGGCCGCCTTGAAGGGCAGGATGCCGACTTTTTCGACGCCGAAGGCTTCGCGGGCGCCGTACACGTTGGGCTCGTCGGTGCCGCCGCCGCCGCTGGAATATCCGGCCGGCGCCGCGCCGCCGGCCAGCGCGGCGGCGAGTCCGGCGAGACAGATCCACGTTCGTTTCATGAGCGGTCTCCTTGTGGGTTTCACTTCATTTCCAGTCGGCGAAGGCGTTGATCGTATTGCGAGAAACGGGCCAGCTGCTGTTCGAGCTTCTGGAGGCGGGTTTCGAGATCGGCCAGCCGCCGTTCGAGGTTGTTGGCCAGCGATGGCGGCCGCGCCGCGGGGCCGAGGCGCGCTTCGAGCGCGTCGAGGCGTTGTTCCAGTTGCCGGAACGTTTCGTCCGGCGTGGCCGCGACGGCGGATGCCGGGGCGGGGCGCGCCGGTGCCGGCGCCGCGGCGTCCGGGAACAAGGCGTCCACGGCATTGGGGTTCTGGGCGGCGGCGAGCGGCGCCGATCCCAGAAAAAGCAAAATGGCGGCGGCACATCCACGCATGGCGCGCCTCAATCGGCCTTTTCCGTCGGCGCGGCGAAGGGACAATCGATGTCGTCGGGCGGCTCGCTCCCGCCGTCGTCCACCGGCGCCGAGCCCGCATCGCCCGAGTAGCCCGGCGAGTCGTCGTCGGCATCGCCCGGCGTGCCCGAACCGGAAGAACCGGCATCGCCGGCATCCGTCGCGTCGTCGTCCGGCGTTTCGTTTTCTTCCGTCGAGACGGTTTCGCGCGAGCAAATGGGGCAGCGGGACGGTCCGGGCGGCTTGCCGGTCCACGAATAGCCGCAGCCGTAGCGGATGGTGACGGTGCCGTCCTTGTTCTTGGTCTTGCCCGTCACGCCGAGCGGGTCGTCGCTGTCGCCGTCGTCATCGTCGTCGTCGCGGTCGTCTTTCTTGCCGCCATCTTTGCCAGAGGTGCCGGTGGCGGTGCCGGCGGCGTCGTCGGTTGGCGTGGCGGCGCCGGTTTCCGTTTCGCCCTCGCCGTCGCTCGCGGATTCTTCGTCGTCCTTCGACGTGCCGAAGATTTCGCCGACGGCTTCGTCGGCCGCGGCGCCGCCCAAGGCCTCGCCGAACGCCTTGCCGCCTTCGGTGATGCCTTGCTCGACGGCATCGCCCAGCGCCTTGCCCCAGGAATTCTCGCGGTCGGATTTGGCGGTGGCGCGGGTGGAGGCGTCGCGGATGTTCTGCGCGTCGCGGCCGCCGGCGTCGGCGACGGAGTCCGCGTCGCGGATGGTTTGGTTGCCGGCGTTGGCGGCTTCGTCCATCTGCGTGTTCTGCGCCATGGTCAGGGAGCCGTCGGCGCCGCGCTGGGTTTGACTCTGCGTCCAGTTGCCGGCGAAATCGCCCGAGGTGTTGACCCCGCCGGCGACCATGTCGGAATCGACGTCGGCATCGGACTCCGGTTCGGCGCCGCGCAGATCGCTGTCGGCGCCGGTGGTCTGGCCCTCGCCGGTGCCGCCTTCATAGGTGGTTTTGCCGATGACCTTGCCGTCCTTGTCGGTTTCGACGGTGCCGGTGCGGACGACGTTGCCGTTCGCGTCGCGGGTTTCGGTCAGGGTGATGCGACCATTGGAATCTTCGACGTAGCCGGAGGACGTGGTGGTTTCGCCGGGCTTGTCGGCATCCGCGGCATCGCCTTCGGATTCGGGTTCATCGGCTTCGGGCGATTCGGCGCCTTCCTCCGCGTCCGCGTCGTTTTCGCCGGATTCGTTTTCCGGGGCGGGTTCGGTGTCGTCCGCGTCGCCGCCGGCGCCTTCGGGCGTCGCGCCGGTGGAATCGGATTCCGGCGTTTCCGGCGGTTGGTCTTCCGGATTTTCCGGTTCCGCGGGGGACTCCGGTTCGGTCGTCGTTTCGGGTTCGGTCGGCTCGTCCGGTTCGCCCTCCGCGTCCGCTTCGTTCGTCGCGGTCGGTTCGTCCTCCGTTTTCTCGCCGGTTTCGGGCGGCGGCGTGGCATCCGCTGGTTGGCCGGAATCGCCCTTGTCGGCGGCCTCCGGGCCTTCCGCGTCGGCTTTCCCGTCCGCATCCTTTTCGTCGTCTTCGCCTTCGCCGTCTTCTTCCGCGTCCTCCTCGTCTTCACCGTCGTCTTCGCCCTCCTCGTCGTCTTCGCCCTGCAGGATTTCCGGCAGGTACGTCTTGGAAAGGTTGTCGGCGATTTCGTCGGGAGAGAATTCCTTCATTTTCTTGGCGGCGTCGGCGAGGCGTTCATCGCCGGTCACCCGGGCCATGTCTTCGAAGATCTTCTGGATGCGCTCCTGGCCTTCGCCGTAGGCCTCGTATTTGTCCATGAGGTCCTTGTACCCATCCTCGCCCAAGGCTTTTTTGAGCGACTCGTCGGCCTTGGCGATCATTTCGGCCTTGTACTCGCCGATTTTATCTTTGAGTTCGCCCTTGAGGTCGTCGAGTTTTCCTTCGATCTGGTCCTTGACGTAGCCTTCGGCGGCGGCGCGGGGATCGTCGGCGATTTCCTTGGCCTTTTTGGCGGCGTCTTCCATCCACTTCACGGCTTGGGAGGAGGTGCCGCCGGTGATGGCGTCCAGGGCCTTGATGTAGGTGTCGGCGCCGGCGGCGACGCCTTGGCGGAGATCTTTTTCCAGGATGTCGATGCCGCGCACCTTGAGGGTGCCGGCCGTGTCGGTGTATTCCGTGGAGGCGTCGTCCGTCGCCGTGGTCAACTGGGTGTGCATCTTGGTGGCGAGGCCGCGGCCGTCGTTTTCGAACGGATCCAGGACCGCCGGCGTGTCGCCGCGGGTATAGTCTTTGCCGCCCAGGAAATTTTGCCAGAACTGGCCGCTCTTGTTGCCGTCGGGATCGTCGTCCTTGGAAAAGCCCGGCACCTTTTTGAGCGCATCGTTGGATTGCAGCGATTGGTAGAGCTTGTCGAGCTTGCGCTGGTCCTTGACCTGCGGCTTGCCGTTGTCGTCGTAGTAGATGGCGCCTTCGTAGGACAGAACGCTCAGGATGCGTTCGCGGTCGCGCTTGTTGCGTTCCGCGGGATTGACGAACTTGCCGGCGGCGGAGTCGGTGACCCAGGTCACGGCCGCATTCGCCTTGTTCTTGACGCCCTGCGTGACGTAGCTCACTCCCGAGGAGAGCGTGTCCATCATGCCCGCCTGCGCCGGCGCGGCGCCCAGCCACAACCCGCCCGCCACGATCCAGCACGTTCGCCGCATCCGTTTGCAACCGCCCATTCGCTCGATCATGGACAACCTCCTGTGCTTCGGCATCACCGGCGCGGGACGACTTCCACCGCGGCCGAAGGCGGGCTTTCCAGCCCGTCCTTGTCCACGGCCACGACCAGCAAGACCTTCTTTTGCGCCAGCGCATTCGCAGGAAAGAAGAACTCGGGTTTCCGGCTGGTGGCGATTTCCTCTTGGCCAAACAGCTTCTTGTTCAGGATGCGGTAGCTTTCGACGTCCGGCTCCGGCGGCGGCTGCCAGCGCAGGAAGGCGCCGTCGTCCGTCCATTCGACGGTCGGGTCCGTGGGTGCGCCCGGCAAGGGCTTGGTCGAGCCGCAGATCGGTTCGGACCACGCGCTTTCGAGGCCGTCGGTATCCACCGCTTTCACGCGGTAGCAGCGGGACAGGCCCGGCGGCAGGCCTTCCTGCTTGAAGCCGCGCGTCTCCTCCACGCTCACGCGGCCGGCTTCGGCAAAGCCTTTGTCCGGCGCGGCGGCGAACGACACCACGTAGTGGGCGAGGTCGTCCTCCTGGTTGGCGGCCCAGACGACGCCGATGACGCCGGGCCGGCCTTCCGTCGCCTTGAGCCCGTGCGGAGTCTCGGGAACGACCTTGGTGACGGCTTCGACGGAGTCGCACCAGTCGGAGGCGGCCTCGGCCGTGTTGACGGCGCGCACGCGGTAGGCATAGGCCGTGCCGTCCTTCAAGGGGGTTTTGACGCTGGCGCGCATGAAGCGCTCCGTTTCGTCGCCCGCATCCACGAACGCATTCGCCTCCCGCCCGGCGACCCGCGCGATGCGCACGAAATCGCCGCCCGCGGCGGAGCGCTCGACGTCGTAGCCCGTCACTTTTTCATCCGGCGAAGGCGCCCACGACAGCTCGACCCGGCGCGGCAGGCCGGTGATCGCGGCGAGTTCCGCGACCGGCGGCGGCAACGGGCGGGTGGTGGCCATGACGACGTCCGAATCGTCGCTTTCCGCCGTCACGGCATTGACGGCGCGGACGCAGTAGTAGTAGGCGCGGTCGTCCTCCAGGTCGCCCGGATCCGCGCCCCCGTCGAGATAGCTCGCGTTTTCGCGGCCGTCGGACGAGCCGAGGAAGGCGAACGGTCCGAGATCGCTGTCGGCGCGGTAGACGTCGTAGCGGACGACGTCTTCGTCGGCCGCCACGGTCCAGGACAGCGGCACGCAGCGGACCTGGAGGCTTTCCGCCGCGAGATCTTGCGGCGCCGCCGGCGGCGGGCGGGTGGCGATTTCGACGGGCGCGGAGGCTTCGCCGACGGCGCCCACGCGGTTGACCGAACGGAGGCGATAGCGGTAGGTCGTGGCGTCCCGCAGCGGCGAAGCGGCGGTTCCGCCTTCGGCGAAGGTCGTTTCCTCGACCTCGCCGACCTGGGCAAACACGTCGTCCGCGGCGTGGGCGCGTTCGACGCGATAGGCCACGACGCCTTCGCAGGCGGGCGCGGTCCACGTCAGGCGGACGGCGCGGGCGGCGGGCGTTTCGGCCCGGACGTCCGCGGGCGGCTCGGGCGGAGGTGCCGTCAAGCTTTCGCGGGCCTCGGTGGGCGCGCTTTCCTGGCCGTCGCGGCCGATGGCGACGAGGCGGTAATAATAGGTGGTGGCATCCTGCAGCGGCGCGTTCTTGGCGCCGGCATCCGCGTAGGCGCCGCGCGCGGCGGGCACGGTCGCCAGCGGCACGAAGGGGCCGGCGAGCGACTCGGCACGCTCGATGCGGACTTGGACGGACCGTTCCGCGGGCGGCGTCCAGGCCACGGCGACTTCGCGCAAGCCGAGATCGGAAAGCCCGAATCCCGCCGGCGCGTCCGGGGCCGGCGTCGCCGGCGCCGCGGGCGACGCCGGATCGCCGTCGAACCCGACGAGATCGTTGGGCTGGTCGCGCGCGCCGCGGGCGTCGTCGAATTCGGTTTCAACCTGGCGCTGCACGCCCCAGTTCTGGACCAGCGCCGCGACCATTTCGTGCACCACCACGCGGGCGTGGAGCGACAGCGTGTCGGCCGGATCCTCGCTGCGGCTGGCGTGGTCCACGCTCCACATCACGCGGCCGCTGTCGCAGTCGATCAGGCGGATGGATGCGCCCACCGTCGGATAGCTGCGTCCGCGGTAGGCGACCGGCGCGTATTCGTCCACGGTGCCGAGAATGACGCCGTCGGCGCCCATCATCTTGCCGGCTTCGATGGCGGCGGATTCCGACAGTCCCGAAAGCGCGAATTCGGTTTCGCCCAGCACGCGGTCGATCTGGCCGCGTTCCACGAGCGTGTAGCGCTTGGCGCGCAGCATTTCCGTCACGAAAATGTCCGACACGGACGAACCGATCAGTTCCGTCGGCGCCTTGAAGGGGAGAATGGCCACTTTCTCGATCGCCGACGCCACGGGGGCCACGTACACGTTGGCGTTGCTGCGGGTCTTGCGAAAATACGGATCCAACGCGGGCGCCTCGACGCCGCAGGCGAGCCAGATGCCCAGCGCGCTCAGGCAAACGCGCGCCGTCGATCGGTGGAAAACCCTCATTCTGCTGCCTCCCGCTGCATGGTGCTTGACCATGTGGAAGCATGGTTGAAGCCCGCCTGAAATCAAGCGCAAAGCGGTGCGCGAACGGGATTTTTATCTTTGGGACCTAGTCGGCGAGATTGACTTCGGGTTCCGTCTCGTCGACTTCGGGGATGGTTTCGGCGGCGCCGCCGTAGAGGCGGGCCACGAGGCGGTCGAAGCCCCAGGCGAATTTGTCGATGTTGAACGTGGTCACGACGAACACGACCAGCTGCTTGTCCTTCAGCATGCGCCGGCCGTTCTCGTCGTTGGGGCGCATGGCGCCGATTCCGGCCAGGTGCGAATACAGGCGTTCGGCGCGGCTGTCGAAGGTGGCCGGGAACGCTTCCTTGCCGGTTTGCATGTAGAACCAGAAATGCACGAGGCGGCACAGGCCCGAGCGCGCCAGGGCATCCACGAAGGTGAATCCGAAGCTGTCGCCGACGACGAGCACGTCGAGGTTGGTGGCGGCGCCCGGCGGGGGCGGCTTGGCGATGGGATAGGCGCAGGGCACTTCGGCGTCGTAGGGCGAGCGGAACAGGTTGAGCTGGCTGTTCAGTTCCCGGTTCATGCTGGAAGGCCGGGACATGGCGACGCCGTCGCTCTCCGGCACGGGCAGGGGCGGCAGGAGTTCCTGCTGGTTCACGAACGGAATGGCGCGCTGCCACGCGAACCAGGTGCCCTGATGGCTCCAGTGGATGCCTTGCGGCGGCACCAGATCCGGAAACTCGGGCTGCAGTTCGCGGAACAAGGTCATGGTGTCGAGCACCGGCACGTCGTGCCGCCGGAGCGCGGCGACGAAAGCGCGGTAGTCGGTGTTGGTTTCGGAAACGCGCGCGCGGGCCCAGGCGGGCAGCGTTTCGGGATAGAGCAGCGCCTTGTTCGGCGCCAGGACGACGAGAAACGCCATGCCTTGTTCGCGCAGCAGTTCCTGCGTGCGGCGCAGGTTGGCGGCGAAGGCATCCATCTTTTCGGGCGAGATCTGCGGCGGCCGCAGGGCGTCGGCGAGCAGCAGATTTTCGAACAACACCGGCGGCCGGCCCAGCACCAGGGCGCGCTTGCGGCGCGGCGCAGGCTCGACTTGGCCGAACAGGGAATAGCGGATCTGGCGGTTGAGGTTCACGAGCCAGCCGCGGACGCCGACGTGTTCGCTGGTCCACAGGTCGGCGATCTTCGCGAAGGAGCCGTCCAGCCAGGTCTGCACGGTCAGCGCGGGGAACTCGTCGGTCCGCGTGCGGATGCCGCTGAGCTTCTTGTCCGCCGGCCCATGCGCGGCATGTTGGATCCACGGGAACAACAGCAGCGCGGCAAGCAGGGCGACGAGCGTTCCGCAAAAGACGCGCCGGAAAATGGAAGGGCCGTTGGTCATGGCTAGAATTGGAAGTAGATGAAAGGATTGAACCCGGACGCGCACAGTTCGCTGGCGACGACGACCAGGATCAGGACGCTCAGCGCGAACCGCGCGAGCACGGTGCGGAGGGGCAAGGCGTCGGGATCCGCCGCGTCCTGCGGCAGGAAGCGCGCGAATCCCAGCGCCGGCGCGAACGCGCACGGAATGCCGACGGCCGCCGCCAGCCACAAGGCGCGGTCGGCCATGATTTCTGGGAAGGCTTCGAGCCCGGCGCCGTCCGGCAGCAAGCCGAAGAGGAGCAGGTAGAAGCCGCCCGCGCGGTGGAGGGTGCCGGACCGGAACAGCACCCAGCCCAGCGCCACCAGCAGGAACGTGGCGGCGACGGCGAGCGGTCGCGGAATGCGGCCCAGCCGTTCGCGGCCGAGGATCTTCTCGATGGAAATCAGCGTGCCGTGCCAGATGCCCCAGAGCACGAACGTCCAGGCCGCCCCGTGCCAGAAGCCCGAAGCCAGGAAAACCAGCCACAGGTTGAACACCATGCGGCGCTGTCCGTGGCGGTTGCCGCCGAGGGGGACGTAGAGGTATTCCATCATGAAGCGGCCGAGCGAAACGTGCCAGCGCCGCCAGAATTCGCCGATGCTCGCCGACGCGTACGGGAAATCGAAGTTTTCCAGGAAGCGGAAGCCCAGCATGCGGCCGAGACCGATGGCCATGTCGGAATAGCCGGCGAAGTCGTAGTAGAGCTGGAACGTGTAGGCCAGCACGCCCGCCCACGCCTGCGTCGAGGTCATGAGCGAGGGCGGGGTGTCGAACACCAGATCGGCCAGCCGGGCGAACGTGTTGGCCAGCAGCACCTTCTTGGCGAGGCCGATGCAAAACCGCCACATGCCGTCGAGGAACAAACCCGAGGTTTCGGAGCGGTTTTCGATCTGCATCGCCACGTCGTGATAGCGGACGATGGGGCCGGCGATGAGCTGCGGATAGAATGCGATGTAGAGCAGGTGGCGGCCGGCGCCGTGGGCCACCTGCGCCGTCCCGCGATAGACGTCCACCAGATAGCTGATCTTCTGGAAGGTGAAGAACGAAATGCCGATGGGCAGCACGACGGCCGTCCACGAAACCGGCGGCGCGCCAAACCAGCCCAAGACATGCTGGGCCTGCGCCACGAAGAAATTCGCGTACTTGAAATAGAGCAGCAGGCCGAGATCGAGCGCGACGACGGCGCCCAACAGGAGCTTGCGGCGTTTATCCGGCAGGCGGCCGGCCGGCAGCCACCGGCTGGCGTGGTAATCGACGAAGCAGGTGGCGATCAGCACGAAGACGAACCGCGGCGCGCCCCACGCGAAAAACGCCAGGCTGGCGATCAGCGCGGCGGCGTTGCGGAAGCGCGGCGGCGTCAGGAAATACAGCGCCAGCGCCGCCGGCAGGAAATAGAAAAGAAACGTGGCGGAACTGAAGACCATGGAGGCGGCCTAGCCTTTGCAGCCCGCCGGAATCCGGTACAGCCCGCCGGAGGCCTTGACCAGGTCGTCCAGCGAATGCGCCGGCAACAGATCGGGCGTGGCCGCGGCGGGATCGAGACCGAGATCGGCCACCGTCTTCACGATGCCGGCGGCGCGCAACGCCTCCCGGCCGGCGGCGGCGAGCGTCTGGCCCACGGGCGTGTCGCCCGCGACGGCCGCGACGGCGCGCTGGCGCGTTTCGGCGTCGGGGCATTTGTCGAGGTAGGCGATGCCGATTTCGGTGACGACGTGCGTGACCTGGTCGCCCGCGATCATCACCGGCGGTTCGGCGAAAACGCCGTCCCGATGCAGCTGCTGGGCGTCGAGCTCTTCGACGAACACGGGGATGTTCTTTTTCTCGGACCGCGTGGGCGTGAGTTGGACGACCAGCTTGCGGCCGCGGAACACTTGCTCGCGGACGCACCCGGCGGCGGTCGTGGCCGGCGAGTTGTGCCGGCGGCCGGGCGGCGTGCCGCCCAGATTCGGCGCGCCGCCGAAGCCGGCGATCATGCCCTTGATGGCCGTCGAGGAATTGCCGAAGCGATCGATCTGCAGCGTGGCGCCGATGAACAGGTCGATGGCGTACAGCCCCGCGATGTGCGCGCAGCAACGGTTGGAACGCATGGAGCCGTCCGGACCGACGGCGAAAACATCGGGCCGCGCCCGCACGTAGTCGTCCATGCCCGGTTCGCCGCCGAACGCGTAGACGTGCTCGACGAAGCCGGCCTCGATGGCGGGAATGAGCGTGGGGTGCGGATTGAGCACCCAGCGCGTGGCGACCTTGCCCTTCAGGCCGAGTTGGGCGCCGTAGGTCGGCAGCAGCAGTTCGATGGCGGCGGTGGCGTAGCCGAGGCCGTGGTTGAGCGCCTGCACGCCGTAGGGGGCGTAGATGCCTTTCAGCGCCATCATCGCCATGAGGATCTGCTGATTCGTGATCTTGCCCGGATCGCGCGTGAACAACGGCTGGAGATGGTAATCCGCGTTCGTGACGACGATGAAATCGCCCCACGACGCGGGGATGTCCACACGCGGGCGCCGCGCGCGCTTCTGTTTCGCCTGCACGATCACCACGCCCATCTTGAAGCGCGTGGCTTCGGCGATGAGCGGCGAATCTTCCGTGTTGTTGCCGGTGTAGACGTTGCCGGCTTCGTCGCAGGCCTCGGCGACGAGGATGGCCACCTGCGGGTACAGATCGACGAAATAGCGGCCGTAGAGCTCGAGATAGGTGTGGATGGCGCCGATCTGGACCTTTTTCTCCGCGGCGAGCTGGTACAGCGCCTTGGACTGGGGGCCGGAGTACGCGAAATCGAGGCGGTCGGCGATGCCGCGCCGGAACAATTCGAGATGTTCGTCGAGGACGAGCGTGGACTGCGTCATGTGCAGGTGGTGGATCCGCGCCGGATCCAGCTTGACCAGCTCGCGCGCGAAGAAGTCGGCCTGCTTCTGGTTGTCGCCTTCGATGCAGATGCGGTCGCCGCTGCGCACCACGGCGTTCAGCAGCGCCAAGGCGTCGTCCTTGGCGACGAATTTGTCCTGGGCGAGGGGGGCGGCCGCGCGGAGGCGGGAAAAATAGCTGTCGCGGAGATGATCGAATTTCATGCGGAGTCCTTCATTTGCCGGGAGGAGCTTGTAGCCCAACGGGTGCGAAAAACCAATGCCGAACTTGCGGAAACGGATGAGCGGCGCCTTGTCCTCGCGCTAGAGCCATGGGAGCAGCGCCGCCGTCAGCGGGTGGCGGGGCGGGGACAGGACGTAGGCGCGGCCTTCTGGAGCGATCCAGCCGCCTTCCTTGAGGACGGCGACGTGTTTCTGCAGATTGCTGTGGGCGGTGCGGCCGGCGGCGAGCGCCAGTTGTCCGGAAGTTTGCGGACCGCGCCGCAAGGCGCGCACCAGCGCGATGCGCCGTTCGGCGGCCAAGCCCTTGGCGATGCGGGCGACGAGTTCGATTTCGGCGTCGCCGTTGGCCAGCGCGAGTTGCAGGGCCTTCAGCAACGGCGCGGCCGTGGGCACTTGGGGATCGGGCACCGGCGCGAAGACGACCGACGGCCCCTGGCGCGAACGGCGGAGCAAGCCCCGGGATTGCAGGCGCCGGAGTTCCTGGCTGGCGTCGGAAACGCCGATGCCGGCGCTTTCGGCCAATTGAGTCACGTTTTGGCCGGGATGCGCGAAGACCAGATGGAGCAGTTTCAGGCGCACGGTGCCGCTGAGCGCGCGGCAGGTGCGCCACAAAGTTGGGTGGAGTTGGGTCATGAGTTTGCCGATTGTTGAACGGCCACCTTTTTATAAAAAGGTGGCCGAATGACGAAGACATTATATCTTCCGCATCAAAATGCAATCGAATATGATATGGTTATTTCGCAAGCAGGTTGTTCAGCACGAACGGCAGGATGCCGCCGGCTTCGTAGTAGGCGATTTCGATGGGGGCGTCGATGCGGTTGCGCAGGCGGAACCGGATCTCGCGTCCGTCCGGCTTGACGGCGACGGCTTCATGCGCGCCGCGCGGGGCCAACGGCCCGACGCCATGGATCGAGACGGTCTCGGTGCCGTCGAGACCCAGCGTTTCCGCGGTCTGGCCATCCACGAATTCGAAGGGCATCACGCCCATCTCGACGAGATTGGAGCGATGGATGCGTTCAAAACTTTCGGCGATGACGGCGCGGACGCCGAGCAGCATCGGCCCTTTCGCGGCCCAGTCGCGCGAACTGCCGGCGCCGTACAGCTTGCCGGCGATCACGATCGCGGGCGTGCCGGCCTGCCGGTAGGCCAGCGCGGCGTCGAAAATGCTCGTTTCCTGGCCGGAAGGTTGAAGCTTCGTCCAGCCGCCTTCGCGGGCGACCATGCGGTTGCGCAGGCGCACGTTGGCGAACGTGCCGCGCATCATCACTTCGTGGTTGCCGCGGCGCGAACCGTAGGAATTGAAATTCTTCGGTGCGATGCCGCGCTCGACCAGATAGCGCGCCGCGGGGGAGTCCTTGGCGATGGTGCCGGCCGGCGAAATGTGGTCGGTGGTGATGAAGTCGCCGAACAGGCCGAGGATGCGCGCGCCGGCGATTTCCGGCGACGGCTTCGCGGCGGCCAGGAACGGCGGCTCGCGCACGTAGGTCGAGTCGGGCTTCCAATCGAACGTGGGCTTCGGGGACACGGCGATTTGGTTCCACTCGGGCGTGTACTGGTTCACGTCGCGGTAGGTCGCGGCGTAGAGCTTCGGATCGTTCGCCTGCGCGAGCAGCGCGTTGATCTCGGCGGAGGTCGGCCACAGGTCGCGCAGGAAGACGGGCCGGCCGTCGGCACCGGCGCCGATGGGCTCCGCGTCGAGATCGACGTCCACGCGTCCGGCAAGGGCGAAGGCGACGACGAGCGGCGGCGAGCAGAGGTAGTTGGCCTTGCATTGCGGATGCACCCGGCCTTCGAAGTTGCGGTTGCCGGACAGCACGGCCGCGGCGACGAGATCGCGCTCGCGGATGGCGGCGGCGACGTCTTCGCGCAGGGGCCCGCTGTTGCCGATGCAGGTGCCGCAGCCGTAGGCGGCGACGCCGAAGCCGATCTTTTCCAGTTCGGCCAGCAGGCCGTTGTTCGCCAGATAGGCCGTCGCCACGCGCGAGCCGGGAATCAGCGACGTCTTCACGTAGGGCGGCACCTTCAGGCCGCGGGCGACGGCTTTCTTCGCGATCAGGCCCGCCGCCAGCAGCAGGACGGGGTTCGACGTGTTCGTGCACGAGGTGATCGAGGCGATGGCGATGGACCCGTGGCGCATCTCGGAGCCGTCCGGCAATTTCGCCGCCGTGCCGAGGCGGTCGGCGGCGACGCCGAAGCCGCCTTTGTCGTGCGGGGCCGGCAGCGCGGCGAGGAAGCGCTTCTTGATTTCGCCGACGGGCTGGTGGTCGTGGGGTTTCTTGGGTCCCGCGATGGCCGACACGACGCTGGCGAGATCGAGCTCGATCGTGCGCGAATAGATCGGGTCCGGCGAATTCGCTTCGAGGAAAAGGCCCTGCCGGCGGGCGTATTGCTCGACCAAGTCGCAATGCTCGGCCGAACGGCCCGTCATGCGCAGGTAGGCGATGGTTTCCGCGTCGATGGGGAAGCAGCCGGTTGTGGCGCCGTACTCGGGAGCCATGTTGGCGAGCACCGCGCGGTCGGCCAGCGAGAGGCTGGCGAGGCCGGGGCCGAAGTATTCGACGAACTGGCCCACGACGTTGTGCTGGCGCAGGAGCTGCGTGACGACCAGCGCGAGGTCGGTGGCGGTCACGCCCGGCCGCAGCGCGCCCGTCAGCCGCACTCCCGTCACCACGGGCGTGAGCAGCGCGATGGGCTGGCCGAGCATGGCCGCTTCGGCTGCGATGCCGCCGACGCCCCAGCCGAGCAC
>CAYTEK010000001.1:0-43214 GCA_964436715.1 uncultured Verrucomicrobiota bacterium | reverse complement strand
GCCGAGGCCGTTGACCATCGTCGTGTGCGAGGCCGTGCCCACCAGCGTGTCGGGAGAGGCCCGCACCGAGCCGTCGGCCTGCGGCTCCGCGTGGACGCCGTCGGCGAGAAACTCGAGATTGACCTGGTGGCAGATGCCGACGCCGGGCGGCACGATGCGCAGCTTCTTGAACGTCTGCTGGCCCCAACGCAGGAATTCGTAGCGTTCGCGGTTGCGGCCGAACTCGATTTCCATGTTCCGGACCAAGGCGTCGAACGACGCCGAACAATCGATCTGGACCGAATGGTCCACGACGAGATCGACGGGCACGAGCGGCTCGATGAGCCCGGCCTCGCCGCCGCGGCGGACGACTTCGGAGCGCAGCATGGCCAGGTCCACGACGCACGGCACGCCGGTGAGATCCTGCAAAAGGACGCGCGCGGGCAGATAGGGGATTTCCGCGGCGGCGTTCGCGCCGGGCCGCCAGCGGGCGAGGGCCTCCACGTGGTTCCACTGGTAGGCCGGATGTGCCTGGTTGCGCAGCGCGGATTCCAGCAGGATGCGCACGACGTAGGGCAGTTCGGACAACGGCGCGCCGCGCAGGGCGGCCAGCGCCGCCAGCTCGTGGTAGGCCACGGTGCGGCCGGCGTGCGCGAAGGTCTTCAGGGTCGCAAGCGGTGAGGTCATGGAATCTCCTTGTGAAAAATCCCCGGCAAAATAGCGGGTGGCGGGCGCGGGGGCAATCCCAGAAACGAAAACGGCCGTGCGGCGCTTCCCATGCGGTTCGGCGCCGCGTGCGGAAAACCCCGCGCGGGCGGGATCAAGGCGCGGCGGGCGGCGCCGGCGGGGCCGGCACGGCGGGCATTTCGGGATAGGCGACCGGCGCGGGCGTTTCGGGTTCCGCCGGCACGAAGCGGTGCCAGAGATAGACGGCATAGAAGCAGAAGCCGATCAGCGCGCCGATGGACAGCAGATGGAAGAACACCCGCTTGGGAATGGAGGGCTCGTAGCGCGTGCACCGGTGGGCGATCGGCACGAGGCCGATGAGCACGCCGGCGCCGAGCGCCAGGCCGATGCGCACGAGCAGGGCTTCCAATTGATAGGCAGGCATCACGAAAGCGGACTGTAGCGCGTCGGCGCCGGGTTTGGCAAGAACCTAGTACTCGAAGTCCGAACCGCCGACGAATTCGCGGATGATGGAGGTCGGCGGCGGCACGTCGGTGGACAGCGGCAGGAAGTGGGACAGGAACTCGAGCATGCGCCGCGCTTCGGCGTAGACCGACTGGTGGGGCTTGATTTCCGACAGGAGCGGCCGGGCGAGCACGGAGAGGATGGCGAGTTCGTAGTCGAGCGCGGAATTGAAGACCGCGTCGGATTCCTCCTGGAAGGGGAAGATCCAGGTGCGTTCGCCGCGGCCGACGTTGGGCCACATTTCCAGGGTCTTGGCGGCGGAGTGGCCGCGGTAGCGATGGTCGCGCACCAGGCGCCGCAACAGCCGATTGTCGGTGGTGGGAATGCGGTTGTTGTTGTCGAGGTTGAGCTGGGTGAGCGCGGAGATGTAGATGAGGAACTTGCGGTCGTCCGGAATGGCGGGGGTGAGGGCCGGATTGAGGGAGTGGATGCCTTCGAGCACGACGACCTGGTCGTCGTCCAGCCGCAGCTTCTTGCCCTTGTAGGAGCGGGTGCCGGTGTGGAAATCGAACGTCGGCAGCTGGATTTCGCGGCCCGCGTCCAGGTCGGCCAAGTCGCGGTTGAGGACGGGCACGTCCACGGCCTGGAGGTGCTCGAAGTCGTACTCGCCGGCGGGCGTGCGCGGCGTGTGCTCGCGATCGACGAAATAGTCGTCGGTGCCGAGGGTCACGGGGCGCAGCCCGTTGACGCGCAGCTGGATGGCGAGGCGCTTGGCGAACGTCGTCTTGCCGGAGGACGACGGCCCCGCGATCAGCACCCATTTGACCGATTTCGCGGACGCAATCTGGTCGGCGATGGCCGCGATCTTCTTTTCGTGCAGGGCTTCGGCGACCTTCACGAAATCCCGGATCTCGTTCGCCGCGATGATTTCGTTGAGGCGGCCGACGGTGTTGACGCCGAGGATGCGGCCCCAGCGGTTGTATTCCTTGAAGGTTTCGGTCAGCACGCGGATCGGGGCGAAATCGGGCACGCGCGGCGCCGTGTCGCAGGTGGGCATCTGCAGGACGAATCCGGTTTCGTGGGGCACGACGCGGAAGAACTGGAGCGGCCCCGTCGAGCGGGTCATGGGCCCGGTGGCGAGGTCGGAGAAGTTCTCGCAGACGTAGGTGACGATCTTGGGCGTGTTGGTGAAGCGCAGCAGCGAGACCTTGTCGTCCTGGCCGTTCTGGGTGAACTGCTCGATGGCCGCGGTGTAGGAGATGCGCTGGCGCAGGATGGGCCGGTCGGCGGCGACGAGTTCGCGCATGTGGGCTTCGAGGGCGGCGGCCTGCTCGGCCGAAAGGCCGCGGACGCCGTCGATTTCGAATTCGCAGTACAAGCCGGGGCCCAGCGCGTGCTCGACGGAGAACCGCGCGCGGGGATGGAGGTCCTTGACGGCCTTGGCGAGCAGGAAGGACAGGGAGCGCACGTAGATCTGCATGCCGCCCGGCGACGCCATCGTGACGAAGCGGACGGAGGAATCGATGTCGAGCGTGTAGCCGAAGGTGACCAATTCGTTGTTCACCAGCGCGCCGACGTAGTGCAGGCCCGTCGCGGGATCGAGCGGATCGTGGAGCAGTTCGCCCACGAGGGTTTGGGTGGGGCACAGGATCTTCTGGCCGCTTTCGAGCGCGATGGTGATCGTTTTCTTCATGATGGGCTTCCAAAATGCCATTCGGCGCCGGAGGTGGAAAGCAAAAAGGCGCTAGCGCCGGTCGGCGAAAAGGCCGTGGACCTGGATTTTCCGCGACAGCGGAATGACCCAGGTCGCGTAGAGCTCCGCCAGCCGCCGCACCCCGTCTTCCGGCGCGCCGCTTTTCCGCGCGCGTTGCTCCACGCGGGCAAGCACGCCGGATTCGACGGCGAGGTTGGTGATGGCGGCTTCGACCGCGGCCGGATCGCCGGCGGCCAGCGCGGCCTGCAGGGCCGCGGGCAGCGCCTCGCGCTTGCGGATGGCGACGTGGATGGACAGCGCCAGGCGCCGCGCAAGGGCGTTCAGGCAGGCGAGATCGGCGGACAGGCAGGCGCTGCGCTCGGCCGGGTCGTCGCCCGGCGCGCACAAGGCGGGCAGGATCGTCCGCAGATAGGCGGCGCGCAGCAGCCGGACGCGGCCGGCGAGCGTGGTGGATTCGGCGTAGGCGCCGGCGAGCGTCTCCAGGGCGGGCGCCGCGGCTTCGTCCGGCGCATAGAGGGCGTCGTTCCGGCGCAGGCGGGCCCGCGCGCAGAGCTCGTCCACCAAGGGCGCATCGAGCGACGCGATCATGTCGCGCAGATGGAAAAGGGCGTCCATGGCGGTCAGCCGACGGGGTAGGTGCCGATTTGGCGGCCGGATTCCGACAAGGCGCGCACGAGCTGCCACGCCGCCCGCGCGGAAGCGGAACGCCAATCCGTGGCGGCTTCGATGAAGAAGCCGTATTCCCACGGCCGGCCCGGCAGCGGCCGGCTCTGGATGAAGGTCAGGTTGATCTCGGAAGCGTCGAACGGCGCCAGCACGTGCAGGAGCGCGCCGGGCCGATTGCCGATGACCAGATGGACGAGCGACCGCAGCTTGCGCGCCGGCGCCGCGGCGCGCGGCGGCGGCACGCGGCCGGCGACGATCGTGAAGAAGCGCGTCACGTTCTGGGCGCTGTCCTGCACGTGGCGCCGGAGAATGGCGAGGCGATGGATTTCGGCGGCGGCGTCGGACGCGATGGCCGCCGTGCCCGGTTCCTGCGCGGCGCGGCCCGCGGCGGTCGCCGTGCTGGCGTCGGGCACCAGCTCGGCGCGCGGCAGCAGGCGGGCCAGGGTGGCGCGGCATTGGCCGAGCACCTGCGGGTGGCTGCAGACGCGGCGGACGTCGGCCAGGCGCGTGCCCGGCCGCGCCATCAAATGCTGCGGCACCGGCAGCGCGAAGCTGTCGAGGATGCCGACGGTGGGATGGTCGGCCCGCTGGTCGAGCGTCTGCGTCACCGGGCCTTCGCTGGGATTCTCCACGGGCGCGCTGGCCAGCGGACGCGGCCGGGCGCGCGCCGCGCAGAGCCGGGAAAAGATTTCCGCGTGCGACAGGCACGGCTCGAGCCGGGCGTGGGACCCGAAGCGCCGGCGGGCGGCTTCGTGCGAATGGGTGCCGGCGGGGCCGAGATAGAGGATGGGGGCGTTCACGTCTTCTCCTTCCGGTTCAGGTGGGGCTGGGGGCGCTGCGTTCGCGGCGGGCCAACTCGAGCCACGGTGCGAGATCGTCGAGAAAACGCCGGAACTTGCCGCTTTCGAGCTGCTGGG
Source organism: uncultured Verrucomicrobiota bacterium (assembly GCA_964436715.1). Classification (GTDB taxonomy): domain Bacteria; phylum Verrucomicrobiota; class Kiritimatiellia; order CAIQIC01; family Lenti-01; genus Lenti-01. The sequence continues at coordinate 38,807 of CAYTEK010000001.1, read as the reverse complement.
CGGCGTCGCTGAAAGCGTTGAGCGGATCGGGATGGGTTTCGACGATGAGGCCGTCGGCGCCGGCCGCCAGCGCGGCGCGGGCCAGCGGCGGCACGAGATGGCGCGCGCCGGCGGCGTGGCTGGGATCGACCACCACGGGCAGGTGCGTCAGGCGCTTGGCCACGGCCACCGCGCCGAGGTCGAGCAGGTTGCGCGTGCTGGGGTCGAAGGACCGCAGGCCGCGCTCGCAGAGGACGACCTGCGCGCAGCCGTTCACGACGAGGTATTCGGCGGCGGTCAGCCATTCCTCCACCGTGCTGGCCAGCCCGCGCTTGAGCAGCACCGGGCGGCCGGCCTGGGCGATTTGCTCGAGCAGGTCGTAGTTCTGCGCGTTGCGCGCGCCGATCTGGAACATGTCGGCCAGTTCGAGCAGCGGCTCGATCTTGTCGGGGCCGGGCACCTCGGAGACGTAGGCGACGTCGAATTCCCGCTTGACCTCGCGCATGATCTGGAGCCCGTCCTGCTTGAGGCCCTGGAAATCGTACGGCGAGGTGCGGGGCTTGAACGGCATCGCGCGGACGATGCGGATGCCGCAGCGGACGAGGTCCTGGACCGCGGTGCGGAACTGGTCGTAGGATTCGATCGCGCAGGGGCCGGCGAGGATTTCGATGGCGCCGCCGCCGATCGGCGTGCCGCGCACGGCGACGACGGAATCGTCCGGATGGTATTCGCGGGAAACGAGCTTGAACTTCTTCTGGACCGGATAGACGGATTCGACCGCCGGCAGGTTGCGGAGGACTTCGAGGGACTGGTGGCTGAGTTCGTCGCCGATGCAGGCGACGACGGTCTGTTCGACGCCGCGAATCACGCGCGGCTGGTAGCGCAGCGAGCAGACCATGTCGCTGACGGTGGCGACGTCGGCGTCGCTGCTGTTTCTCTTCATTACGATGATCATGGGGGGATCCTAGGGTTCAGGGTTCAGAGTTCGGGAAATTCTCGCGCGCGGGGGGGCAACGCAAAAACCGCGCATCCGTTTTCGCCGGACGCGCGGTTTCGGAAGGAATCCCGGGGCAAAGCCTCACCGGGCCGATCCGGACCGTTCGTCCGGCGACCTAAAGATGAAGCTGGAATAATACCGCTTGAGATTCACGCGGTCTACTGAACCACGCCGCCGGGGGGCCTGTCAAGCGAGGCGCGGCGGAAATTTCGGGGCCGGCGCGGCAAAACGCGAATCGAACGTGAAATGCGTTGCCAGCGGAGGCGGGGGGGGCTACTTTTCGACCCAATGGATTCAAGAGGCGGAGCCAAGCCGTCCGGGTGCCCGGCGGGACCGCTTGGTTCGGCGAAAGACGGGCAATGATTCGGCGCGTGGTGCTCAAGCAGACGGAAACCGGGAATCGGGACGAAACCGCTCCCGTGCTCCAGCCGTTTCTTTTTCCTCCGGGGCGCTTCGCGGAAGAGCCGCCGGGGCCTCCCGCGTTCTGGGTCTGCGTGCGCACCCGACCGCGCTGGGAGAAAAAGTTCGCCGAATGGTTGATGGATAGACGGCGGAACTGCTTTTTGCCCGTTTTTCGCCATTCCACCTGCAGCGGCCGCAAGCGCCGAACCAGCGAATTGCCGCTTTTTCCGGGATTCGTGTTCGTCGAGGGCGACTGGACGAAGAAGGATTTCGCCCAGACCGGAAGCGTGGCCTACGTGCTGCGACCGCGCGGCGCGCGCGAAGCCGCCCAATTGCATCGCGAACTCAGGGACATCTGGCTCGGCCTTGCGAGCGGTCTTTATCTAACTCCAGTCCAGGCACTTGCGTCCGGAGAATCCTGCCTGATCTCCGCCGGTCCCTTGCGCGGCGTGGAGGCCAAGTTCGAGCGTCGCGGACGCGCGGGGCGCTTGATTCTCCAGGTCGAAATGATGGGGGGCGGCGTGGCCGTGGAAGTGCCGGCGAACGAAGTGGAAGCCGGCACATGATCCGGATTCGCGGATTGACACCCATGGGAAGCAGTAGGATGATGGGTGACAAGATGTTGCGTACTTGTGCCCTGCGGCGCGAGTTGCCATCGGTGCATCGAAATTCAGTCGGCCTCTTTCCGCGCGGAAAAGCGGCGGCGGAAACCCAATGAAGTGTTGATACAAATGAGAAATACCGCAATCGATCAATTTCGGCGTTCCGGCGCGTCTTGGGTGCTGGGCTTCGCCCTGATCCTGGGCGTCTGGGGCGGCGCGGCGGGTTGCAAGAGCGCGCCGCCGTTCGGCAACGCCGAGGTGGACAAATCCTTGGGCGAAGTGAAACTGCGTCCGGGCTTGATGATCGGCATGTCCGTGCTGGTGGCCGGGAAGAAGGAGATCGAAGAACCCAGCAAGCGGATTTCGGAGGGGGGCACGCTCATCTTGCCGTTGCTGGGCGAAATCCGCGTGGCGGACCTGACCCTCGAAGAATTGCAGAGCCAGTTGGCCAAGAGCTACCGGAAATACTTCGTCGATCCCCAGGTGATCTTGGATTTCTCGTCGGACGCGGAAGACGAGGGCATTTCGCCGTGGGGCTACGTGACCGTGCTGGGCCGGGTGGCGAAGCCCGGCCGGATCTCCATCCCGGCGACGCGCGACCTGACCGTGAGCGGCGCCATCCAGAAAACGGGCGGGTTCGCCTCCAGCGCCAAGGACAGCGCCATCCTGGTGACGCGTTCCTTGCCGGATGGGCGGACGGAAACCCGCACGATCAATTTGCATGCGGTGGGCACGGCGGGCCGGCTGGAGGACGACATCGTCCTCGAGGCGAACGACGTCGTCTACGTTCCGGAAACGATGTTCTGAGCTGGCGATTGCGACGATGCGCGCGTGGTTCATTCCCGGCGATGCGGACGGTGAAAACGTTCCGCGGGCGCGGCTCGTTCCGTTTCTTTTGGCCTTTTTGCTGATCTACACGGTCTGGGCCTGGGCCGGGCTGCGGCCCGGGTTTCAGCGCGTGGGCGTGGCGACGGCGGGCTTGTTGCTGGCGGCGGTGGCGTGGGAAGGCCGCGGGGCGGCGGTGCGCGCCGCGCTGCGGGATCCGGTGTTCCAGTTGGGCCTGGCATTTTTGGCGTATTTGGCCGTGCAATGGGCCAACGCCGGCCGGACGCAATATTTCGACGTCGGCTATCGGCGCTGGACCTACACGAACCCGCCCTGGCCGGGCTGGCCTTCGGCTTTCGCGCGGGCGGATGCCGCGCAGATGCTGGCGTGGTTTTTTCCGGCGTGGGCGATCGCCGTGGCGATTCGCTCCGGGCGCATGTCCGCGCGCGTCTTGCGGCAGGTGCTGCTGTGGATGGCGGTCAGTGCGGGCTTGTTGGCGACGTTCGGCTTGATCCAATTTGCTTCCGGCACCGACGCGATCTTTTGGACGCGGCCGTTGAAAACGCATTTCTTCGCTTCTTTCGCGTACGGCAATCACGCGGCGCCTTATTTCGTCCTGGTCGGCGCATTGGCGTGCGGGCTGCTTTTCCGCGAGGTCTTCGACATGCGCAATCCGCATCGCCCGGCGCTGGGCCGGCTGCGCCATCCCGGGCGGGTGGCGCTGCTGGCGGCGTCGGCGCTGCTGTGTTTCGCGGGGGCCAACATGGGGTTCAGCCGGGCGGGCGTGATCTTGGCGGGCGTCTTGGCGGCGTTCGTGGTCGTCTACGGCTGGCAGCGCGCGTGGCGGCTGTTGTCGCCGGCGGGCCGGGTCAACGGCGCGGCGGTGTCGCTGGCGGCGGTGGGCTCGCTGTATTTTCTCGTGGCGGGCTTCGGCGCGAGCGGCATCCGGACGGAATTCACGCTGCGGTCGGTGGAGCCCGGCGTCTTGCGCACGCTGTGGGAGCGCATCGACCTGGAATTGGGCGGACGTCCGCAATACGCCCGCGCCGCGGTGGCCATCTGGAAGGAACAGCCGTGGTTTGGCGTCGGCGGCTGGGGCTACAAGTATCTGGTCGCCAGCCACGTGCCGGAGCGCTCGTGGCCGGCCTTGGAAAAGCGCGGGTGGGCCAACGTGCACGTCGATTTCCTGCAGTTCCTCGCTGAATTCGGCGCCGTGGGCATGGCGCTGCTGCTGGGGGCGCTGGCCGTGCTGGCGCGGGACGCCTGCGATTTCCGCCGTTGCCGGCAAGATGCCTGTTGGACGCTGTCCGTCGCCGGCCTGGCGCTGACCGTCCTGTTCAGTGCCATCGACATTCCGTTCCGCTGTCCGGCGATTCTCTACGCGTGGACGGCATTGCTCGCGGCGTTGCCGACGCTTTGTCTGGCACCGGAGCGTCGCCTGATCGGCGCGCCGCCGGCGCCGCCGGCCGCGGAAGCCGCCAGTTCCGGGAGGACCGAACCATGACCACGCCCGCCGTTCCGAACCCGCCGTCGTCCCCTCTGCCGCCGCCGCTCGCGGCGCCGGCCTACTACGGCGGCGCGCCGACGGGCGCCTATTACGGCGAATCGCCATCGGATGCCGGGCCGCTCCACGCCATGGATCCGCTGCGGCTGATCGGGATCGTGCGCAAGAAGTGGCTGACGATCGTCTTGGCGACGGCGTTCGCGCTGGGCGCCGCGGCTTTCTACCTGAGCAAGGCGCCGCACTTCTACCAGTCCCGCTCCATCATCGAGCTGAGCGTGCGCCGGCCCCGCATCCTGAACAAGCAGGAAGCCCTGATCGAAGATCCGGCGGCGATGATGCAGATCGAGGACACGCTGAACACGCAGATCGAAAAATTCAAGAGCAAGACCCTGCTGCCCCACGTCGTGGCGTGCTATCGGGCCCTGTATCCGGACGAGAAGATCGCGGACGAGGAATTGTCCCGGCGGTTGGCGGGGCGCGCCAGCTTTTCCCTCGTGCGGCGCACCCGGCTGGTGCGGGTGACCTGCCTGAGCAGCGAGCCGGATTTCGCCGTGAAGGCCTGCAACGCCTACGCCGCGGGCACCGAAGCGAGCGCCCGCGCGGAAAACAAGGAAGTCTCCGATGCGGCGGTCGCCTGGCTGGAATCCCAGGCCGCGGCGCAGAAGAACACGCTCGAAGCCGCCGACAAGGCCTTGCTGGATGCCCGCCAGACCCATCAGATGGACGTGCTGGAAGGGCAGCGCAAGACCGTCGAAAGCGCCTTGCTGGGCTTCAACGAATCGCTGGTGCAGATCGAAAGCAAGGCTGCGCTGGAGCAAAAGCTTCTGGACGCGTTCGAAGCCGTGGAACTCAATCCCGAAGAGGCGGGGAAGCTGCCGGCCGACATTCCGCGGGCAGCCGACGTGGCGACGTCCCTGGACCGCTGGCGCGCGGCGGTCGCGGAGCGGGACGCCCTGCTGTCCCGCTATACGCCGGAACATCCGGCCGTCGCGGCGCAGGACAAGGCGGTGGATCTCTACCGGGAGCAGGCGATGGCGGCGCTGGCGCGGGCCAAATCCACCGCGGCCGCCAACTTGGCCTTGTACCAGGACCAGACCGAAAGTCTCCGCAAGAAGAAGGAACAGCAGCTCAAGCGCGCGTCCGATCTGGACCGCGACATTCTCGACGGCGGCATGAAGATCGCCGCGCTCGAGCGGGAACGCAGCGCGGCGGATTCGTCCTATCTGGGCGTCCTGTTTCGCATCCAGGAAGCGCGGCTGTCCGCGGACGAAAACACGGCCACGGTCAAGTTGGTCGAGCGCGCCTCGCCGCCCGTCCAGGTGCAGCCGCGGCCGCTGCGGGTTTTGTTCATGGCGCTGCTCATCGGGCTAGGGGTCGGGTTCGGGCTGGCCTTCGTGACCGAACTGCTGGAAGACCGGGTGATCAGCGCCAGCGACGTCGAGGCGGGCAGCGGCATCAAGACCCTGGCCGTCATTCCGCACGTCAAGACCCAGGACCGGAAGGAAATCGCCACCGCGTCGCTTTCGCACGCGTTCAGCGAAATGGCGGAGGCCTTCGCGGGCCTGCGTTCCGTGCTGGATTCGGCGGTCTATCGGGAGCGCACCAAGGTCGTTTTGGTGGCCAGTTCGCTGCCCGAAGAGGGCAAGACGACCGCCTGCTGCAATCTCGCCACGGCCTGCGCGCGCAACGGCCAGAAGACCCTGCTGATCGATTTCGACCTGCGGCGGCCGCGGGTGGGCGGCATCTTCCCGATGCCGCCGGAATATCGGGGCCTGCTGGACTATCTGGCCGGCAAGCAGTCGAAACCGGCGGAGATCGTCTATGCCTCGGCTTGTCCGAATCTCCACGTCATCGCGTCCCGCGTGTCCGGCGACGCCCGGCCGGCGGAATTGGTCGGCGGCGCCAAGGTGGCGGATCTGCTCGCGTGGGCCCGCGCGAACTTCGCGCGGGTGATCATCGATGCGCCGCCGCTGGGCATCGTGAGCGACGCCTTGTCGCTGGCGGGCCTGGCCGATTGCGTCCTCGTCATGGCGCGTCCCGCCACCAGCCGGAAACGCGCCGTGCGCCACACCATCCGCCGCTTCCAGGACGTGGGCGTCGGCGCCCTCGCGGTCGTCATGAACGACGTGGACCATTCCAAGTTCACCTACCACGGCTATGGTCCGTACTACCACTATCGAAAGCACTACGGCTCCTATGCGACCGCCGCCGCGGCGCCCGGAACGCCCGAGAACGAAAATCAGAAAGGATGATCTGGATCATGAACGACGCCCCCTTGCTCGCGAAAATCGAAAACCGCCAGGCGCGGCTGGCCATCATCGGCCTCGGCTACGTCGGCCTGCCGCTGGCCGTCGAGTTCGGCAAGCGCTATCCCGTCGTCGGCTTCGACGTCAACGCCCGCCGCTTGGGCGAACTGCGGGCCGGCCACGACCGCACGCTCGAAACCACGCCGGACGAACTGCGCCAGGCCGCGCACTTGACGTATACGGACCGCATCGAAGACTTGAAGGCGACGGACGTGTTCATCGTGACCGTGCCGACGCCGATCGACCGCCACAAGCGCCCCGACCTGACGCCGCTGGTCAAGGCCAGCGAAACGGTCGGGCGGGCGCTCAAACCGGGCGCCGTGGTGGTCTACGAGAGCACCGTCTATCCCGGCTGCACGGAAGAGGATTGCGTGCCGATCCTGGAAAAATTCAGCGGCCTGAAATTCAACCGCGATTTCTTCTGCGGCTACAGCCCCGAACGCATCAACCCCGGCGACAAGGTGCACACCGTCACCAAGATCCGGAAGATCACGTCGGGTTCCACGCCCGAGATCGGCCGGGCGGTGAACGCCCTCTACGGCTCCATCATCGCCGCCGGCACGCACCTGGCGCCCAGCATCCAGGTGGCCGAGGCCGCCAAGGTGATCGAAAATTCCCAGCGCGACATCAACATCGCGTTCGTCAACGAACTGGCGCTGATCTTCGAGCGCATGGGCATCGACACGCAGGCCGTGCTCGAAGCCGCCGGCACGAAGTGGAATTTCCTGCCGTTCCGGCCCGGCCTGGTGGGGGGACATTGCATCGGCGTCGATCCCTACTATCTGACCCACAAGGCCGAATCGCTGGGCTACCATCCGGAAATCATCCTGGCGGGCCGGCGCCTGAACGACAACATGGGCGCCCACGTGGCGAATCGCGTGGTCAAGCTGCTCATCCAGAAGGGCAGCCGCGTCCAGGGCGCCAAGATCTTGGTGCTGGGCATCACGTTCAAGGAAAATTGCCCCGACATCCGCAATTCGCACGTGGTCGACGTCATCCGGGAACTGCAGGACTTCGGCTGCCAGGTGGTGGTCCACGATCCGTGGGCCGATCCGGAGGACGTGCGGCACGAATACGGGCTGGAACTGCTGCCCGCGCTCGCGGCGGACGCGCCGTTCGCCGGCTGCGACGCCGTCGTGCTCGCGGTGGCCCACGAAAAATTCCGCGCGCTCGATTTCGCCCGGCTGGACAAGGCGAAAACCGTCGTGTTCGACATCAAGGCGTTTTTGGACAGGGAACAGGTGGATGGCCGACTGTAGGCCGCGGTCGGCGCCGCCGGCAAGGCGCAGGAGATGCACAACGTGAAAAAAATAGCTTTGGTCGGTTGTGGGCGCATCATGGCGCGCCACGTCGAAGCCATCGCCGCCAATTCGGGACTTGCGATCGTTCTGGTATGCGACAAGAACGAGGCGAAGGCCCAGGCCGCCGCCGCGCAGCTGGGCGTGCCCTACGTGACGGATTACCGCCAAATTCGCGGCGCCGACGTCGTCAGCGTGCTGACGCCGTCGGGGCTGCACCCGCGCCACGTTTCCAACGTGGCGGAATTGACGGACGCCACCCAGGTCATCTGCGAAAAACCGCTGTCGCTGACCCTGCGCGAAGCCTACGAGGTCTATCGGCGCGTGGCCAAGGCGGGCAAGCGGCTGCTGCCGGTCTACCAGAACCGCTACAATCCGCTGGTGGCTTTCGTGAAGGGCCTGATCGACGAAGGCCGGCTGGGCAAGATCCACCAGTTCATCTGCAACGTCCTCTGGAACCGCAACGACGACTATTTCAAGATCGACTGGCACGGCACGTCCGAGTTCGACGGCGGCGTCCTGTACACGCAGGCCAGCCACTACGTCGACATGGTCCACTACTTCTTCGGCGAGGTCGAATCGCACAAGGGCGAGGGCGGGATGTTGCGCGGCTTCGAGGTGTACGACAGCGTATCCGCCGTGCTGCGCTTCAAGTCGGGCGTCGTCGGCACCATCAACGCCACCGTGGACGTCTACGAGAAGAACTTCGCGACGGAGTTCACGCTGATCGCGGAAAAAGGCACGATCCGCCTGTCGGGCACCAACCTCAACCAGATCGATTTCTGGAACGTGCAGGGGATGGAGAAGCCGGATCTGGATTTCAAGCTGGATCACCAATACGGCAAGGGACACAACGCGCTCTATCGGTACGTGCTCGAGGAAAGATGGGACATGTTCCCCTCGAAGGAAGACGTGCTCTCCGGCATCCGCCTGATGGAAATGCTGAGTTACTAGTTTGTGGTTTGCGGTGGGTGGTTGATGGACCATCCAGATGGTTCATGAGCGATTATCAAAAGCTGAAAGCATGGCAAATGGCCATGGAACTCGTTGAAGAGGTGTACGCCCGTACCCGGGAGTTTCCGAAAGAAGAATCGTTTGGTTTGACCAGCCAGATGCGACGGGCGGCCGTTTCCATCCCTTCCAACGTCGCGGAAGGGGCTTCCCGGGCGGGTTCGAAAGAATTTCTCCAATTTCTCCATGTCGCGCGCGGATCCGCATCCGAGTTGGAAACTCAAATGCTTTTGGCGGGGAAACTCGGCTATCTGGCGAACACCGTGGACCGGATGGCAAGCCTGACCAGCGTCAAGCGGCTAATCAATGGATTGATCCGCTCATTGAAAGGAACACCATGACGGAACCACCAACCACCAACCCGCAACCGCCAACCGCCTTTTTCAAGCACGAATCGGCCTACGTCGACGAAGGCGCCGAAATCGGCGCCGGCACCAAGATCTGGCACTTCAGCCACGTCATGAAGGGCGCCAAGATCGGCCAACGCTGCGTCTTGGGGCAGAACGTGAACGTCGATGGCGGCGTGACGCTCGGCGACAACGTGAAGGTGCAGAACAACGTCTCCATCTACACGGGCGCGACGATCGAGGACGACGTCTTCCTCGGGCCCTCCTGCGTGCTGACCAACGTGACCAATCCCCGCAGCCAGGTCAACCGCCACCGCCTGTACGAAAAAACGCTGATCCGCCGCGGCGCCACCGTCGGCGCCAACGCCACGATCGTCTGCGGCACCGTCCTCGGCCGCTATTGCTTCATCGCCGCCGGTTCCGTGGTGACGAAGGACGTGCCCGATTACGCGCTGATGATGGGCAATCCCGCCCGCCAGAAGGGCTGGATGAGCCGCCACGGGCAGCTGCTCCGGAATCCCGACCGGGACGGCATCTTGACGTGTCCCGAGACCGGCTTGCGCTACCGCGCGGAAGGCGCGCGGTTGCGCTGCCTGGATTTGGACGAGGACAGCCCTTTGCCGGAAAAATGGACTCAAGGTTCCAAATTCTACGACGAATTCCGCGGCGAGACGTTCGGCTGATGCCGGTCGCCGCCGCCAACCGGGATTGACCATGGCCGCCGCCGAACGCGAAATCTACGCCGTCGCGCCCTCCCGCTTGTCGGGGCAGGTGCGGATCAGCGGGGCCAAGAACAGCGCCTTGCGCCTGCTGGTCGCCTCGCTGCTGACGCCGGAACCCGTCCAGTTGGCGAATTATCCCGACACCTTGCTGGACGCGCAGGTGCAGGTGGACATGCTGCGCGCGCTCGGCAAGCGCTGCGACGTCGCGCCGGGCCGCATCGTCGTTTCCGAAGACCGCCCGCCGACCAGCCGTTTCGCATATGCCGGCCGCTCGATCCGCAACACGCTGCTGATGCTGGGCGCCTTGACGGCCCGCACCGGCGCCGGGGCCGTGCCGTTGCCCGGCGGCTGCCGGCTCGGCGAACGCAAGCACGATCTTCACGTTCAGGTGCTGGAAGCCTTGGGCGCGCGCGTCTGGGAGGAAAACGGGTTGCTTTGCGCCGAGGCGCCGCAGGGGCTGCGCGGCGCGGACGTGCGCTTGCCGCTGCGTTCCACCGGCGCCACCGAAAACGCCCTCCTCGCCGCCGTGTTGGCGCGCGGCACCACTCGGATTTGGAATCCGCACGTCCGGCCCGAGATCCTCGACCTCGTCGCGCTGCTGACGGCCATGGGCGCGGACATCGAGGTGCGCGGCCAGGAATCGATCGTCGTGCGGGGCCGGGAGGGGCTGGCCGGCGCCCACCACCGGGTCGTGCCGGACAACGTCGAGGCGCTCACGTGGCTCATCGGCGCGGTCATCACCGGCGGCGACGTCGAGATCGAGGGCTTTCCCTTCGACCATCTCGAAGTGCCGCTGATCTACCTGCGCGAAAGCGGCGCGCATTTCTATCGCAGCGGCGACCGGCTCATCGCGCGCGGCGGTCAGCCGTATCCGGTGGACATCGCGACGGGTCCGTACCCGGGCATCAATTCGGACATGCAGCCGCTGTTTGCGGTCTACGGCGCCTGCGCCGAAGGGCAGACTTGCGTCGTGGACCTGCGCTTTCCGGGCCGCTACGGCTATGCGGAAGAACTGGGCAAGATGGGGCTGGACTACCAGATCGTGGGCGACCTGCTGCGGATCGCGGGCGGGCGCCGCCTGCACGGCGCCGACGTGACGGCGCTCGATTTGCGCGCCGGCGTCGCGCTGGTGCTGGCCGGCTTGGTGGCCGAGGGCGTCACGCGCGTGGCCGATGCCTGGCAGGTCGAACGCGGCTACGACCGTTTCGTCGAAAAAATGCGCGCGCTGGGCGGCGACGTCGCGCGGCAGACGGCGGAGAACTGACCGGCGATGGATGCGGCGCGATATTCGTTTGCGGAGATGCGGTGCGACGTGCGGGCCGATTTTCGCGCCGCCGGCGGCACGACCGTGGCCGGCGCACTTTGCACTTTCCTGTGGGACGTGGCGTTCCAGCTGCTGCTGACCTATCGGTTGGCGCGCTGGCTCGACGGCGGCCGCCTGCGGGCGCTGGTCCGGGCGCTGCGGTGGCTGCAATATTCCCTGTCCGGATCGGAAATTTCGCCTCGGGCCTGCGTGGGCCGCAACGTGCATTTCCCGCACCCGAGCGGCATCGTCATCGGCGCGGGCGTCGTCGTCGAAGACGATGCTTGGATCTACCAGCACGTCACCATCGGCAGCCACGGCAAGGCCGGCGCAGACAAGCAGTATCCCGTCGTCGCCCGCGGCGCGCGGATCTACGCCGGCGCCAAGGTCCTCGGCGGCATCCGCGTCGGCGCGGGGGCGGTGGTGGGAGCCAACTCGGTCGCGTTGCGCGACGTGCCGGACGGCGCGACCGTCGTGGGCCTGCCGGCCCGGGCGGTCGAACCATGAGCCGGTGGCGCAGCGCGGATGGCCGGCGCTCGTTTCTCCACGACGCCGCGATTCTGGTGGGCAACCAATTCGTCGTGATGGGCATCGGCGTGCTCGGCGGCGTGGTGCTGGCGCGCTTGCTGGGCGCGGCCGGCCGCGGCGTGATCGCGGCGGCGACCGTCTATCCGGCCATCGTCCTCAGCTTCTGCGAAATGGGCGTGCGGCAATCCGCCGCCTACCACCTGGGCAAGCAGGTCTACACCAACGAGCAGGTGACGGGGGCGATCAGCGCCTTGGTGCTCGTCGTCGGCCTGGCCGGGGCCTTGATCTGCGCGGCCCTGCTGGCGTGGATGGACAATCCCGTCCTCACGCCGCTGATCGTGGCGCTGGCCGTGCTGCCCATTCCGTTCTCCATCTTCACCAGCTACAGCTCGGGCATTTTCCTGGGCAACCGGCGGGTGGGGCAGTTCGCCACCGTTTCGTGGCTGGCGGCGGTCCTGAATCTGGCGGCGCTCGGCGGGTTCGTCTGGTTGTTCGACTGGGGCGTGGCCGGCGCGCTGCTCGCCACGTGGATTTCCGGCCTGGTCGTGGCGGGCTACGCCGCGGTCAAGACGATCGAGCTTGCGTCGCTGCGACCGCGCTTCGAATGGCCGGTGGTGCGGGATCTACTCGTCAAGGGCGCCGTCTATGCGGTGGCGCTGTTCGTGATCACCTTGAACTACAAGGTCAGCATCGTGGTGATGGAGCGCCTCTCCACCGTGGCGGAAATCGGCGTGTTCGCCTTGGGCGTGTCGGTGGCCCAGTTGACCTGGGCGCTTCCGCAGGCGATCACCACGGCGCTGTTTTCCCACAGCGCGACCGCGCCGGACGAAGACGTGTTTTCCGGCAAGGTCCAGCGGCTCTTTCGGGTCAACCTGCTGTTGGCGCTGGTCCTGGTGCTCGGCTTGGGCCTGGTGGCGCCGGTGCTCGTGCCCTTGGTCTACGGCGAGGAGTTCCGGCCCAGCATCCGCGTGCTGTGGTATTTGCTGCCGGGCGTCTTCTGCTTGCTGGGGCTGAAGATCCTGAACATGGATTTGGCGGGCCGGGGGCGGCCCAACGCCTCGCTGTGGGCCATGGTTCCGGCGCTGGCCCTCAACGGCGTGCTGGCCATCCTGTGGGTGCCGCGCCATGGCGCGCTGGGCGCGGCCGCGGCTTCTTCCGTCGGCTACGCCTGCGGCGGCCTCGGCATGGCGGCGGTGTATTGCCGCTACGTCGGCATCGGGTTCCCGACGCTGTGGCGTTATCGGCGTTCGGATTTCGATTTCATCCGGCAGCGCTGGCCGGGCTTTCTCAAATTCCGGGGATCGACGCCGTGAAAGTCCTGTTCGTCACGGACGCCGGCGACGAAACCGGCATCGGCGGCCATCTGTATTCCGTGCAGGCGTTGGTCGCGGCCCTGTCGCCGCGGATCGAGTGCGTGGTGGTGAGCGTGGGCGGCGCGGCCTGTCCGGCGCTGGAAGCGCTGGCTTGTCGCCGGCACCGCCTGGCGTTCGGGGCGGGCCGGTTGCGCCGCGCCGAACGCGCGCGCTTTCTGGAAATCGTGCGCGCCGAGAAGCCCGACGTGATCCACGCCTTCGATCCCATCGCCGGCGCCTTCGCCCGGGCGGCGGCGCGGCGGTGCGGGTGCGGCGTGGTGTTCACGAAATGCGGCGGGCCGAATCCGGCCGGCCGCTGGCCCTATTCGTATTATCCGCGCGTGGAGCGCCTCGTGCTCTTCAGCGAAGAAAACGAACGCTACTTCCGCACCCGGCGCCGCTTTCGCCGGACCCGGATCTGGCGCATTCCGAACCGCATCCAGGAGGGGACGACCGATGCCGCCAAGGTCGCCGCGCTGCGGGCGCGCCTGGATCCGGCGCGGCCCGTCGTCCTGCGGATCGGCCGCATTTCCACGAGCTATGCCCGGACCGCGGAGCAATGCGTGCGCCTCGCGCGGCGACTGGCGGCGGACGGCGTGCCGGCGCAATTGGTGTTTCTCGGGGCGGTGCAGGATCCGGCCGTTGCGCGCGCCCTGCTCGCGGATTTGGGCGGGCAGGGGATCGTGGTCAGCGACCCCGAACTGGTCGCGCAGGCCGCGGCGCTGCTCGACGTCGGCGATCTGGTCGTGGGCACCGGCCGTGGCCTGATGGAAGCCGCGGCGCGCGGCCGGGTTTTGCTCGCGCCCGTGCGGAACGGTCTCCTGCCGGCCTTGGTGACGGAGGCGAATTGGGAGCCGTTGTTCGCCGCGAATTTTTCGGAACGCTGCGAACTCGTCCCGTGGGACGAAGAGCGGAACTACGCCGAAATTCGCCGCGCGCTGGCCGATCCGGAATGCCGGCGCCGGCGGTCGGCGTTCGCGCGGCGCCTGTACGAGGAACAATTCGCGCTCGATCCGGTCGTGGATCGCTACCTGGAGATTTACCGGGAAGCCGCCCCCGAACGCGGCGCGCTCGTCGATCGCGCCGTCCATTGGCTGTGGCTGATCTGCCGCACGTGGCGCCGGCCGCTCGCGCCGCCGCAGGAGGTTCGCGCATGAGCCTGAAAATCGTCACCGTCGTCGGCGCGCGGCCCCAGTTCATCAAGGCCGCGGCCGTCAGCCGCGTCCTGCGCCGGACCTGCGCGGAAGTGCTCGTGCACACCGGCCAACATTACGACGACAACATGTCGAAGGTGTTTTTCGACGAGCTGGACGTGCCGCCGCCCGATTGCCACCTGGGCATCGGTTCCGGCGGCCACGGCGCCCAGACCGGTGCCATGCTCGCGGCGCTCGAAGAAGTGCTGGTCCGCGAAAAGCCGGACCGCGTGCTGGTCTACGGCGACACGAATTCGACGCTGGCGGGCGCGCTGGCCGCCGCGAAGCTCCACCTGCCCGTCGCGCACGTGGAGGCGGGCTTGCGCAGCTTCAACCGCCGCATGCCCGAGGAAATCAACCGCGTGCTGACGGACCATTTGTCCGATCTCCTGTTCTGTCCGGGCGAAACCGCCGTCGCCCATCTGGCGGCGGAAGGCATCGTGGCCGGCGTCCACGCCGTGGGCGACGTCATGCACGAAGCGCTCCGGCACGCCGTGGCGCTCGCGGAGCGGAAGACGACCGTCCTGGAACGGCTGGGGCTGGCGCCGAACGGCTATGCGCTGGCCACGCTGCATCGCGCCGAAAACGTGGACGATCCCGCCCGGTTGGCCCAGCTGCTGGCCGCCTTGCGCGAGGTCGCGCGCCGGCAGCCCGTCGTGTTCCCCGTGCATCCGCGCACGCGCCGCCGGCTGGCGGCAGGGGGCGCGGCGGCGACGGCCGGCCTGCGCCTGCTGGAACCGCAGGGCTATTTGGACATGGTCCGGCTGGAAGCCGGCGCGGCGGTCGTGCTGACCGATTCCGGCGGCATGCAGAAGGAAGCCTATTGGCTGCGCGTGCCGTGCGTCACGCTGCGGGACGAGACGGAATGGGTCGAAACCGTGCGCGAGGGCTGGAACGTCCTCGCGGGCGCGGACGGCGAGCGGATCGCGCGCGCCGCGCGCAATCCCGCGCGTCCGGCGGAAACGCCGGATGCCTACCGCGGCGCCGGCAGCGTGGACCGGTTGGTCCGCATCTTGAGCGCGCCGCCGCGCGGTTGAGTTGGCATGACGCATTCGCCGCCCAACCGAGAACAGCGCACCTGGTCGCGCCTGACCATGGTGTGGGCGTTCTACTATTTTTTGGCGTTCACGCTGGGCAACGTGCCGGAGTACATGCAAAAAACCATTTGGTTCGGCGCCAGCCTGGTCGGCTTGGCGACGGTGCCGGTTTTCTGGCGCCACGTGCGGCTGCGGCATCTGCCGCGGGAAGGCGGTCTCCTGGCGATCTTCTGGCTGTGGACGCTCACCGGCTTCATCATCGCGACGGATTTGGACCTGTTTTCGCGCTACCTGAAGCTGATCGCGGAACTGACGGTGGTCGTGACCCTGCTGGCGACCGTGCTGGGCCGGTCCGGCGAAGCACGCTGGTTCTATCTGGCGTTCTTGGGCGTGGCCATCGTGCGCGTGTTCACCGTGGGCGAACCGATCAGCGTCGAACGCATCGCCGACACGCAGACCGTGGCGCGCATCGCCAGCGCGAACGCGGTGGGGTATTATTCCGCCATGGGCATCCTGTCGGTCTTGGGCCTGCTCAAGGAAACGCGCAAGCCTTGGCAGTGGGCCGTGCTGGTCGCGGGCGGCGGCCTGTGTTTTTACGGCGTCGTCTTGTCGGCGTCGCGCGGAGCGTTCGCCGTATTGATCGCGACGGCGATTCTGTGGCCGACGCTGTGCCTCGTCGGCGGCTCTCGCTTCAAGATGAAGGCGGTGCTCGGCGCGCTGGTGGTGTTCATTTTGGCGTACTGGACGTTCCAGTTCGTCATTCAGGACACCTACATGGGCACCCGCTTCGTGCGCAGCACGCACATGGAAGATCGCAGCACTCGGGTGCGCTTCGATCTGGTATTCATCGGCCTGCGGATTTTCGCCGAAAACCCGATCTTCGGTTGCGGCTTGGGCCAGTTCGGCATCGCGTCGGAAACCGGCTACTACGCGCACAACGAAGTCGCCGAAATCCTGTCCACGACGGGTTTGCCGGGATTCTTGATCTATTTTTCCGTCTACGTGCTGGCGTGGCGGCGGCTGTCGCGCAGCCTCGAGGGCCCCTGCGACTCCAGGTTTGCCTATCGCGTCAACATGGCGCGCATGATTCTGTTGATCATGCTCTTGTCCGGTTCGTTGTCCCGGCCGAACTTCATTTCGCAGGACACCATGTTTTTGCTGGCGCTCGTAGTCGGCACTTCGCATTGGGCGGAGCGCACGCGCCGGGTGCAGCGCCACGTCTGGCCGGCGCCGGTCCCGGCCCTGTGGACGCCGGGGTTCGGCCCCCCGGCCGTCGCGGCGGGCTTCGGCCTGCCGGCGCCCGGCTGGCCGGCCGCCACGCCGCCGCCACCGCATCCGTCCTCAGGAGCCTGAGCCATGCCATCGCCTGCTTCGCTGTTGAAACATGCATTCGCGCGGTTGCCCGAAAGTTGGCAGGGCGCCATCAAAGACGGCGTGGATGCGCGCGCCGCGCGCCGGCGCTTTCGCGCGGCGGAACGGCAGCTCGTTGCGGCCGCCGCGGCGGTGTCGGCGTCCTGCTTGTCCGGCGTGGCTTCGCGGACGGATTGGGAACGGCGGCGTCCGGGCGTGCGCCGGCAGTTGCTGGCCGCGCTTGGATTGGATCCGCTGCCGCCGCGCGCGCCGCTCGTCGTCCATCCGGCGGGAAGCTGGGAACGCGCCGCCTATCGCGCCGAAAAATTCACGTTCGAGAGCTTGCCCGGCCTGCACGTGGCCGCGAATTTCTACGTGCCGAAGAACGTCGCCGGGCCGGTGCCGTGCGTCGTGTATCTCAACGGGCATTGGCCGGCGCTCGACGGCGCCAAGGTCGGCTTCCAAGACCGCTATCTTTGGTATCCCGCGCATGGGTTCGCGCTGCTGGTGCTCGATCCGCTCGGCTTCGGCGAGATTCCGGGTCTTCATCCGGGCACCAACCGGCACAATCTCTGGCATTGGATTTCCCTCGGTTACACCCCGGCGGGGGTGGAAACGTGGAACGCCATGCGCGCCTTGGATTGGCTGCAAAAGCGGCCGGAAGTGGATGCCGCCCGCATCGGCGCCACCGGCATTTCCGGCGGAGGCGTGATGACGCAATATCTGGCGGCGCTGGACGAGCGGGTGGCGGTGGCGGCGCCTTCGTGCTCGACCTACACGATCGGCAACCAGGCGGCCGGCGGCCTCGTGGCGAAGCAATGCGACTGCACGTTCGTGCCCAACGCCGCCCGCTTGGATTTTCCGGAATACTTGGCGCTGATCGCCCCGCGTCCGCTGCTGATTCTCGGCGGCCGCAAGGATCCGCTGTTCCCGCCGGCCGGATTCCGGGCCGCGTTTCGGCGCGTCGCCCCCCTCTACGATTGGTGCGCCGCGTCTCCGGGGCCGGATCGGCGCGTGCGGCTCGTGGAGTCCGGCCACGGCCATGAAGATCCGCCGATCTTCCTCCGCGAAACCCGGCGCTGGATGTGCCGTTGGCTGCAGCGGCGCGAGGCGCCGCGCGCCGAACTGGATGCGCCGAGTCCCGCGCCGGAGCCGCCGGAGGTCTTGCGGTGCACCCGCGAAATTCCGGCCGGCGCCCGCAACGCCGTCATTCACGACCAATGGATTGCGCCGCCGCAACGGGCCGTCCCGTCGTCGGCGCCGGAATGGGCGCGGCGTCGGGAGGAAATCCTGGAATTCCTGCGGACGCAGACGTTCGGCTGGTATCCGCCGGCCGACGTTGCGTTCGGCACCCGGCGCCGTCCGGGGCGCGGCGGCTATGCCGGCGATTTCGTCGAATTCGGCGAATACGAATTCGACAGCGAACCCGGCGTGCCGGTCAAGGTGGCTTGGCTGACGCCGCGCGCCGCGCGGGGCGCCGTTCCGCTGGTCGTGTGGATCAAGGGCCCGGGCGAGTCGGTCGTCTTTCCCGATCTGGACGAATTCTTCCCGCTGTTGCGCACTCACGCGCTGGCGGTGCTGACGCCGCGCTTTGCGGAAAGGCCGCTGGCCGGCGGCGACGTCGCGCGGCTGGAACGCACCGCGGGTCTGACGGGCCGCAGCCTGGCGGCGCTGTGGACGTGGGACGTGCGGCGCACGGTGGCCTGGGCGGTGCGGGACCGCAAGCTGACGCCGACGGACGTCGCCGTGGTGGGTCGCGGCGCGGCCGGCCTCGCGGGACTCTATGCCGCGCTCTTTGAACCGGCCATTGCCCACGTCGTCCTGCGCGATCCGCCGGGTTCCCATTTCGAGGGGCCGGCGTTGCCGCTGGTGCTGCGCGAAACGGACGTCGACGAGGTCGCCGGCGCGCTGGCGCCGCGCCGGTTGACGATTCTGGCCCGATGTCCGCCGGAATTTCCGCGCGCCCAGGCGGCCTTCGCGTGGTCCGGTGCGCCCGGCGCCTTCGGGCGGGCCGCCAGCTTGGCGGAAGCGCTGCGGCGCCGGCCGGACGGTCAGGAGCGGCCATGTTGACGGCGGATCAATTCGCGGAACAGCAACGCGCGCTCGGACGCCGCATCCACGAGCACGCCGGCGTCCATTGGGAAGAAGTCTATTTCGGCTATTGCAAGCCGGCCTTCGCCTTCCAGGCCATCGCGCCCGGCGCGGCGCGGCCGGCGCGGAGACGCAGCGTGCTGGGCTACAGCCATCGCGTGGAAGAGCCGGCCCAGGCCAACCGCTTCGTCCCGGCGATGCTGCTGGAGCGCGACCGCCTGGATGGATTCGGGTTGCCGAGCTTGCCGCAGAAAAAGAGGAACAACGTGCGCCGCGCGCTGGAGCATTGCGCGGTGCGGCCCATCGACGATCTCGAACGGCATCTGGAGCGCATCCGCGCCATCAACGCGTCCCAAGCCGAACGGCACGAAAAAGGTTTCGGCGCCGAAACACCGGCCCGCCGCTACGTGGCGGAGGCGGAATCCTGGCGCGCGCAGATGCGCCGGGAATTCGCCTTGGCCGGCCGGGAGTGGTGGGGCGCGTTCGTGGGGGACGTCTTGGCCGCCTATCTGCGCACCTATCAGGTCGAGGACGTCCGGATCATCGAACAGGCGAAGACCGACACGGATTGCCTGAAGCACCATCCGATGGACGCGCTCTATTTCGAGGTGTTGAGCCGGGCGGCGGCCGATCCGGCCTGCCGCTTGATCGTCAACGGGCGGCCGCAGCATTCGAGCCTGAACCATTTCAAGGAACAGTTCCTTTTCCGGCCCGCGGAACTGCCGTATTATTCCAGCAACGCGGCGATGGTCGAATGCGGCAAGCGCGTTTGGCGGGGCCTCGCGCGGCTTCGGCAATTCCGCCGCGCGCCGCCGCCGCCGCAACGGGAAGCGCCATGACGATCGAAGAATATCTCCGCCAGGAATCGGCCGTGCGCGCCGGCGTCCACTGCCACGACGGCGTGTGGTGGAAAAACGCCTCGCCCGGTTCCTGCCAGCCGCTGTATCCGCTGCAGGAAATTCCGGCGGGCCGCGCGCGGCCGCGCTTTTCCCGCTCGTTCTTGCGATATTTCCACGTGGTGCCCGGCGGGCAAGACGGCGGTTTGGTCCGCACCCGCATGCTGTTGCAAGGCGAACGGTTGGCGACGTATTCGCTGGACCAATTGGACGGAGTCCGCCGCAAGGCCATCCGCAAGGCGATCCGCGCCGGATGCCGGATCGAGCCCATCACGAGCCTGGCCGAACATCGCCGCGATCTGCTCGCGATCTACGTTTCCAACGCCGCGCGGAATCGCTATGGCTTGCCCGAACAATGGTATCTCGACCATTCGGAAGAATGGTGGCGCAACTTGACTCGGGAGGCGGCGCTGCCGGGGCGCACGTGGTTCGGCGCCTTTCTGGAAAACAAACTGATTGCCTTTTCCTATTCGTGTCTCGTCGGCGACACGTTTCACATGCTGGTGACCAAGAGCCACACGGATTTCTTGGCGGCGCGTCCGGTGGATCTGCTGGAATTCGAAGTCGTTCGGCATGGCGGCGGACAGGCCGGTTGTCGCCGCATCGATGCCGGCTGGGCCATTCCGCTGCCGCCCACCATCGATTGGCGCAAACGCAGCCTCGGTTTCGAGGCGGTGGAGCTGCCGATCTTCGAAAAAACCAACCGCGCGGCGCTCGGGCTCGCGCGGGCCGCCTTGTTCTGCGCCAAGCCGCTGCTGGATTCCCCGGTTGGGCAAAAGTCGAAGCGGGGCATGTTGTTCCATGCCCGGACCCTCCGGAAGCGTTTGGAAAACGAAGACAAGGGCGAATAGAGCCATGTGCGGCATTTGCGGCATTTTCGACGAGACCGGTCCGGACGCCCTGGGACGGGACATTGCCGCCATGTGTCGCGCGGCGGCGCATCGCGGCCCCGACGACGGCGGTCTCGCGCTTTTTCCGGCGAACGGCCAGCCGCCCGTGGAAGCGCGCCGCGGCGAAACGCCCGCGCCGTTTCCGACCCGCGCCGCGCTGGGGCACGTCCGGCTTTCCATCATCGATCTGTCCGCGGCCGGCCATCAGCCGATGAGCGATCCCGACGGCCGGCATTGGATCGTTTTCAACGGCGAAGTGTACAACCACGTCGAACTGCGCGCCGAACTGGAGCAAGCCGGCGTGTCGTTCCGGACCCGCTCCGACACGGAGGTCCTGCTGCAGGCGTATCTGCGGTGGGGCGCCGATTGCCTCCCGCGCTTCAACGGCATGTGGAGCCTGGCCATCTACGATGCCGTCGCCGGCGAGTTGTTTTGCGCGCGGGATCGGTTCGGCATCAAGCCGTTCTACCACGTTTTCGAAAACGGGCGCTTTGCGTTCGCCTCCGAAATCAAGCAATTGCTGGAACTTCCGTGGGTGGGGCGGGAAGCCAACCGCGCCCGGCTGGCCGATTTCTTCCTGTGGGGCCTGGAAACCCACACCGACGAGACGTTTTTCAGCCGCATTCGCTGCCTGCCGGCCGCGCATTGCGTTCGATTGACGGCCGCCGATCTGGCCAGCGGCCGATGGGCCCCGCGGCGCTATTGGACGCCGTCGGCGGCCGCGCCGCTGGAAGACCGCGCAGCCTTTGCGGCGTTTCGCGAACTGCTGGCGGATGCGGTGCGCCTGCGCCTGCGCAGCGACGTGCCCGTGGGCGTCACGCTTTCCGGCGGCCTGGATTCCTCCAGCGTGGTGTGCCTGGCGGGCGAACAGCGGCGCCGGACGGCGGAGACGGCGCCGCTCGACGCCTTCAACGTGGAATACGAAGGCCGGCGGTATTCGGAGCGGCGTTTTGCCGAAGCCGCGGCCGAAAAGGCCGGCGCCCGCATGGTCGTGCTGCGGCCGGGCGAGGCCGATCTGGCGCGCGACTGGGCGCGCTTCGTCTGGCACATGGAAGAACCGTTCGGCACGTTGTCGTTCCTGTCCAGTTTCCAGATCTATCGGATGATTCGGGAGCGCGGCATTTCCGTGGTGCTGAGCGGGCAGGGCGGGGACGAACTGCTGCTGGGCTACGAGCGCTATCGCACCTACGATGCGCTTTTCCAGCTGCGGGCCGGCCACCCCGGAGCGGCCTGGGCGGAAATCCTGGCTGCGCGGCGCCATGCCAACCTGCCGCTGCGCATCCAGCTCGCGGCGGGCGCGTACTATTCCGTGCCGCTGCTGCGCGCGATCCGGCGCCGGCGTCTCGTGCGGCCCATCCTCGGCCGCGATTTCTATGGCGCGCACGCGGGGCAAACCGAGCACCTGCGCGCCAGCATGCTCCACGCCGATCGCCGCGATCTCCAATGCGGCGAAATGTTCCATTACCAGCTGCCGCACCTGTTGCGGCACGAGGATCGCGTGTCCATGGCGCATTCGGTCGAGTCCCGGCTGCCGTTTCTGGATTACCGGCTGCTGGAATGGGTGCTGGGACAGCCGACCCGCCTGCTGTTCCGCGAGGGCTGGTCGAAATACGTGCTGCGCCAAGCCCTGGACGGCCTCCTGCCCGACGTCGTCCGCGACCGCACCGACAAGATGGGCTACGAAACGCCGACCGGCAGCCTGCTGCGCCGGAACGGCGACCTGTTCCGGGATTTGCTGGAGCGGCAGCGGGACGACGCGGTGCTCGACGTGCCGGCGCTGCTGCGGAACTTCGCGGCGCCGGCCATGGACGAACGGTTGCTGTGCGCCGCCTGCAGCTACTTGAGCTGGAAGGAAACCTTCCGGGCGACCTAGCCCGGCTTCACCGCATGAACGTTTTGTATTTTGCCGGCGTTTTTCCGGGCGACGATCGCCCGAACCGCGGGATTTTCAACCTGCGGGCGGCCGTCGAACTGGCCCGGCTGGTCGATCTGACGGTCGTCGCGCCGCGCGCCTGGCGTCCCGGCCGGCGCGGGTGGTCGGAGGAAACCTACGCAGGCCTGCGCGTGATTCGGCCCGCGGCGCCGCTGGTGCCGGGCGCGCCGCGCCTCACCCTGCGCTTGTTCCGCGCGCGCCTGCAGCGCCCCATGCAAGCGCTCTTGGCGCGCGCCGACGTCGTCCATTCGGTCGGCGCGGAGTTCGCCGGGTTGCTGGTCGGCGCGCTGGCGCGGCAGCGGCGCTTTCGCCACGTGACCCAGATCATCAACGAGCTGGACCGGCAGCGGATCGGATTCGAATCCTATCCGTATCTGGATGCCCTGCGGCGGAATCTCGACGGCGTCGTATGCAACAGCCGGGCGTTGGAATCGTCAGCGCGGCGCTGGTTTCCGCAAGCGCCGGTGGTGCGCACGGCCTACCGCGGTACCGATCTCGAGCGCTTTTCGCCCGCCGGCGCGCGCGCGCCCGTTTTCCCCGAAAGCGCCGGCGTGCGCTTGGCCTACCTGGGCGGATTGCCGACGTATGCGGATCGCGCGTTCGGCGCCGACACGAAGGGCGGCCGCACGCTCATGGCGGCCTGGCGCGGCGTCGAAGACGAGTTGGCGCGCACGGGCGCGGCGCTGTTCTTCGGCGGACCGGATTCGGAAAGCCCCGCGGTCCAGGCCTGGCGAAATTCCCTGAAGCGTCCCGATCTCGTGAAACTCGGTGGGATGGTGCCGCCGGCCGACGTGCCCGCGATCCTGCGCGCGGCCGACGCCGTGCTGTTGCCGAGCCGGGAAGAAGGCTGTCCCAACGTCGCCTTCGAGGCGTTCGCCTCGGGCCGCGCGTTGATCGGCAGCGACATCGCCTCCATCGCGGAACTCGTCGGCGCGGGGGCGGGCGGATTCACGGTTGCCGCCGGCGACGTCGCCGCCTGGCGGGACGCGCTGGTCCGCGTGGCCGCGCCCGCGGCGCGGGCCGACCTGCTGGCGCGGGGCGTCGCCGCCCGGAAAACGGCGGAACGGCTTTTCGACCAGCGGAATTATGCGCGGAAACTCGTGGAGATGTACCGGGAAATTGCTACTCTGCCCCGGTGATGCGCCCGCGCAGCCGGAACGGTTTCGGACCATGAACGAAAGAGCCATATGACGCCAGAACATGCACGCCGACTGGTGTGTCCCAAATGCCGGGGGCCGCTCCGGTCCATCGCCTTTGCGGAAGCCGAAAACGGCGCCGTGCGGGACGGCGTTCTGCTGTGCGACGCCTGCCGCCTGCGCTATCCCGTCGTCAACCGCGTGCCCGTCATGCTGTTGTTCCGCGCCGCCGTCCATGCGCAATTCGAGCGCAAGCATGCCGCCGCGCTGGCGGCGTGGTCGGACCACCGCGCGCCCGACGACGAGCCGTTGCCGGGCGAGCGGACGACGCAGGAAACCTTCACCGAGGAGTGGGATCTCATCGAGGTGGACGGCGACGACCTCAGCTTCACCTACACGCAGGAAGAACTGGTCCGGCTCAACCGCGACGTCTGGCTGAAATGGCTGCCGCGCAGCCCGGAAAAAATCGCGCGCGCGCTGGTGGTCGGCTGCGGGGCGGGCAAGGAACTCGCCGCGCTGGGCCAGCTCCTGCCGGAATGCGAAATCTATGCGACGGACATCAATCTGTCGGTCGTGCGCGTCGGCGGCGCGCTGGGCCATCAGCCGCATCTGCACGTGACCATCTGCTCGCTGTTCCACCTGCCGTTCGCGGAGGCCGCGTTCGATTTGGTTTACAGCCAAGGCGTTTTGCACCACAACCGCTCCACCCGGGCGGCGTTTGCGGCGATCGTTCCGTTCGTGCGGCCGCGCGGGTATCTCTTCGTTTGGGTCTACGGCTTGGACGACCATCTCGTGAAGAAGGGCTGGACCGGCCTGATCGCGCGCATCAACTACCACGTGGAAATGGTCCTGCGGCCCGCGTTGAGCGTCGCCCCAAAATTTGTGCGCGAGGCGTTCTTCTTCGCGGCCGGCGTCGGACTGCATGCGCTGATCAAGACGCGCATTCGCCACCGGGCGCGCTGGCGCTTGGCCAACACGATCCACAGCCTGCGCGATTGGCTGTCCCCGCGCTATGCCCACGTCCACAGCTACAACGAAGTCCTCGAATGGTACGAACGGGAGGCGTTCGACGTCGTGGACGTCCAGGCGCCCGGCGCCTATCGCGACCTGTTCGGCAAGCAGCTGTGGGGCGTCGGATTGACGGGCCAAAAACGCGAGGCGCGCCCGGCCCCGCCGCCGCCCCGGCATCCATGAACGACCTTTCCGGCATCCGCATCTGCCTGGCGACCTCGGGCCACGAGGCCGACGACGACCGCGTTTTCTTCAAGGAGGCCCGCAGCCTGGTCCGGGCGGGCGCGGAGGTGACCCTGCTGTGCGCGCAGGGCAAGAAGTTGCCCGCGCAGGCCGACGGCGTGCGATTCGCGCAATATCCCGGCGGCGGCGGCCTGAAAGAACGCCTGCGCACCGTCGGCCGGCTGGAGGCCGCGCTCGCGGAGCAGGCCTGCGACGCGATCCATTGCCACGAGCCCGACAGCCTGGTGGCGGCGCTGCGGGTCAAGCGGCGCCGGGGCGTGAAGGTCGTCTTCGACAGCCACGAATGCTGGGCCGGCGTCGCCGCCGCCCGTTTTCCGCGACCGCTGTGGCCCGCGGCGATGGCGGCCTACCGCGCCTGCGAGCGGCGCTGGATCGCCCAATGCGACGCCGCGTTCGGCGCCAGCTTGGCCATTTCGGAGGATCTGGCGGCGGTGCTCGGCCCCGAACGGGTGGCCACGCTGCTCAACGTGCCGGCCGCGGACGTGTTCGGCGCCGGCGCCGCCAAGGCGGCGGGGCCGGAAACGATCTTGTGCCACGACGGCACCCTGACGTTCGCGCGCGGGCTGAAAGTCATGGCCGAAGCCGTGCGCCTCGCGGCGCAAGAGCATCGCGTGGTCTGGAAGATCGTCGGCGACGTGTTCGGAGCGGAAAAGGCGTGGCTCGAGGCCTTCGTGGCGAAGCACGGGTTGGAGCGGACGATCGTGCGCACGGGTTGGCTGCCGTATGCGGAGGTGGGGCGGGCGATCGCGCCTTGCCACGTCGGCCTCATCGGGTTCTTGCCGTCGCCCAACCACGAAATCGCCGCGCCGAACAAATGCTTCAATTATTTGCTCTACGGCATTCCGATCGTGGGGCCGGACTTTCCCCGTTCGCATTTCGCGGTGCTGGCGCGGGAAGGATGCGCCCTGCTGGCGGATTCCACCTCGCCGGAAGCCTATGCCGCGGCCATCGGCCGGATGATCGCGGACCAGGACGGCGCCGCCCGCATGGCGGCGGCGGCGCGCCGCTTGTCCGAAACGAAATACCGCTGGGAACACATGGAACCGATCTTGTGCGACGCGTACCGGCGCTTGTTCGCCGGCCGAGGAGCGCCATGAAGCTGCGCGCGCTGGAACCCGCCGAATTCGCGGCCTACGACGAGCTGGCCAAGACCCACGGCACGCTGTTCAACCGTTTGGATTGGCTGGCGCTGTTCGGTTCCGGAATGCAGGCCTATGGCCTGTTCGACGACGGCGGCCAGCTGCGCGGCGGCTTGTCGCTGTATCGGGAACGGCGCTGGGGACTGGAGATCATCCGCCGGCCGCCGTTCACGCCGATCTGCGGTCCGTTCCTGGCCGTGCGCTCCACCAATCCCGTCGCCGCGTTCGAAGAGCGCCGCCGGGCACTGGAGTGCCTGGCGGAGCACTTGGACCGAAGCCGCGCGGCGATCTGCATGGTGCCGCTGGCGCGGGACGTCGCCGACGGGCTGCCGTTCTTCTGGCGCGGGTTCAAGGTCGTGCCGCTCTACACCTATCTGCTCGATCTGGCGCAGACGCCGGAACAGCTCCGCGCGAACATGGCGCCCGACCGCCGCAACGACGTTTCGAAGGCGCAGCGCGACGGTCTCGTCGCGCAGCGCGAAACGGACATGGCGACGGTGCGGGACCTCGTGCTGGCGTCCTTCGGGCGGCAGCGGAAGCATCTGGATCGCGCGCTGCTGGAGGCCGTCCTGTTTCGGTATGCCCGGCCCGACAACAGCTATGCCTTCGTCGTGCGTCGCGCCGAACAGCCCATCGCCGCCAGCTTCGTGATCCACGACGCGCAGACGGCGTATTACCTGCTGGGCGGCTATCGGGCGGACAACCGCCACCACGGCGCCGGCGCCTTGGCGGTCGCGGAGGCCATCCGCCATGCCCGGGAGCTCGGCCTGCGGACGTTCGATTTCGAAGGCTCCGTCCTGCCGCCGATCGAACGCTTTTTCCGCGGTTTCGGCGGGCGGCTGACGCCGTACCTCACGGTGAACAAGGCGAGCTGGCCGCTCGAAATGGCGCTCAAGCTGCGGAATCGGAATTTCTTTTAGGCGGGCGGGGCGGGACACGGGAGGACGACATGGTCACTTACAGTGAGCGCATCTTGAGCGGCGGCCGGTTGGTCGTCTGGCAGCGGTTCGCGCGGTTTCGCGCGGCGGCGCAGGCGATTCGGCGCCTGTCGGGGCCAGCCCAGCCGGAGAAGCTGCTGGACATCGGCGCCGCCGACGGCATCGGCCTGCCGTATCTGCGGCCGCTGGCCAAGGAGATGCTCAGCGTCAACTATTACGAGGAACACTCGCAAGAATTCCGCGCGGCGCATCCGCGCGAGGCGGTGCTCACCGCCGATGCCCGCCAACTGCCGCTGCCGGACGCCGCGTTCGACGTGTGCACCTCGTTCGAAGCCCTGAACTGCGTGCCGAGCCGGGCGGACCGCGTCCAATGCCTCGCGGAAATCTTGCGCGTGCTCAAGCCGGGCGGCCTGTTCGTGTGCTCCGTGCCCATCGAAATCGGCTACCCGGCGTTGATCAAGTACTTCGCGCGGGTCTGCACCGGCAAGCAGACGCGGGGCATCGATTTCCCCGTCGCATTGCGGCACTGGCTGTATCGCTTCTGCGACGTGGAGAAGTACGACCGCGGCTGCCATGCCGGATTCCACGTCCACCGGTTTCTGGACGACGTGCGCGCGAAGTTCGATGTTCTGCAGACGCGCGCGATTCCCATTCCGATCCTGTTTCCGATGAACCTGCTGATCGTCGCGCGCAAGCGCTGAGCGCGAATTCGTCCGCACCATGAACTGGCTGATTCTCACCACCCGCGATTTGCCGGAGGCCGGCGTCATGGCCGATTTCCTGCTGCGCAAGGCGCAGGACGTCGTCGTGCTCAACGTCCGCGGCCGGACGCGCGCGCAGAGCTTCGCGGTGCTGAAACGGCTGGCGCGCAAGCGCGGGGCGGGGTATCTCGCGGATTTCCTGCTCGGCCGCGCGCTCCGGGGCCGCGTGCTCGATCCGGCCGCGCAGCCGTTCCCGGAGATCACGGCGGCGGCGCGCGCCGCGCTCCGGACGCGTTGCCGCCATTTCGACGTGGACGATCCCCATGCGCCGGAAACGCTCGCGCGCGTGGCGGAACTCCGGCCGGATTACGTGCTGTTTCTCGGCGCGCCGGTGATCCAGCCCGCGCTGTACGGCCTGGCGCGGCGCGGCGCGCTCAATTGGCATCACGGCCTGGCGCCCCGCTACCGCGGCTCCGACTGCGTCCTGTGGGCCATGGCAAACGACGAGTTCGACCAGATTGGCTTCACCATCCATTTCGTTTCGCCGGTCGTCGACGGCGGGCGCATCGTGCTGCAGCGTCGGGTGGCCGTTCGGAAGGACGTTTCGTTCGGCGCGGCCGTCGCGGACGTGGCGCGCCAGGGCTTGAATGGATTCATCGAAGTGGTGGACCGCCTCTTGTCTGGGCAGGAGCTGGAATCCCGGGAGCAGGAAAAGGGCGGAACGCACTATCCGCCCATCGGCTGGCGCGCGCTCCGGCGCGCCGCCGGGAATTTCGCGCGTTATGCCGCCTCTTGATGTCAACGAAGGCGCGGCTTGCGCCTGGCCCGGCGGAGCGCCGTTCGCGCTCTTTCTGTCGCACGACGTCGACAAGATCCACGACCGCGAGCCGTTCTACGCCTTGGCGGCGCTGAACCGCGCCCGGCGCCTGTTGGTCGGCGGGGAAGTGCGGCGCGCGGGCGCGACCCTGCGCCGCCTGGCGCGCGCCTGGGTGGCGCCCAAGGCGCCGGAAATGGATTTTCGGACGATCCTGGACGTGGAGGCGCGCCATGGCTTTCGCTCCACGTTCTTCGTGCTGCACGACCGGCGCTGGCGGCGCCGCGGCGCGCGCTACGACGTGACGGCGCCGACCCTGCGCCGCATCGCGGACATGATTCGGGCGGCGGGCGGCGAGATCGGCCTGCATGGCGGCTACTACCGCTTCAACCAGGCGGCGGCCTACCGCGAAAGCCGCGAAATCCTGCAAGCCGCTTTGGGCGGCGAGATCGTCGGCATCCGCAACCACTTCCTGCGGTTTTCCGGCGCGGAAACCTGGGCGGCGCAGCAATCCGCCGGTTTCCGGTACGATGCCACCTTCGGCCACGCCGACCGCATCGGCGCCCGCGCGGGGCGCCTGTTTCCGTATTTCGCCGCCGATCCGGCGACCGGCCGCAAGTTGGACCTCATCGAACTGCCGTTGACCGTCATGGACGTGGCCTTGTTCCAGGAGCCGCTGTCCGGGGCCGAAGCGCTGGAACGCGCCTGGCACGCCATCGAACCGGCGATTGCCGCGGGGGGCTTGGTGACGCTGCTGTGGCACAACGACTGCTTCAACGAGCCGGAATATCGCGAATGGCAGTGGACCTACGAACAGTTGCTGTCCCGGTTGGCCGCGCGCCGTCCGTGGTGCGCCACGGGCGCGGAGATCGCGGCGTGGTGGCGCAAGCAGTCGGCAGAAAGCCGTCGGCCGTCGGCGGATGGGGGAACTCCTCGGCCATGAGCGTGCAGCGCTACCAAGATTTGGAAGTGTACAAGTTGGCGTTCCAACTCCAGCACGACGTATTCCGCCTCACGAAGTCGTTTCCCAAGGAGGAGACGTTTTCGTTGACCGACCAAATCCGGCGCGCCTCGCGTTCCATCGGAGCCAACATCGCCGAGGCTTGGCGGAAACGGCGATATGCCGCGCATTTTGTTTCCAAGCTCACCGATTCCGACGGTGAAAACGCCGAAACCCAGCATTGGTTGGCCACGGCTTGCGATTGCGGTTATCTCGATAAAAACATATACACGGTTTTGCAAAGGCGTTCGGATGAAATCGGAGCCAAGCTTGGCGCCATGATCCGAAATCCAGAAATATGGAAACCAAAGGAACGAACGTAAGTCCGGATTATTCACGGCCGACGGCCGACCGCTGGCTGCCCACACCATGACTGCGCCAATCGCCTCCATCGTTGTGAATGCCGCGTGGCTGGGTTGCGCCGGCGTTTTCCTGCTGAGCAAGTGTTTCTTTCTGGCGCCGTTCCGCGCCGGCTGGCTGATGCTGCTGGCGAACGTCGTCTACGAAACGCTGGAGATCAAGCTGCATTTCCGCCGCGAGCGCTTGGACGCGCTGCTGTGGCTCGTCGCGACGGGCGGCGCCGGGTGCTGGCTGGGCGGCGCCGGCGCGGCGGTCGTCGCGGTGGTGCTGGGCGGCGCCTGGGTGTGGGCGTTGCGGGTGGAGTTGCGCTGGCGCGCGGACGCTCCGGCCCGGCAGCAGGCCGATTGCGCCGGCCGCGTGCCGTTGCCGATCCCGCGCCTGATCGTGACTTTGCGCGGGCCGGTGCTGCGGCGCGGACGGCGCACGTATCGCGCCGGCGTCCTGCCGGAAGGCTGGTCGCAGCCGTACGAGTTGCTGATCCTGAATCCGGGCATCGTGCGGCCCCAGCTGCCGCTGCGCATCGAACTCGCGACTGCCAGCACCCGCGTGCGGATCGAGGCCGGAAAACAAAGCGAATGGCCGTGCCCGGAACCGGGGCAGGTGGTCGCGATTCCGTTCGCGCTGCGCGGGGAGCGCGCGGGCCGGGGCGGCGACGTCCGGTTGCGCGTGGCCCACGGCGATTGGACCTGGACGCGCCGCCTGCGCGTCGCCGCGGTTCCCGCCCGCGGCGCGCAGCGCGTGCGGAACGCGGCCATCCGGCGCTGGAAATACGGCGCGCGCGCGGGTTTCGTCTGGCGGGGCGACAACGACCTGTACGATCCCGCGACGTTTCAGTCGGCGGCCGGCTTGCGCCTGGCCTTGGGCTTGGCCGCCCGGTTCCGCATGCCGACCACCGTGATGCTTTCGTCGCGCCTCAGCTTGCATCCCGACGAACACGCCGCATTCTGCCAACATTTCGGCTGGGACCGCCACAGCGAGGAAATTCCCGATTTCATCCGGTTTTGGCGCGAGGAAGTGGACGTCGCGGTCGAACAGGAATTCCCGACCCGAACCGAGCGCCCGCTGGCGGCGGAAATCGGCAACCATGCGCATCTGCACTGGGGCACGCATGCGGCGGCCGACCCCGGCAACGACTGGACGTCGCACGCGCGCGTCGGCCAAGGCCGCTATCCGTGGCTGCAGGAGCATCCGTGCGATTCGTTCGCGGAACAGCGCGACAACATCTTGGCCTGTACGCGGTCCTTCGCGGAAAACCTGGGCGTGCGCCCGACCTGCTACACGCCGCCGAGCGACATGTTCGACGCCAGCACCGCGCGCGCGGTCGAGGCGGCGGGCATCGAAGTCGGCACCGAGACCGACGCCACCAAATGGCAGAAGCTGCTGACGTTTCCGGCCGAACATCATCCCGCCGGCTGCGCCCGCCTCGTGGAGCTCACGCGCATGCTGCCGCGCGATCCGACGAACGCGCCGCAAATCGCCATGCTGATGTTTTGGCTCGGGTTCGCGCGCCGCCACGGTCGGGCGCTCGTGTTCCTGGCGCACCACCACTTGCTGGCCTATCAATCCAATGCCTGCTTCAACCTCGTCGCCGCGTGGCTGCGGCACGTGCTGGCCGACGCGGAAGGCGACGTGCATCCGGCGACGCTGACCGCGCTGGGACGGTATTGGCGCGACGTGCTGAGCGAGCGCACGCGCACGGTGCAGGTGCGGATCGCGGGGGACGCGGTGGAAGTCCAGAACGTCGGCGATCGCGCGCTGGCGGGCTTGCCGCTGGAAATCGATTTCGGCGGCGGCCGGCGCTGCCTGCGCCTGATCGACGTGCCGGCGCAGGCGACCGTGCGCGTCGCGGTGGGAGCCGCCGGGTGAACGTCCAGGCCTGCATGCCCAGCCAAGAGCCGGACTGGGACGCGTACGTCTCCGCCCGGGCGGAAGCCACCGTGTTCCATCTCGCGGGCTGGAAGCGCGTCATCGAGCGCACGACGGGCCAGGCCGGCCATTACTTGATGGCCTGGGAGGGGCCGCGGGTGGTGGGCATCTATCCGCTGTTCATCGTATCGTCGCGGTTGTTCGGCGCGCAGGGGGTCAGCCTGCCGTTCGTGAGCTACGGCGGCATCGTGGCCGACGATGCCGCCGCGGAACAGGCGCTCGGCGCCGAGGCGGCCCGCCTCGCGCGCGCCGCCGGCTGCGACAGCATCGAGCTGCGCCAACTGCATCCGCTGCGGTCTGCCTGGCCGACGACGGATCGCAAGGTGGTCACCGAGATCGCGCTCGCCGGCGGTGCCGAGGCCACGTTCGCGCGGCTGCATTCCAACGTGCGGAACAAGATCCGCAAGGCGGAAAAAAGCGGCGTGACCGTCGACCAGGGCGCGGCGGGCTTGGCGGATTTCTATGCCATCTATTCCCGGAATCTGCGCGATCTCGGCACGCCGGTGCTGACGCGCCGCTTCTTCGCGGCCGCGCTGGAAGCGTTTCCCGAGCGCATCCGGATCTACCGCGCGCGGCGGCAGGGCAAGACCATCGCGGCGAAGATGGTGGTGCGCGGGCGCGACGTCTGCCATTTCGTCTGGTCCGCGTCGCTGCGGGAGGAATTGTGCCATGCGCCGGTGCACGCCATGAATTGGCGGGCGATCGCCGACGCCTGCGCGGACGGCTGCCGGCGCATCGATCTCGGGCGCAGCACGGCGGATTCCAGCCATCTCGATTTCAAGAAGTATTGGGGCGGCGAATCCCGCATCCTGCCGTGGGCCTATCAGCTGCTGGAACGGACGGATTTGCCCGAATTGAACAAGGAAAACCGGTCGTTCGCGCTCGCCATCGCGCTGTGGAAGCGCCTGCCGCTGGGGCTCAGCCGCGTCTTGGGACCGCCCATCGCGCGCGGGTTGCCCTGAGGAATTTCCGCCATGCGCATCCTCTACGTCCATCAGTTCTATCCCGGTCCGGAAGCGCCGGGTCCGCGCCAGCCGCGCGATCTCGTGCGGCGCCTGGCCGAGCGCGGGCATTTCGTGGACGTGCTGGCGTGCGACCTCAACGTCTACAACGAGCAAACCGAGCCGGAAGAAACCGTCGCGCTGCCGGGCGGCGGCGGCATCCGCGTGCGGCGGCTGCCGGTGCCGCGCGGCCTGCGGGCGAGTTTGGCCAATCGACTCAAGACCTACGGCCGGTTCGCGTGGTCGGCTTATGGAATCGGCCGGCGCCTGGCGCCGCCCGACGTCGTGCTGGCGACCATCCAGCCGCTGTTCGGCGGGGCGGCGGCCCTGCGCCTGGCGCGCCGCTGGAGAAAGCCGTTTCTGCTGGAGGTTCGCGACCTGTGGCCCGCCGCGCTCGTGGTCAAGAAAGCCATCGCACCGTGGCAGGCGGTGCCGTTGCAGGCGCTGGCGCGGTCGCTGTATCGCGGCGCCGCGCGCGTCGCGACCTTGACGCCCGGCCTCAAGATCGAACTGCTGAAAAAGGGAATTCCTCCCGACAGGCTGGACTTGTTCCCGAACAGCTA
Source organism: uncultured Verrucomicrobiota bacterium (assembly GCA_964436715.1). GTDB lineage: Bacteria > Verrucomicrobiota > Kiritimatiellia > CAIQIC01 > Lenti-01 > Lenti-01. Next base: position 5,409 of record CAYTEK010000001.1, on the reverse strand, counting down.
CGACGAAGCATTCTTCCGGCTGGCGCCCGGCACCCGCGAGCGGATTCGCGCGCAATACGGCTGGGACCGGCAATTCGCGGCGGTCTACACGGGCTCGCTGACCGAAGTGACCGCCGCCGAAACCCTCGTGCGCGCGGGCGCCTTCCTGAAAGCGCGGCCGGACGTCCGCATCGATCTGTTCGGCTATGGCCAAAGCCTGCCCAAGGCGCAGGCGCTGGCGCGGGAACTGGGGCTGGACAACGTCCACTTCCACGAGCCGGTGCCGCGGTCGCAGGTGCCCGCGATCCTGGCGGGCGCGGATGCGGCGCTGATGTCGCTGTTCCGCAGCCCGCTGATCCACATCTATTTCGAAAACAAGTTCATCGACTATCTCGGTGCGCGCAAGCCGGTGGTGGCGTCCTTGGAAGGCGTGCAGGCGGATCTGCTTCGGCGCATCGGTGCGGGCGTGGTCGTGCCGACCTTCGATTCCGAGGCGCTGGCGCAAGCCCTGCTCGAGGTGGCGGACCATCCCGAGCGCGCCCGGGAAATGGGCGCGGCCGGCCAGCGGTTCCTTGCGACGCACCTGCGGCAGGCCGACGTGCTGGACCGCTACGCCGACGCCATCGAAGCCACCGCGCGCGGCGAGGCCGCGCGCCTGGCGCCGTGGGATCCGTTTTCATGAACCTTCCGGCGCTCATGATCGGCGGCGCCTTGTTCGCGCTGGCGGCGCTGGCCCGGATGTTCTTCCTGGCGCGGAGCCGGGCGGGGTGGGCGATGTATTTGGCCAACGTCTTCTGGGAGACGTTCCCGAAGAAGCTGGGCGTCGGCCGCTTCGGCTTGGAAGCCGCGGCGGCGGCGCTCGGACTGGCGCTGTTGGCGTGGGGCGGCACGCCGTGGCTCGCCGTCGAAACGCTCGGTGCGGCGCTGGTCGCGCTGGAATTCGCCAATCGCCGCTGGGAACGGCATCTCGTCGCCGGTCCCGTTCCCGACGATCTGATCCTGACGGTCGAGGCGCCGTTCGTGGCGCGTTGGCCGCGCGGCGATTTGGGCACGCTGTGGACGGGCGTGCCGTTCGACGTGGAATTGATCGTGGGAAATCCGGCGCCGGCGGGCGCGGCCCGCCGCGTGCAAGTGCGGCTGGAAGCGCCTGAATCGTGGCGACCGACCGTCGGCGCCGCCGCGGAAGCGGTTCCCGCCGGCGGATTCGGGCGCTTTCGCTGGACGTTGCGGCCGGCGGCCGCGACCGCAAGCGGCGCCTTGGCGATCGTGGTGGAAGAGGCGGGGCGTCCGCCGCGCCGCCTGCGCCTGAAGCACGCCGGTTGCCGCTCGGCGACGGAAGCGCCGCCGCTGCGGGCGGAAATCGCGCGCTATCCCGGCGGCCGGCACAGCGCGTTCCTCTGGCGCGGCGACATGGATCTCTACGACGTGCTCACGCGGCAGTCCATCGCCGGGCTGGAAACGACGCTGGGCCTGGCCGCGCGCTATGCGTTCCCGCAGACGATGTGCCTGTCCACGCGGCTGGCGTTCGACGAAGAAGCGGCGCGCGCCTGGGCGGCGCACGAGGGCCGCGACCACGGCGCGACGGAAATCCCGCGCTTCGTCCAATGGCTGCGCGCGCGCGTCGATCTGCGCCATGCCTGTCCCTATCCGGCACAAGGCGCCGGAAAATCCTTCGTGCTGGAATTGGGCAACCACGGGCATCTGCACTACGACACGGCGGCGGCGGCGGCGGCCGAAAACGGCTGGAAATCGCACGCCAAGATGGGCGCGGGGCGCTATCCCTGGCTGGGCGCCGACGCGTCGTCGTTCGGCGAACAGCGCGACAACATCCTGGAGGCGGCGCGGTGGTGCGAGCGCCTGCTGGGGTTCGTGCCGCGTTCCTGGGCGAAACCGGGGCGCTGCAACGACGCCGACACGGCGCGGGCCGCGGAAGCGGCCGGCTGCGAAGTGCTGAGCGGTTCCGACATCCGCGCGCGCGACAACGTGCTGTTCCAGCCGCCGCCGCACCATCCGGGCGGCACGAACGCCGTGGAACTGACGTCGCGCTATCCGCCGGACCCGCAGCACGTGCACCATTACGCGATGCTGCGGTTCTGGATGCACCGCGCGCGGCGCCTGGGGCGGCCGATGGTCTTCATGTGCCATCAGCACATGCGCCAGTGGGAGGGCCCGGTCTGCGCGCGCTTCACCGAACGCATCCTCCGGTCCGCGCTGGTCGATTTCCGCGGGGAATTTTTCATCGACACGCTTTTCGGCGTCGGCAAGTATTGGCGCGAGGTGTTGAGTCCGCGCACGCGCCGCGTGACCGTCGCGCTGGCCGGAACGCGTTTGGTCGTGGACAACCGGAGCGATGCGGATTTCGAGCGCGTGCCGGTGGACCTGGAGCGGGCGGACGGCCGCCGCGCCACGGTCCTCGTGGCGGTGCGCCGCGGACAAAAGACGGAAGTGGATTTGCAGGAGAAGTAGGCATGCCGTTGGTTTGCACCGTGGACGTCGAGGACTGGGCGCAGTCCACCCTCGACCCGAATCTGCCGATTTCGGATCGCGCCGGCCCCAACGTGGAGCACCTGCTCGACGTGTTGGCGGAAGAACGGACCCGGGCCACGTGCTTCGTGCTGGGCAAATTCGCCGAAAAGTTTCCGGCCTGCGTGAAGCGGATCGCCGCCGAAGGCCACGAGGTGGCCTCGCACGGCTACGGGCACGTGGACGTGTTCCGGCTGTCGCCGGCGCAGTTTCGCGAAGACGTGCGCCGCTCCAAGGCGCAGCTGGAGCAACTGACCGGCCAGGCGGTGCGCGGCTATCGGGCGCCGGACTTTTCGATCGTGAAGTCGTCCCTGTGGGCATTCGACGTCTTGGCGGAGGAAGGGTTCGCCTACGACGCCAGCGTCAATCCGGCGGGGCTGGCGCGGTTCGGGGTGCCCGATTTTCCGGCCCAGCCGGTGCGCCTGGAATTGAGCGGCGGCCGCACGCTGGTGGAATTGCCCGTGGCGACGCTGCGGGCGCTGGGCCGCAATTTGCCCGTGGCGGGCGGCGGCTACCACCGGTTGCTGCCGTTTGCGGCCATCCGCTGGGCGATCGAACGGACGGTGCTGGTCGGCGACGTGTTCGTGGCCTATTGCCATCCCTACGAATTCGATCCGGACGAATTCGCGCACCTGGACCTGCCGCTGTCGCTGAAAACGCGCCTGCACCAAGGCCTGGGCCGGCGCGGGTTCGAAGGCAAATTCCGGCGCATGCTCCGCGAGTTCGAAACCCAATTGGCCGGCGACGTGGCGGCGCGGTCGGATTGGCCGGCGCAAACGCTGGGGTCTTGAGGCGCGCCGTGCGAAAAAGCTGGGCCATTCCGAAACGGCTGTTCGATTTCTGCGCGGCGACGGCGGGACTGATCCTGCTGGCGCCGGTTTTGTTTGCGATCGCCTTGCTCGTGCGCGCCACGTCGCCGGGACCGGCGCTGTTCGTGCAGGAACGGGTGGGGCGGCACGGGCGCCTGTTCCGGTGCGCCAAATTCCGGACGATGCGGATGGGCGCCGCCGCGCAAGGGTCCGTCACCACGGCGACGGACGCCCGCGTGACGCCGCTGGGCCGCTGGTTGCGGCGCTGGAAACTGGACGAATTGCCGCAGCTGTGGAACGTGGCGGCGGGCCGGATGTCGTTCGTCGGGCCCCGGCCCGACGTGCCGCGCTACGCCGATCGGCTGGCCCGCGCCGAACCGGTGATCCACGAACACCGGCCGGGGCTCACGCGCCCCCCCCCGCTGCTGTTTCGCGACGAAGAACGTTGGCTGGCCCTGGCCCGAAATCCGCAGGCGTTCAACGACGCGGCGGTCTATCCCGAAAAAGTGCGCTTGAACCGGGAATATCTGGAAACCGGCGATTTTTGGCGCGACTTGGGCTATGTGCTGGCAACGGTCTGGCCCGGGTTGGCGCGGCGGCTGAAGCTGGACGTGCGCCTAGGATTGCGCTGCGCGGAATTTTCCGCTCGCATGGAACGCGAAGCCGTGCGCTACTAGGCGCCGACAAAGGACGGGCGATGAGCAAGAATCCGAGATTGTTCCTGTCGCCGCCGCACATGGGCGGCCGCGAGCAGGAATTCGTGGCGCAGGCGTTCGCTTCGAACTACATCGCGCCGCTGGGGCCGATGGTGGACGCGTTCGAGCGGGAATTCGCCGCGTACGCGGGCATTCCGCATTGCCTGGCGCTGGCCAGCGGCACGGCAGCGACCCACTTGGCGCTGCGGCATCTGGGCGTCAAGCCCGGCGACGAAATCCTGGCGGCGACGCTGACGTTCATCGGCAGCGTGACGCCGGCGACCTTCGAAGGCGCGACGCTGACCTTCATCGACTGCGACGCGGCGACCTGGAACATGGATCCGACGCTGCTGGAACAGGCGCTGGCCGACGCCGCGCGCCGCGGGCGCCTGCCCAAGGCCGTGATTCCGACCGATCTGTACGGCCAGCCGTGCGATTTGCCGCGCATTCGCGCGATCTGCGACCGCCATGGCGTGCCGGTGATCTGCGACTCGGCGGAAGCCGTCGGCGCGCGCGCCGGCGGGCGCCACGCGGGCGCCGACGCCTGGGCGGCGGTCTTTTCGTTCAACGGCAACAAGATCATCACGACCTCCGGCGGGGGCATGCTGGCCTCGGCCGATGCGGGGCTGATCGAGCACGCGCGCAAGCTGTCGCAGCAGGCGCGCGAGGCGGCGCCGTGGTACGAGCACGCGGAGATCGGCTTCAACTACCGGATGAGCAACATCCTGGCCGCCATCGGCCGCGGCCAGCTCGCCGTGCTGGACGAGCGCGTGCGCCGCCGCCGCGAGATTTTCGAGGGCTATCGCCAGCGGCTGGGCGATCTGCCGGGCATTTCCTTCATGCCGGAGCCGGCCGGCTGGCGGAGCAACCGCTGGCTGACGGTGGTGCAGATCGATCCGGCGGCGTTCGGCGCCGACACGCACGCGGTGCGCGCGGCGCTCGAGGCGGAGAACGTCGAAGCGCGGCCCGTGTGGAAACCCATGCACTTGCAGCCCGTTTTTCGCGGCCGGCGGCTTTGGAAGGCGGATGGGGAAGCCGTCAGCGAACGCCTGTTCGCGCGCGGGCTGTGCCTGCCGTCGGGCACCGCGATGACGGATGCCGATCTGGATCGCACGTGCGGCATCGTCCGCCGCGCGGCCGGGCATTGAGGGGAAAAACGGATGAGCGGCCCGAGAGAGCCCCCGGCCATGCCCGCGGCGTGCCGCGCCGGCGCGCGGCGGCGACCGTGTCCCTTGGCCGCGCGACGGTGGATCTGCGGCGGTTATCTGGCTTGGATCGCGGTGCTCTCCCTGGTTCCGGCGTGGCTGTTTCCGCCGTCTTTGGCGGAGGTTCCCGGAATCGACAAGTGGGTTCACGTGGCGATGTACGGGGGGCTGGGCATGCTGCTGCGCTGGGCGGCGGGG